>NVXK01000003.1 GCA_002733905.1 Robiginitomaculum sp. | reverse complement strand
CGCGCGTTTGATGGGTGACCATCTTATGAGTCGATTACTATGTCTGAACGGAAAAAATTTGTCTTCACACAAGGATAATGATGCACTTGAAGCGCTTGGCAAAAAAGTCAAAGCCGCACAAGATGCCCATAGTCCGGAAATTGAAGAGGACCGTACAAATTGGGCAGTCGGTGTACGCTATGCAAGTGAGTTCTCTGCCGCAGTTATTGTCGGTGGTGCATTAGGATGGTGTTTTGATTATTTTGTCGGGAGCATTCCTTGGGGCATGTTAGTGGGCATTATATTAGGTTTTACAGCGGGTACACGCAATATTGTGCGCCTTGCCAGAGAAATGAGTGTAGACGTCGACGAAAGTTAGGTTTACGAGATACAAGGCGGAATGTTCCGCAAGCATAAAGAGGCCCATATGGCAGATGGTTTAGATCCGATTGCACAATTTGAGATTCACAAACTTGTGGACCTTTCTATCGGCAAATATGACATTAGCTTCACAAACTCATCCTTGATGATGGTTGTTGGTTCATTATGCATCTGTTTGTTTTTATTCCTCGGCACAACAAAACGTTCCATTATTCCTGGACGGTTGCAATCAATGGCGGAAATTTCATATGAATTTGTCGCCGACATGATCCGCTCTACAGCTGGACGTGATGGGTTGAAGTTTTTTCCATTCATCTACGCTTTGTTCATGTTCATCCTTTTCGCCAATGTTCTTGGCCTTATCCCATTCTTTTTCACAACAACATCACACATTATCGTAACCTTTGCTCTCGCAATGAGCGTTATGACGACAGTGCTTGTCGTTGGCATTTGGAAGCATGGATTCAAATTTTTGAAACTCTTTGTTCCTTCAGGCGTCCCTATCGCAATTTTGCCATTGGTTGTTTTACTTGAAGTTATCTCTTTCTTATCCCGTCCGTTCTCACACGGCATTCGTCTTTGGGCGAATATGTTAGCTGGGCATATAATGCTTAAGCTTTTTGCGGGCTTTATTATCATGATGTTTGCCGCCCTTGCTGGCGCTGCAAAAATGACAGCAATCTTGCCATTCATCATGACTGTGGCTTTGATGCCTCTCGAAATCCTCGTCGCTTTTTTACAAGCTTATGTGTTCGCTATTTTGACGAGCGTTTATATCAATGATGCTCTGCATCCTGGACACTAAGCACATTACTTATATTAACTGCTAACCAACCAAATAGGAGAATTATTATGGAACCAGAAGCAGCAAAACTAATCGGTGCGGGCCTAGCCTGTTCAGGCATGATCGGTGCGGGCGTTGGCCTTGGCCACATTTTCGGCAACTATCTTTCAGCCGCAATTCGTAACCCATCAGCAGCTAAAGGTCAGTTCGGTAACTTGATCTTCGGTTTCGCGGTTACTGAAGCTCTTGGCATTTTCTCACTTTTGATCGCTTTCTTGCTGCTTTTCGCAGTTTAATAAGCTCTCGATTTAAGAAACCCATTAAGGAAAAGTGCGATGAACGCTTATACCATCTTTATGGCTGCATCTGCGCCAGCTACCGAACACGGTGAACACGCAGCAGAACACGGCAAAGCTGTATTTCCACCGTTGGACGTCAGCACTTTTTCTTCACAGCTTTTTTGGCTGTTTATTGTCTTTGGCTTGCTACTCTTGTTGTTGGCCAAAGTATTCCTTCCCCGTTTAGGCGGTATTCTTGAAGATCGTAGCAATCGTATTGCGGATGATCTTGATGGTGCGGCACGTATGCAACGTGAAGCAGAATCAGCCGAACTTGCTTATGAGCAATCATTGAAAGATGCACGCGCAAAAGCACACAATGTCGCGGAAACAACCCGCGCCAGCATTAATGCAGAAATTGACGCCGAGATGGAAGCATCAGAGCGAGACGTTGCCAAGCAAATGGAAGCTGCAGAAGCTAAAATCCGCAAACTTCGTACAGCGGCGTTGGCTAATGTTGATGATATCGCCACAGATACAGCCAAGTCTCTCGTTGAGAAACTTTTTGCTGGTAAAATTACACTCGCTGTAGCGGCAAAAGCCGTTAAAGCTCAGAATTAGGAGAGCGCTGTGCATTTTGATTTTAGTTTTGCGCACCCAACAATTTGGGTATTTATCGCACTTTGTATTATTATTGCCGCCGCCGTCTATAAAGGCGTATTTAAAACTATCGGTAAATCCCTAGATGAACGTGCGGATAATATTCGTAAAGAACTAGATGATGCTCGTACCCTTCGCGAAGAAGCGCAAGCCCTGCTTGCCTCCTACCAACGCAAACAAGCCGAAGCTGAAGAACAGGCCAAATCTATTGTTGAGCAAGCGCGTAAAGATGCAGATTCAATGGCTGTTCAAGCCCGCAAAAATCTAAGCGAGCGGATTCACGTCGTGCAGAACTTGCCGAGGCAAAAATTGCCAATGCAGAAGCACAAGCCATGGCAGATGTGAAAACACGCGCCGTTGATTTAGCCACCAAAGCGGCGGAACAAATCATTCGTGACCAGTTCAAAACAGCTGATCATAGCGCGCTCATCAAAGACGGTATTGCGCAAATGGCTAAAGTCTTAAACTAAGACATTTTACGCTTTCACTCGATTTCAAAAACAGGTATCTCCATAATGGCGGTATCTGTTTTTTTATGGAATATTGATGAGTATAGAAACACCACAGCAAAGACAACATCTCGGCAATATCCAAGCCTTGCGCGGTATTGCGGCATTGCTTGTGGTTATTTCGCACCTCTATATCATCGAACAAAAATACTCCCCTGATACTCTACTCAATAGTTTTGCCAGTTTCGGGATGGTTGGCGTTGATTTGTTTTTTGTCATTTCAGGTTTCATCATGATTCATGTCGCCATAGGCTGTAAGCGCGGCCTTGGCGCAAGTACAGAATTCCTCTTTGCGCGGATCACACGTATCTACCCTCTATATTGGTTGATCAGCCTGCCTTTGTTTGTTCTTTACCTCTGGCGGCCTGACATGGTCTTTTCAAGCGTTTCAACCGCGCCGAATTTTTTAAAATCATTCTTGCTTTACCCTGATACACGCATCCCTCTATTGGGAGTTGGTTGGACATTAATTCATGAAATGGGGTTTTACATTGTCTTCGCATTCGCGCTTGTATTCAAACGAAAATGGCTCGTACCATTTATGCTCATATGGTTTGGGGCACTCATCATTGGTCAGCAATTAGGATATGATAAACTTGGCCCCGTCCGTGCCATTCTCTTTAGCCCCTTAAGTTTCGAATTTATTGGAGGTGCGGTCGCAGGTATTTTCTATCACAAATATCAGGGGGGCTTTGCGCGTACAAGCCTGATCCTCGCTGCTATACTTTGGATATTACCGATAATTCTCTTAAGTTTGTCAGTTCAGGGCATGACAGAAGTCCCCTATGATCGCGCACTCTATTTCACCTTGCCTTGCGCCCTTACTGTATACGGCCTTGCCAGTATAAAATCCAAACTCCCGCTCTATAGTCAAACGCTCGGGGATTGGTCATACGCCCTCTATTTGACCCATGTGTTAAGTTTAACGGTGATGGGGCGCATATGGCATAAGTTTACGCAAGACGGCCTCATAGACAATGTGCTTGTCCTCATCCTAATGGTGGTTGGCAGTATATTTGTCGCAGGCTGCGTACATAAATTAGCAGAGCAGCCCATGCTCAAAATCACGAAACGATTTCGAGCAAGGCTGTTTGCGAAATAATTTTAACCGCAATTACGCTTCGGGCGATGTCCACCTTAGTACAGGCTTGCGTGCCGCTTGTGTTTCGTCAAGACGACGCAGAGGTGCATATATTGGCGCAGCTTTAAACATATCAATATGCTTACCAGAAACTGCTTTTTGCGCGAGTGAACGCATAACTGCGATAAAACGGTCAAGTTCCGCCTTGCTCTCGGACTCTGTAGGTTCGATCAGCATTGCGCCGTGAACAACCAATGGGAAATACATTGTCATTGGATGATAGCCCTCATCAATCATCGCCTTGGCAAAGTCGAGTGTTTCCACGCCAGATCCTTTGAGGAAGCTATCATCAAACAATGCCTCATGCATGCAAATACCACCGAATGCTGGTGACATCACGTCGCTGAGGGACGCTTGAATATAATTGGCATTTAACACAGCGTCTTCAGTTGCTTGCTTAAGGCCATCACTCCCGTGGCTCATCATATATGTCAGCGCACGTGTGAACATGCCCATTTGACCATGGAAGGCCGTCATCCGACCAAAGCTGTCACCATCGGCGTCTTCAACATCTTCGACAAGTTTCCATGTATCGCCTTCTTGCTCAATGCGCGGCACTGGCGCGAAAGGAGACAAAGCATCAGACAACACAGTCGGGCCAGCGCCTGGGCCACCTCCCCCGTGTGGTGTTGAAAATGTTTTATGTAAATTAAGATGCATAGCGTCAATGCCAAGGTCACCGGGACGTACACGGCCAACCAGTGCGTTAAAATTCGCACCGTCACAATAAAAATAACCGCCGACACCGTGAATTAGCTCTGCTATTTCAATAATGTCGCGTTCGAACAAACCACATGTGTTTGGATTGGTCAGCATAATACCTGCAACATCATCACCAAGTTTTGCTTTCAATGCGTCCATATCCACACGACCATCATCGGTTGCAGGAATGGAATCAATGGTAAAGCCACACTGAACGGCTGTCGCAGGGTTCGTACCATGAGCAGATTCAGGCACGAGAACGCGCCGTTTATGGTCTGCACCTTTGGCGTCGAGTGCGGCGCGAATTGCCATCATGCCGCAAAGCTCGCCGTGTGCGCCTGCTTTCGGTGACATAGCCACCGCAGGCATGCCCGTAAGGGTCATGATCCAATGGGCGAGTGTGCCCATAAGTTCAATCGCGCCCTGCGTTGTGCTTTGTGGTTGCAAAGGATGTAGATCTGCAAATCCCGCGAGGCGTGCAACTTTTTCGTTCAGGCGTGGATTATGTTTCATTGTGCATGAGCCAAGTGGATACACGCCCAAATCGATTGCGTAATTTTTTTGTGAGAGGCGTACATAATGACGCATGATTTCTGGCTCTGACAATCCAGGAAGTCCGATTTCAGATGTGCGCTCTTGTCCGCCGAGGCGGTTTTTCGTGCCTATACGTTCTGGAAAATCTACGCCTGTTCGTCTAGGTGTTCCCACTTCAAAGATGAGGAGTTCACGTTGCGACAAACCTTTGTTCCCAGAAACGGTTTCGACTTCGTTTACTGCGGTCTGTGTCGGCGTTGTTTGACGCCCTTGATTGTTCATAACACTCATGACAATGCCTCCGTCAGTGCAGACACAAAGGCATTCATATCTTCATCGCAATTGGTTTCAGTTGCCGCGACAATGAGTAAATCATCTTGCCCCTTCATCAAACGTGAGGCCGCCAAACCGCCAAGTACATTATTGCCGACCATAGCTTCCACAACTTCATGTGCAGGTTTGGGCAAGCGCAAAGTGAACTCGTTAAAAAACGTATCTGTGACAAGTTCAACACCATCAATTGCGCTCAACATATCAGCTAGCTGACACGCTTTTTCATGATTGATTTGCGCGAGAATACGAAGCCCAGCCTCTCCCAGCAAACTCATATGAATAGAAAATGCGACTGTGCACAAACCAGAATTTGTACAAATATTTGAGGTCGCTTTTTCGCGGCGAATATGTTGTTCGCGCGTTGAAAGCGTGAGCACATAACCACGATTACCTTCTGCGTCTATGGTTTCGCCGCACACGCGACCCGGCATTTGACGCACAAGCTTTTGGCGACAGGCAAATAGACCAACATATGGGCCACCGTAATTCAAGCCCACGCCGATAGACTGACCCTCGCCAACGACAATATCTGCGCCCATTTCACCGGGGCTTTTAATCGCGCCAAAGGCAACAGGCTCTGTAAATACGGCAATCAAGAGCGCACCAACAGCGTGTGCGGCCTCGGCGTATGGGGTTAAATCAACGATTTCGCCAAATACATTTGGTGACTGTACAACGATTGCCGCCGTGTCTTTATCAAGGTTTTCAAGAACGGCGCTATCCCGACTTGGTGCGGACGGAGCGATGTCGAGTGTAATATCAAGAAACTTACATACGTTCTTTGTCGTTGCAGAATAATGTGGGTGAACACCGCTGGCAATATAGGCCTTCTTGCGACGTTTTGCGCGACATGCCATGAGCACAGCCTCCCCACACGCGGTCGAGCCGTCATACATAGATGCGTTCGCAACCTCCATACCCGTAAGCATAGCCACTTGTGTTTGAAATTCGAACAAGACCTGTAATGTGCCTTGAGAAATCTCAGGTTGGTAAGGTGTATAGGCGGTTAGAAATTCTGAACGTTGGATCAGATGATCTACGCTTGAGGGAATATGATGGCGATACGCGCCGCCGCCAATGAAAAACGGGCCAGCACCTGCCGCGCGGTTTTTACCTGCAAGGGCCGTCATTGCCGCGTCAACTTGCGCCTCTGTTTGGTGCGTTGGCAAATCGATGAGGCCATCAATACGCGCCGACTTCGGCACATCTAAAAACAAGTCATCAATAGATCTGACCCCGACCACGTCCAACATGGCATTTCGGTCATTTGTATTTAGCGGTAAATATCGCATAAAAAACCTTTATTTTTTCATCATTCAAAGAGCAAGAATATAGGCAGGCGCCACATGCCCCGTGAGGTATTAAAGCGTTTCAAGAAACGCGGCGTAAGCGTCTGCGTCCATAAGACCTTCGAGGTCGGAGGTGTCTGAAATACTGATTTTAAAGAACCAACCTTCACCTTCTGGATCCGAGTTTACAGTTTCAGGCGCGTCTTCGAGCGCTTCGTTGACAGCCGTAATTGTACCTGAAAGCGGTGCGTAAATTTCGCTCGCGGCTTTTACAGATTCAACAACCGCAGCGTCGTCGCCTTTTTCAAATTCGGCGTCCACTTCTGGCACTTCTACAAATACAATATCGCCCAGTGCTTTCGCCGCATGGACAGAAATGCCCACGATCGCGATATCACCCTCTATTTTAATCCACTCATGATCTTGCGTATATTTCATCATTATCTCCTTTTATACATTCCCGGTCGCGCTACGCGCTCCTCGCCTCTTGATGTGGTATTAACCACGGTAAAAATTGTTGGGCACGAAAGGCAGTTTTATTGTGTGAGCAGGCTTAGCTTTCCCACGCACAATCAATTGTATTTCCGTACCTGTTTTTGCGTATTTGCGTTTTACATATCCCATAGCCACAGGGCCTTCGACACAGGGGCCGAAACCGCCAGATGTGATGACGCCGATATCTTTGCCGTCCATGTTTTGAATAATTGTGCCTTCGCGTGCAGGTGCGCGGCCAACGGGTTTGATCCCGACACGGCGGCGTGACGGGCGTTCTGCCAATTCTTTTTGCACACGTTTCGCGCCTAAAAACCCACCTTCTTCGCGGCGGTTTTTTTGGATAGACCATGTCAGGCCTGCTTCTATTGGCGACGTAGTCGTATCAAGGTCATGACCATACAAACACAACCCTGCTTCAAGGCGCAAGCTATCACGTGCACCAAGGCCAATGGCTTCAACCTCGTCATGGCTCATCAATAGCGCGGCCAATTTTACAACATCATCATTTTTGACAGAAATTTCATAGCCGTCTTCGCCCGTATAACCAGAGCGAGAAATATGCACCCACATTCCGTCAATTACCGTATCAAGCGAGTTCATAAATGGCAGGGTCAGGGCTTCTGGTAGATATTGGGCAATCACGGCAGGTGCTTTGGGGCCTTGAAGCGCGATCAATGCCAAATTTTCTTTAATGCTTAAGCTAATCCCTTTTGGTAAATGCTTTTCGATATGGGCATAGTCAGCGTCTTTGCAGCCTGCATTCACAACGATGTAAATTGCATGTGTATACCCTTCCATGCCAAGGCGTGTGACCATAAGATCATCCATAATACCGCCGTCCGCATTTAGAAATTGGGTATAGCGTTGTTGACCAGCTTCTAGGCTTTTCACGTCACAGGGGACTAATGTTTCAAGAAAAGCGGCGACAGTTTCGAATTTTTCGTCCTCGGAGATCAAGAAAGCTTGCCCCATATGAGACACGTCAAAAAGACCTGCGCTTTCACGTGTATGCAGATGCTCTTTCATCACGCCGAGCGGATATTGCACGGGCATATCATAACCTGCGAATGGTACCATTTTCGCGCCAAGCCCAACATGAAAATCATAGAGAGGTGTTTGTTTTGTTTCTGAATGTATTTCTTCTGACATTTTTTACCCGACCTTAAGCAGGAAGCAGGACGATGCCTTGGCTTCCATGCCCCGCTGTCGTCAGACCTGAGAGTTTCACATGACCGTCATTATCGACGTATCTGCTTACTCCTTCGGTGAGAGGTCGCCCTCTACTTTCCAGCATGTTGTTTTCCAAGCGGTCCCTGTTGCCTGAGAGTTTCCGGGACATTGCTCCTTCGGCGACTAAAATATTTAAGTTTTAGCTCTCTCCCGCGAGGAAAATATAGACTCGGAGTATAATGCTCCGTGTTGAGCATTAAATAAAGTATCAGGCTCCAGAGTCAAACCCTTATGCGGAATATTATTATGCGTGGTATTATCGGCATTGTGTCGCGTTTATGGTTTGTGCACTATAATTTCGATAGGGGCAATCAAGCCCGCGCTAATATTCCCAACCATGTTGGTGATTTTTTCAGCCGTACTGGCTTGCATTAATGTATGGAGACCTAATGGAGGCGGGCCACCATTGGCTTGCGTCTTTGCCTTCATTTTCTTGAAAAAATCTAATGCAAAATCACGCCGATTTTCTGTTTGAATGATCTGGAATCCTGCAGCTTCTAAGGCTTCGATATATCCTTGCATACTCACGAGATGGCTTGTTGGTCGCCCCGCCGCCCACGGTACAGGATAAGCTATATTCCCTGCCCCCGTTTGCATAATGTCATAAATACCAAATTTCGCCCCTGTTTTCAAAACACGGAAAACATCATTAAATAAAGCCGTTTTATCTTCGATATTCATGCCCACATGCATCATATAGGCACCGTCGAAATATGCGTCTTGAAATGACATGGCCATTGCGTTTTCGCATTGCAAATGCACTTGTTTTTCTAAATTCACCCAAGTGGATAAGACTTGGCCCGTTTCGATATATTCTTTGGTTAAATCAATACCTGTAACCCGTGCACCTGTTTCCTTTGCCGTGAAACGTGCGCCGCCGCCAAGGCCACAACCAATATCAAGTACATGCATGTTTTTATCAAAAGCAAGGTGTGCTAAAAAATGTTCACTCGCGGCACGTCCGCCAATGTGAAACTCGTCAACGGGTGCTAAATCATGGATTGTGACATTGTTTTTGGTTTTCCCCAAAACCGCAATTGCATTTTCAATCGCGCCCAGTAAATTGCCATGTTCGTAATGCTTTGCAACATCTTCATTTTTTTGCATAAATTCGCTCCCGTTTTTTGGGTGCAAGCTACACGAAAATCACAAATTTTACAAGAAAGGGGCAAAGAGAGCCTACATACGCTCTGGCGCTTCGATACCAAGAATGTCGAGTCCAAGCTCAAGTTGACGTAATGTCAGTGCCGCCAATGCCAATCTGGATGATTTCACAGTGTCTGGCGTTTCAGGCGCAAGGATATGACAGTCCGCATAAAATTTAGAAAAAGCCTGTGCGAGACTATAGACATGGTCACACAAAATATGCGGCATGCGTTTTTCTTCTGCATTGGCCAATGCACGGTTGAAACTATCAAGCGTCAATACCAGTTTTTTCTCGGCGTCGGCTTCTGGCGTGATCTCGCCCACCACAACACCCATTTTTTCTGCTTTACGCAATAGGGATTTAATGCGAACGGCGGCGTATAAAAGATATGGCCCCGTCTTGCCTTCAAACGATGTAAACCGTTCTAAGTCGAAAATATAATTGGTGGTACGCACGTTTTGTAAATCAGAAAACTTAATCGCCGCAAGTCCGACCATACGCGCAATTTCGGCGCGCTCTGTTGCGTCCATATCGGCCGCGAGACCAGCTTCGTCCAGACGTTTGGTGGCCGCGTCTTTTGCTTGGGACAATAAATCAGACAAACGCATTACGCCGCCTGCACGGGTACGAAAGCGTTTGCCGTCCGTACCGTTTACTGTGCCAAACTTAATATGCTCTAGGTCTTTTTTTGGAAATAAACCCGTTTTCCCAGCTGCGCGGTAAACCTGCTCAAAATGCGATGATTGGCCAAAATCAACAACATAGAGAATAGTATCAGGGTTTAAAGTGTCACGGCGATCTTGAATCGTTGCCAAATCCGTTGTTGCGTAGAGGGCTGCCCCTGCGCTTGAAATAAGGATAAGCGGCGGTAGTTCTTTTTTATCACTGTCTTCGGCCACACGGATAATGAGCGCGCCTTCGCTTTCTTCGGCGAAACCATCTGCTTTAAACTTTGCAACCATAGGGGCGATAAGTGGGTCAACAGCCGCCTCGCCTTTCCACAAATCAAAATTAACACCAAGTGCGCCAAAATCTTTTTTCAAAGCAATGATCGAAACTTCGATAAAATGGTTGAGGAGGGCACGGTAACCTGCACGGCCTGCTTGAAGTTCGGAGGTCGCTGTACGCGAGAGCACCATACGGTCTGCGTCTTCTTTGGCTTTGATACTGGCTTGGGGATATAAACGCGCAAGGTCATCAATATCAACAGGCGACGTCGTAGGGTAACCCTCTGTAATATCGGCGTTAAAATAAATTAAATCAGGTTGTTCATATTTCAACTCTGTAATCAAATGGCCCATTTGCAAGCCCCAATCACCAAGATGGATATCGCTCACCACATCATGCCCACGAAAACGCAAAAGACGTTGCAAACAATCACCAATCACAGAGGAACGCAAATGCCCGACATGCATAGGTTTAGCAACATTTGGGCCGCCGAAATCTACGATAATTTTCTTTGTCACCTCTGCGTGGCGTGCGCCTGTTGTCTCGCTCGCGGCGAGCCCGTTTGCGCGTGTATGCACTAAACTCTGTGCAGGTGTAAGATTGATAAAACCGGGGCCACCAATATCTGCTTTTGCAATATCTGCAATGTTTTCAAGTTTTTCAACGACGGCTTGGGCAATATCACGCGGTGATTTTTTAGCAAATTTTGCAGCCGCCAACGCCCCATTACACTGAAACGGCGCTATATCTGGCTTGCCCGCTACGACAACACGACCATATTCCACTGGTAAATCAAGCGCCGAAAAAGCCGCTTCAACATGCGTATTTAATATCTGTAAGACCGATTGAGAATGTTTAGACATAGCAGTATTCTTAATTTTATTTATTTTTGAATTTACGCTTGATGTTATTCAAGCCTGTTATTCTTGGCCGGCAGAAACACGAAAACGTTTGCCGTCCGCATTAAATGCTATTTGTTCTTGTGTAAGTTCAAAGCCAACAATGATTTCAAAATTTGCTCCCGACGTTGTGTCATTTGCACGCGGTATGATGATTTTTCCAACTTTTTCCGTAACGGTGACAACATTTACACCTTCGGGGAATGTAATTGTAATCGGGAAAATTTGTTTTTCAATGACGTCAATATTTTTACGCGTAACAGCGACAAAATATTCATATGTGGCAGTATTGCTTGTTGCAGCAGGGCCGCGTCCAAAAGAAATATCAAGCTCTAAATCTGCGTCGATAGGGTTTCCACCAAAGTAACGACACAGACTACGTACTTTTTCGATTTCAGCCGTAAACCCAACCTTGGAATATGATTCCGCACCATGAAATTCGACCAAACGCGAGGCTTCGTAAAGTGCAAATGCTTCGGGGCATGGCCCAGGATTTTTCTCTACAGCTTGGCCCACGGCAAGAATTTCTTTAGTGGATTTACACGCGCTTAAGCTCGTCGCGCTAAGCGCCAACACGGCTGTAAAGCAAAGAGCCGTTTTAAGTCCAAATGTACGCATATTATTTCCTATCGGTTTTTCCACGCGAGCCTACATAAACTATAGGCAAATCATACTAAATTCTGTTACATGTCTTATCGCCAAAAACCAAACACTGCAACGGTTAGGCGAGATGTCTTGTGAGTTTTTAATGTCTAGTGAGAAAAATGACGCTTAATTCAACAAAATCCTTACCAAACTTGGCTCTACTCCTCGCGTCACCGCGTGGATTTTGTGCAGGTGTTGACCGTGCCATCCAAATTGTCGAGCAAACCATTGCTAAATTTGGGGCGCCTGTCTATGTGCGTCATGAAATTGTCCATAATCGCCATGTGGTCGAACGCCTCGAAGATATGGGCGCTATTTTCGTCGATACCCTCTCGGATTGTCCCGATGACCGTCCTGTTGTCTTTTCCGCACACGGCGTACCCAAAAACATCCCCGCCAAGGCAAAGTCTCGCAATATGGTTTATCTTGATGCGACCTGTCCTCTGGTGTCCAAAGTTCATATCGAAGCGCAAAGACATTCCGCCCAAGACAAAGAAATCCTTCTGATTGGTCATAAAGGCCACCCCGAAGTTATTGGTACGATGGGACAAGTGGAAGACGGGGTGATTACCCTGATCGAAACAGACGCGGACGCGCAAAACTACATAGCCAAAGACCCTGCCAATATCGCCCTTGTCACCCAGACAACATTGTCTGTCGATGACACGGCGACCATTATCAATATATTAAAATCCAGATTTCCAGATATAAAAATGCCGCACAAAGAAGACATTTGCTACGCGACAACCAATCGACAAGCGGCCGTGAAAGCCATAGCAGAACGGTGTGATTTATTACTCGTCATTGGCGGGCATAATTCCTCAAATTCCCAACGTCTTGTCGAGGTGGGGAGAACCGCAGGCGCAAAAGAAGCTGTGTTGATTTCTGACGCGAGTAAAATTGACTGGAACATGGTGTCTAAGGCAAAGTCCGTTGGCTTAACTGCTGGTGCGAGCGCACCTGAATATCTCACCGAGGGCGTAATTGCGGCCATGCGCGAACGCTATACAGTCAGCGTCGAAAATGTAGAAGTGACAAAAGAAGATGTTATTTTCCGCCTACCCGCCCTTTTGCGGCCCCCTAAAATAAAAAAGACGACATAATGCCACGCAAACAACAATCACAACTCGTTATTTATACAGACGGTGCATGTTCTGGTAATCCTGGCCCTGGGGGTTGGGGTGCGCTTTTACAATTTGGTTCACGCACAAAAGAGCTTTGGGGTGGTGAACCCGATACCACAAATAACCGCATGGAAATGATGGCGGCTATTCAGGCAATCGAAAGCTTAAAGCCAGATTTTCAGGGGCAAATCACATTGTGGACAGACAGTGTCTATTTACAAAAAGGGATCACAGAATGGATACATGGCTGGAAACGTCGGGGTTGGAAAAAAGCTGATAGAAAGCCTGTTATCAATAAAGATTTGTGGCAAAGGCTCGACGCGATTGTTGAAGGTAAAAACATTGAGTGGAAATGGGTCAAAGGCCATGCAGGTGTCGCGGGCAATGAAGCCGCCGATGAACTTGCCCGTCGCGGAATTCCCCCGAAATAACGCCCATAAAAAAACGGGCCATAAAGCCCGTTCTTAACTATCAATATTGCTAAATTCTAGAGGGGCACGACAATAAGTGTTGTGCCTTTTATAGAATGAATACTCAATTCTTGCCCTGCCTTGGCATCACCAGTTTCCATCAGTGCACGCCACTGGGTATCACCGACTTGCACACGGCCACGGCCTGTTTCAAAATCAGCAACTGCTTTCACACGCATACCGACCATAGAACGCGCCCGATCATTTAAATCAGACGGCTCGCCGCCTTTCATTTTTGGACGCAAATGAGTATGGCCAACATATAGGAGTATTCCCGTGAGGACAGCGAAGATTATAAGCTGTGTGCTCCAGTCAAATACAGGCGCGATGAACATGAATACACCGAGGATAAAGGCTGCCGCCGCAATCCACAAAAAGTACATAGTTCCCGTCACAACTTCTATCACCAAAAGGATAAATCCGAGGATGAGCCAGCGTGCACCGTTCATACCCTCAAGAAATTGTAGTATTGCATTTGGTTCTGTATTCATGTGGCTCTCCTTTTTTGGGGGTTTTCGTCTGGGGGTTTATTTTTTTGATTTTTTGCCGGCTTCTAGCAAAGCGCTAAGACCACCAACTGTTGACGCCAACGCCGTTAGTTCTGCTGGCACGATCACTGTGCTTTGGTTTGGCGATGTGGCAAGCGCTTTAAAAGCACTTACATAGTCTTGGGCGATAAAGTAGTTAATCGCGTTAATATCACCCTTTGCAATCGCGCTTGAAACCATTTCTGTCGCTTTTGCTTCGGCTAGCGCTTCACGTTCACGTGCTTCGGCGTCGAGGAATGCAGCTTCTTTGCGACCTTCTGCTTCACGAATAGCAGATGTTTTTTCACCTTCAGCCACAAGAATTGCAGACTGTTTTGCACCTTCGGCCGTAAGAATTTCAGCACGTTTTTCACGTTCCGCCTTCATTTGTTTGTTCATGGCTTGGGTGATGTCAGCGGGTGGTGACAAATCTTTAATCTCGATACGCGTGACTTTCGTACCCCAATTATCAGTCGCGGCATCGATAACACCTAATAGCTTGGCATTGATCTGGTCACGTTTTGAAAGCACTTCATCCAAATCCATAGAACCAACCACGGTACGCACATTCGTCAAACATAGATTTTTAATCGCATTATCAAGATTATTCACCTCATACGCGGCTTGGCGTGCGTCAAGAATTTGTACAAAGACAACCGCGTCAGCCGTAACCATTGCGTTATCTTTGGTAATCACGTCTTGAGACGGAATATCAATAACACGCTCGCGCATATTCATTTTATAACCCACATTATCTACAAATGGGACGAGGAGACTTAGGCCTGGTTTAAGCGTTTTCGTATAACGCCCAAAACGCTCAATTGTGTATTCCATGCCTTGTGGCACAGTTTTAACAATTTTAAATAAAATAACGATCGCCAATAATACGGCGCCGATTGCAACAATTTGTGCTTCCATAATTTTTCTCTCTCTTTTATTTTTTAATAATTAGCACACAATGTGCACAATCTCAAATGGCAGTCATCCCATTACTTTAGACGGGGATCCAACCATAGCTCTAAACCAGGGATCTAGACAGGGTAAATTTTGTGTACGTCTATATAGCGCACTTGCATTCCCCATGTGGATTCGTGTTGATTGATCGCAGCGAGCAAGGCTTTGTCAATCGTATCCGCCTGTGACGTAATGTCTTTCACCGTCATAGACTTCACAAGTTTCTTCATTTCCAATTCGGTTTTTTGACGAATGGTTTGGTCTACATTATCTGTTGCATAGGCCACTTTATACGAATCCGTGACGCTGACATAAATATCAGCGGTACTATAAATTTCGGCATTATCTTTGGTCTTCAAATCAGAAAACTCAGTATTGAACTTCCGCTCTCTCATATCCACTTTATAGCCCACACGGTCAATGAAAGGCACAGTCACAGACAAGCCTGCTGTAAGGGTATGGGTATATTTCCCAAAACGCTCGATCGTGTATTCCATGCCTTCTGGCACGGTTTTTACAGCCTTCATTAGCAAGAGTGCAATGAATCCAAAGAACAATATTGGTACGAGTGGTATGACAACCTCCTAAAAATTACAATCTATTTAAGCGAATAGCCTAGAGAGCATCAAGCATATATTGCGACGAGGAGACAACAAATTCGCCCGGCTCTTCGGTAAATAAATGTTCAACCACACCATCATTGACAACCATAGCATAACGCTGTGCACGTTTGCCCATGCCAAAGCCTGTGCCGTCAAGGCCAAGACCGATTTCGTCTGCGAAACTGGCATTACCATCAGCAAGCATGACAACATCATCGCCTACTTTTTGATCACGGCCCCAAGCGTCCATAACGAAAACATCGTTCACAGACACACAAGCAATACTGTCAATGCCTTTGGCACGTAGCGCGCCTGCATCCTTGACAAAGCCAGGGAGATGTTGCGCGGAACATGTTGGGGTAAATGCCCCCGGCACTGAAAACAGAGCGATACGCTTTCCTGCGAATATGTCTTTGGTTGCTAAAGGAATGGGGCCGTCTGGGCCCATATTCATAAATGTTACACTTGGTAAAGTGTCCCCCACTTTGATCGTCATATTTCCTCCGCTTATATAATATATGGGTATTTGTTTTGAAATTTCAAGGCCTGAGCCTCCGATTTCAAACACCCATCGTGTTTTGGTTTCGTTTGTGGCTTGATTTTTCAAGCCGTTCGCGCAAGCATAGCCTATGGTTTTAAATGCACAAAGTAGTTTCGATAATCCCTTGTCACCAGACGAAGATTCTGGTGGATATCTGGCTGGGCAATTTCTTATTGCTGGGCCCGGTATGAATGATGACCGTTTTAAAAACACCGTTATATATATGTGTGTACATGACCAAGAACAAGCTATGGGCATTATCATTAACAGACCCAAGGATGATCTTTCCCTATCTGAGATGCTTGGAAATTTAGAGATACATGGCGATGTAACCCATGAAGATAATATAGTGCTTTACGGCGGCCCTGTAGAACAAAACAGAGGTTTTGTACTACATTCACGTGATTATTTTGATCCTGAAACCTCGCTACCACTCAGCAAGAGCTTGGCGTTAAGTACGAGTAAAAATATCCTCAAATCTCTTGTCAAGGACAATGCGCCAAAATCTGCTGTGCTTGCTCTGGGCTATGCTGGTTGGCACGCAGGGCAATTGGAAACCGAGATTATGCAAAACGGCTGGTTTACCGCTCCTGCTGACGAGGCTTTGATTTTTAGCACTGACCATGACAACAAATGGAAGCAAGCACTTGCCAAGCTTGGCATCACGCCAGAGCTTCTGTCTGCTGAGGCAGGTAATGCTTAAAGCCGTCTCATTGCAGAGCTTCTTTAATCAGATGAGAGCTTGGCATACATGATATGATCGCGCCATTGGCCGTCGATTTTTAATTTACCACGCGCCACGCCTTCTTTGATAAACCCCAATTTTTCGAGCAATTGAATGGACGCAATATTGTCTTCTCGCACGGCTGCCTCTACGCGGTGCAAGCCAATGTCTTCAAAAGCAAATCGTAAAATGGCGCGCACGGAGGCTCTTGCGAAACCGTTGCGGGAATATTCTTCACCAATCCAATACCCAATATTACACGACATTTGCGAACCACGTTTAACAAAGGTAATATTACATGCCCCTACAAGACTGTCGTCTGCGGATTTGAAAACATAGAATGGATAGCCACTATCATTGGCAATCATTTTTTTAAAATTTGCCAGACGCGTACGGTAAGACGTGCGGGTCAGGAAATCATCAGACCAATTAGGTTCCCAAGGTTTGAGATAGTTTTTGTTTTCTCGGCGCAACTCCACCCATGTCTCGAAATCCGACCATTTCGGTGTACGCAAATACACACCGCCACCGGCGCAAGGTTCGAATAATTTTGTCGGTAGTTGGCCCCGCTTTGACATGGTTTATGATCTTTCTATTCCCAGACGCCCATTTTTCTTGTGGATCAAGGCGTAAATAATCAACAGGATAAGTGCGAAACTATACCATGTTAGCATGTAATCGAGATGGTTATTACGAAGCTCTGGTATGAGTACAGGCAAATCATTTATATCACTTACCTGCTCTACATGATCGATATAATATGATGTTTGAATATTATTGTCGCCCTGCCAGTTTAATATTTCAGGGGCCGCGTTGAAAGCAAACCAGCGGTTGATTTTCGGCTTTGATTTCGGGATTGTCCAATTGGCCTTTTGCACAAGACGCACATAGCCAATTATTTTTCTTTCGCCCACAAGCATTGCAGGGGGCTTTTCTTTTTGTATCTCCGTAAACTCTCGTGTTGCCACATAGGCGGCGTCGCCGTTTTGCACAGCAGGTTGATATAGCCGCCACGAAAACGACTTTCCGTTGGAACGCATCAGATGAAATGCGTTCCCATTATTCATTGATGGCTCTATGAAATTCAAATCAAGTGATACACGGCGAAAGTCCAAAGCTTCGCCATTTGTCAGCCCAGCATTAATTTGCGCCAAATGCGAAAGCGGTTGGTTATGCGCGGCTTCATTGATCTGTTCAATAAGTGCCGTTTTCCAAATCAAGCGTTTATATTGCCATGTCCCAAGGGTCAGCAAAATGCAAAGGCAGATAAAAACCGCAATGGTCAGGCCGAGCATGGGTTTGAATTTAATCTTCATGGGACACTTTTTGTATATTTTGTATTGTTTGTTCGGCGAAATAAACGACTATTATTAAAGGCATACACACAAGGAATGCTAACCAAATGAGTGGTTCATTTTTGATTTCATTCGCAAATAGAAATGGAAATACGAATATTGACGCGATAAAAAATACAAAAACGGCAAGGCCATTGGCAATGTCGTTTTTATGGGAATTAAATTTGTAAGCTTGGTACGCAGACACAAATGTTAAAAAACCAGAAAATATTGAAGCTTCGCAACATTTGTCCCGAAGATCTGCTTGCAGTCTCTGGCTTTTATCAACTTGCTCTGATGAGGGCATATGCCCCCTAGTTCAGTGCAAAGACGACATAGACGAATGTGAAGAGGAATAACCACACAACGTCAACGAAATGCCAATACCAAGCAGCGGCTTCGAAACCGAAATGCTGTTTTGGTGTCATGCTACCGTTTTTCAAACGCAACCAGATCGCAAACAAGAAGATTGCCCCGATGAAGACGTGCAGACCATGGAAGCCTGTCGCAAGGAAAAACGTTGAACCATAAATATTGGAATCAAGCCAGAAACCATGGGTCATACGTTCCACGAATGCTTCTTTATACTCGAGCCCTTGTAGGAAGACAAAGAAGAAACCAAGCAAGAATGTCAGCAAAATGCCAGTTCCCGCTGATTTACGGTCGCCTTTAATTAAAGCATGATGCGCCCATGTTACTGTCGTACCTGAAAGGAGAAGCACGAGTGTATTGATGAGCGGCAAGCCCCAAGGGTCAATCGTTGAGAAATGATTACCCGCAGCATTTACGCCATAGCCATCTTGATATGCGCTCGCGCTTTCAAGAACATCGGTATTCCAACCAGCACGCTCTTTGCGGAACAACATAAATTCGAAAAACATCCAGAACCAACCGACGAAGAACATAACTTCTTGCATGATAAACATGATCATGCCGTAACGAAGGCCGATTCGCACAACCGGTGTATGATCACCCGTATTGCCTTCTTTGGCCACATCACGCCACCAACCGATCATGACGATTGTTGCAAAAACACAGCCCAAAAACAAGAATATCCAACCACCGTTAGACACACCAGATGAATCAGCACCGAACATATCCATGCCGCGCGAGAATAAGAACTCCATTAAGCCATTTGGGTTCTCGGCATTGCGAGGATAAAGACCTGCAAAGAAAGCAACCATGCCAACGCCCCAAATGGTCGCGGCAACACCCGACAAAAATGGCCATGGGCTTGGCGGTAATAAATGATAGTCATGTTCTACAGCGTGGTCGGACATATGCCCCTCCAGAATATTGATTTTTTACTGCTATAGCCTTCGTAGGGCCTAGCGGCAATATGTTGAAGCCAGTTTTTTGGTATTTTCTGACTTATTTTCTTCTTTTTCTCGTTATTGCGACAAGTCCACGCTTTGCAAGTCATTTAAGCGCTTTTCCCTGTCCTCTTTGGTATAGGCATCTTCCCCCGGGTTTTCCACATTATGGAAGGTATAGGACAAGGTAATTGTTTGAACTTCGTCCAGTCTTTCATCTTCTGCCAAGAGCGTATCTACGAAAAACAATACAGGCATCCGCACTTCTTCACCTGGCTCTAGCCTTTGTTCAGTAAAGCAAAAACATTCAACCTTCGAGAAATATGGTGCGGCTTTGATCGGTGAGACATTATAACTGGCCGTTCCTACGATTGGCACGACAGAGTTGTTTTTCGCCGTGTAGAAAGCCAAAGCGTTTTGCCCAAGTTTTACTTTTACCGAGACGGCTTCGGGCTTGAACGTCCACGGTAAATCATTACGCGTATTGGCGTCAAACCGCACGGTAATTTCACGCTCGAGCATGGTTTTGCTCGTTTCAAGGGCAACGCGTGTTGTCCCTGCATAGCCTGTGACTTTGCAAAAAGTATCGTAGAGCGGTTTAGACGCAAACCCCAACCCCAACATAGCCACAGCGATAAGCACAGTGACTTTCACCACTTTGGCATTTGCTTTTTTAGAATCTGACGGAGGTGTCACTGGCATTCAGATTACTCGAAAAAACCAGATTTTATCAACATGAGCATAAAGACAAGGCACATAAAACCTGCAAGGCCAAGTGCAATGGCGACATTACGCTTTTTCTGTGCTTTTAGCTCTTCTGGCGTAGGTTCGACATAGTCGATAATGATAGCTGTATATGGATCAGAGGACATAATTTAGCCTTTCAAGACTTGCGCTGCCGCCAATATAGCAAACAATGCAAACAAATACAAAATTGAATATGCAAAAAGATTGCGCGCCGCACGGTCACCTGCGCGAACTTCATATAATGAGGCTTCGTCTTTATCCGCAGGTTTTTCGCCTGCCTTAGAACGCCAGACTTTAAAGGCCAATGCGACAAAACCTAAATTCAAAAGACTAGCAACGCCGAGATATAATGGAGACGCCAAATTCGTGAATTGCACGAAGCCACATACGGCTGCAAGCGCCAATGCATAGAGGAATATCTGTAAGCGTGTTGATTTTGCACCTTTAACATTTGGCATCATCGGTATGCCAGCCTTGTCATAATCAATTTGCTTATAAAGCGCTAAGGCCCAAAAATGCGGCGGTGTCCAAAGGAAAATAATGAGGAATAAAACAACGGATTCAAGGGGTACAGCTTGGGTAAACATTGCCCACGAGACGGGATCAGCAACACTGCCGCCTGCGGCTGCGGCCCAACCGACCATTGGTGGGAATGCACCTGCGGCGCCGCCCCACACGATGTTTTGCGGCGTAGAGCGTTTAAGCCACATCGTGTAAATGACCATATAATAGAAAATCGTAAACGCTAACAAACCTGCCGCGTAATAGTTGGACGCAAGGACCAAGCCAAAAATGGCAAAGCACGACATAAACAAACCAAAGATCAGTACGCTGGGGCTCGACATTTTACCTGCAGGTAATGGACGTGTTTTTGTACGGCTCATGACCGCGTCAATATCGCGGTCATACCACATATTAAGCGCACCTGCCGCACCTGCACCAACGGCGATACAAATGATAGAGACAATGGCCATGAATAAATTCATCGGCACACGGGCACAGATGAGTCCTGACATTGCGGTAAAGACGACGAGTGACATAACCCGAGGTTTCATCAGTGCGTAAAAATCGCGCGGCTCTGCCAGACCTAGGCCTGCGCCAACAGCGCCATTTATAGGTGCAGACAAATCAAGAGCCGCATCTGATAAAGATGCGGCTCTCTTATTTGCATTTTGGTTTACAACACCGCTCATTTTATTTTATGCGCGGTAGTGTGTTGAACTGATGGAATGGTGGTGGAGATGGCAATGTCCACTCGAGCGTATTCGCGCCCTCACCCCAATAATTATCACCCGCTTTACGTTTGACGATAAAGGCTTCTGCAACCCAGATAAGGAAGAAGAGAACACCGATTAATGTCACGATTGCACCATAAGAAGACATTTTATTGTAGAATTCAAATTCAGCAGGATAATCAACATAACGACGTGGCATGCCTTGCATTCCTAGGAAATGTTGCGGGAAGAAAACAAGGTTCACACCGATAAAGAAGAACCAGAAATGAGCCGCCGCGAGATATTTATTATAAAGATATCCAGACATTTTACCGAACCAATATGTGAAGCCCGCAAAGATACCAAATACGGCACCAAGAGACAGCACGTAATGGAAATGGGCCACAACGAAATATGTATCATGTACGGCTGCGTCATAACCTGCATTGGCCAAAGCCACGCCTGTCACACCACCAACAACGAACAAGAAGATAAAGGCAAGCGCCCACTGCATCGGAATTGCGAAGCGAATAGAACCGCCCCACATTGTTGCAAGCCATGAGAAGATTTTAATCCCTGTTGGGACAGCAATAATAAGTGTCGCCGCGAGGAAATAGGCTTTCATGTCGACGTCCATGCCGACGGTATACATATGATGCGCCCAAACCACGAAGCCAACAACACCGATGGAAACCATCGCATAGGCCATGCCGAGATACCCAAAGATAGGTTTGCGGCTGAACGTTGAAATAATATGGGAGACAATACCAAAAGCTGGCAAAATCATGATGTAAACTTCAGGATGCCCAAAGAACCAGAACAAATGCTGGAACATTTCAGGATCGCCGCCTTTTGCTGCGTCAAAGAAGCCCGTGCCCGCATTACGGTCAAAGAACAACATAAACAATGCCGCCGCCAATACAGGGAGAGACAAGAGAAGCAAGAAAGCTGTTACCAATATACCCCAAGCAAACAATGGCATTTTATGCATTGTCATGCCAGGCGCACGCATGTTGAAGATCGTCGTGATAAAGTTAATCGCACCAAAGATAGACGAGAAACCAGCAGCCAAGAGGCCAATAATCACAAAGTCAAATGCAGGGCCAGAATGCCCAGACGTTGAGAGCGGCGGATACATAACCCACGAACCCGCAAAACCGTCACCTGAAGGGTTACCTGGAATAAACATAGAGATCAGAAGACAAATAAGCGCTGTCGGCAAAAGCCAAAAAGACAGATTATTCATACGCGGGAAAGCCATATCAGGCGCGCCAATCATCAATGGCAAGAACCAGTTGCCAAAACCACCGATTAAGGACGGCATGACAAGAAAGAAGATCATCAACAGACCATGCATAGATACATACATATTAAATGTATGTGGGTTGTCGAAAATTTGGAAACCAGGTTCCATTAATTCCATACGCATTTGGAAGGAGAGAAACCCACCAATAAGGCCAGAAAGAATACCGAAAATTAGATAAAGCGTACCAATGTCTTTATGATTGGTTGAAAAAAACCAACGTGCAAAAAAGCCTGGTTTTCCGTCATCGTGGTCGTATGAGTTGGACATCCAGACCTCCTTATTGAGCAGCGGCAGTTTGCATGCCACCCACTATTTTATTTTGGATTGTGTTTTGTGAATATTGCGCTGTAAAACTGCCGCCATTTGCGACCCACCGCTTGAACTCGGCTTTGCTAACAACTTTTACTTCGATTGGCATAAAGGCGTGGTTTACACCACAAATCTCTGAACACTGACCGTAATATGTACCTTCTTCGCCTACGTTCACTTTAAACCATGTTTCGTTGATACGTCCCGGAACAGCGTCGATTTTGACGCCGAATTGCGGCACAGCGAAAGCGTGAAGATTATTGTTTGAGGTTACGAGAACTTTCACGATTGTATCCACTGGCACAACCAATGCTGCGTCAGTTGCCATAAGATATGGACGACCATTCAAACGAGGCTGATCCGCAGGACGCGCTTCGATTTGTGCAATAATCTGTTTATGTGATAATGCTTCGCCTGCCTCTGTACGTTTTTCAGTATGCGGAATATCAACGATATTTGAAACAAAGCTATCAACTTTATCTTCGTAATCAGGATATGAGTATTCCCAATTCCATGTATTCCCTGTTGCTTTTACAACAAGGCCAGCTTCGGGCACGACATCAGCGAAATACAAAAGTTTCATACTTGGCACAGCAAGGCACATCAAAATAACAACAGGAATAAGCGTCCACGCGACCTCTAGCCCTGTATGATGTGAGAATTTTTGTGCCTCTGGGTTCGCCTTCTCACGAAAGCGGATCATGATATAGCCCATAAGCACAGTTACGAGTACAACAATCCCAACCATGATTGGCACGAGCCAAAAATTGTTAAAACCAGTAATGGCTTCCATAACAGGTGTTACTGCCCGTTGAAAACCGATATCCCCATCTGTTGGGCCATCTTTATTACTTTCGGCAAATGCCGTACCTACACACGTAAGTGCTGAAAAAGACAGTGTTGCTATTGCTAACCCACTGGCCTTCATGAAAGGCGAAAATCGCATATACCCTCGCTTCGTTTTGCTGTCCACGGACAGTCTTGATGGTGTTGATCCATAAAAATAGGTTCCGCCCAGCTTAATAGACAGATTATCGCCATGATTATTGCCTAAAAGCTTGCAAGACAAGCTTATAATCGCCAAAGAGAGAAAAAGATTTTGCCTTTTCCTATGGATATTCACAATTATGAGCGATTTTCTATTTTCAGACTGCGAATTAAGCCTCCAACAGGCTGAAACAATTACAAATGAAACCCTAAAGGGCGCCGATGACGGCGAGCTTTTCCTTGAACGCGGCGCGAGCGAATCCCTCACTTTTGATGATGGGCGCTTAAAAACAGCAAATTTCGACACAAGTCGCGGTTTTGGCCTACGCTGTGTTGCGGGTGAAACAACAGGTTTCGCTCAAGGCACGGATATGACCCCCGCCGCATTACAACGTGCGGCGCAAGCCGTAACACTCGCCAAAGCGGGATATGAGAATGCAGTACAATCTCCATCACCAAAGCGCACGAATATAAGTCTGTATCCAGATATTGACCCAACAGATAACCCAGAATTTGGCCCCAAGGTCGAATTACTACAAGCTATCGACGCCTATTGCCGCGCCAAAAACCCACTTGTTGTGCAAGTCAGCGTTACAATGTCGGCGTCACGTCGTGCGATTACAATCCTGCGGGCTGGTGGAGAGCGCTATAATGATATTCGCCCCCTTGTGCGCCTTTCTGTTTCTGTCACGGTAGACAAAGATGGTCGTCGTGAAAACGGCTATGCTGGTACAGGTGGCCGCGCCTCTTATGAAGACTTTATAGATGAAGCCTCATGGAAGTCCCTCGCCGACGAAGCCATTCGTGGCGCGATTGTTAATCTGAAAGCTGTCCCCGCCCCTGCGGGTACTATGGACGTTGTTCTCGGCCCTGGTTGGCCAGGCGTACTTTTACACGAAGCCATTGGTCATGGGCTAGAAGGCGATTTTAACCGCAAAGGTACATCTGCATTCACAGGCATGATCGGAGAACGCATTGCCGCCAAAGGCGTAACCGTTGTTGATGACGGCACACTCGCAGGTTTGCGCGGCTCTCTGACCATTGATGATGAAGGCACACCGACCGAGCGCACAGTCCTGATCGAAGACGGTATTTTAAAAGCCTATATGCAAGACCGCATGAATGCGCGCCTTATGAATGTTCCCGTCACGGGCAATGGCAGACGCGAAGGTTTTGCCCACCCACCAATGCCGCGCATGACCAATACATTTATGCTTGGCGGTAATACACCAGCAGGCGAGATTATTGCCAATCTTAAAGACGGTATTTACGCGCCAAACTTTGGCGGCGGACAAGTAGACATTACCTCTGGGAAATTCGTCTTTCAGTGTACCGAAGCTTACCGCGTGCGTAATGGCAAAATCGAAGAACCCATCAAAGGCGCAACCCTGATCGGTGATGGCCCGACCGTACTGACCCAGATCAAACATATCGGCGACGACATGGCCCTTGATCCGGGTATTGGCGTCTGCGGCAAAGCTGGCCAAGGCGTCCCCGTCGGCGTCGGCCAACCTACTCTCTATATTGAAGGTTTAACGGTTGGGGGTTCTGCAGTTTAGGAAAAATGGATATTCGAATTATTTCCGCTGACTTTGTATTTTGAGCGATCATTATGACATATGCAACCTAATCTGTAACAGCACTCACAGCCATTGCGACCATTTTGTCAGGGTCCGCCCAAGAATAGCCACTGATTGTAATCTGGTTGTGGGCAATGCCATTCAAAAAACAGAGAAAAGCATCGAGCTTCAACTTCAACTCTTCAGGCTCTATTTTCTCCGAAAAAGAGCCTGATATTGCCAGAGCGAATACGCTGAAGCGCTGCACAAGCTCAGGACTATCGATAAAAGTGCTGACATCTGACTGATTGACACCATCGGTCATAAAAACAAGCCTATAATACTCAGTATGGTCTAGCCAGTACTGGACATATGTAATCCCCAGACAGTGAAGCATGTTTGTGTGCGTTCTTGATACGACCTCTAATTCATCAAAAAGCTCATTGAACACATCAGACCAAAGTGTGCGGAGTATATCAATTTTTGCGTTGTAATATTGGTAGAGCGTCATTGGGGAACACCCCATCTCTCTTGCAATGCGGCGCATAGAAATCGTGGTGTAACCTTCGTCCTGAAAAAGTTGCTTCGCAATGTTTGCGATTTCGTTTCGCATGCGCTGTCTCTTTGCGTCCGTAATCGCGGGGCGGCCACGCATAGTGGTAGTTTTCATCTCTGTCTTATTCATAGCTCACTCCTACTCGACCAGTTAAGACTTATACCATTGACTCTTACAAATCAATAAATTATACGCGTATAATAAAAAGGTTAACGATGAAAATACTCTTGCTCGGCATTATTGCGTTAGCAGTGTCTGCCCCTGCAAATGCAGATACACTTGATGTCTACGGACTCTGGCTTACCCAAGCCAAGGACGCTCATATCAAAGTCACGGATTGCGGAGACGGAACACCATGTGGTGCACTTGTCTGGGTTGATCCTATGATTGCAGAGGCAGGCATTGATGCCCGTAATGCCAACACATCCCTACGGGCGCGGCCATTGGTCGGCGTGCCAATTGTCTGGGGTTACGCACGCGGAAAGGAAAAATGGAAAAGCGGGCGCATCTATAATCCCGAAGACAGTAAGACCTTTAAATCCAGTATGCGCTTGCAAGAGAACGGGACTCTCAAGGTAAAAGGCTGCATAGGGCCTCTCTGCATCACGAATATCTGGACACCTCTCCCTAAACCTCATGACGAAATTAACAGTGAAAAACGGGGCTCACAGATGAATATTACAACTGATTAACTTGTGGTTTTCCCACACAACGAAAGGAAAAGAATGATTTACGCAATCAACATCCTATCGACCCTTGTTTTGGGTCTTTATGCTGGCAGCCTCCTAACAGAAGCTATGATTTTGGTTCCATATTGGCGACGTATGAAACCTGCTGAGTTTTTTGGACTACACAACACACTTGGCCCAAGACTCTACCGCTATTTTGCACCATTAACAACGGGGGCTGTTGTACTCACCATTGCAGCGGCGGTGCTCAACCGTGGAGAAAACCTGGCGTGGAATGTAACAGCCGCGCTTTGCATATCGGCGCTGATTATATTCTTCATTTACTTCAACAAGGCCAATAAAAGTTTTGCAGATCATAGCCTTAAGGACGATGAACTTGCTGAAGAACTTACCCGTTGGGCAAATTGGCACTGGTTCAGAACAGTCTTGATAATTATTGCACTTACAATTTCCATTGCAGGACATTTGTTGACACACGCAGTATGATAAGTTCACGTCCATTAGGTGATAGCCAACCGACTTTATATATTGATGGCTTAACGGTTGGAGGGTCTGCGGTTTAGGAAAACGCCCCCAAAAAAAAGGGCGAGGGTTTAATCCTTGCTATCAGCTGTAGGGAATTTCTAGCCTCTCATGTCACTGCCCCAGATTAAGACCTCCATAATAAATGCCAGAAAGGTGAGCCATTTCACGTTTCCAAGTGGTAATATCATTGAGGTTTAGTTTTGACAGATCGTCATGACCGCAAGCACGGGCCAGAACTTGCATTAGCTCAACACTTGCCCCGAAATAACGGGCAAGTTTTTGCGCGGCAATTTCAACATCGAGGCGTTTGCGAAGCTCTGGTTTTTGCGTTGCGACACCGACGGGGCAATTATTGGAATTACACATACGCGCCGCAATACAGCCGACCGCCTGCATCGCAGAGTTAGAAAGAGCAATTGCGTCTGCACCCAAAGCCATGGCTTTGACAAAATCTTCGGCTACACGCAAACCACCCGTAATCACTAAGGTGACTTCACGGCCTGTCTTATTGTCCAAATGCTTTCGTGCGCGCGCTAAAGCAGGGATGGTGGGGACAGAAATATTGTTTCGAAAAATGAGAGGCGCGGCCCCTGTGCCACCGCCGCGACCATCCAGAATTATGTAATCTGCGCTTGAGGCTAAGGCGAAATCAATGTCGTCTTCGATATGGTTGGCCGAGAGTTTAAAGCCAATGGGAATACCGCCAGAACGTTCTCGCACTTCATCCGCTATTTTACGGAAATCAGCAGGCGTTACGAGATCAGTAAAGGTTGCAGGTGATATGGCGGCTTGACCAGGAGTTAAACCACGCACTTGGGCTATTTTTCCTTGTACTTTATCGCCTGGCAAATGACCGCCCGTGCCTGTTTTTGCGCCCTGACCACCTTTGAAATGGAAAGCCTGAACATTTTCCATCAGTTCAGGTTTCCAACCGAATTTAGCCGAGGCGAGTTCATAAAAATAGCGGGTGTTTTCTGCCTGTTCATCTGCGAGCATACCGCCCTCTCCCGAACATATACCAGTTCCCGCCATTTGCGCGCCCCGCGCAAGAGCAATTTTCGCCTCTTCGGACAATGCGCCATAGCTCATATCTGACACAAATAAAGGAATATCGAGTATAAGCGGCTTTTTCGCCCGTGGCCCAATGGTGACAGATGTTGATACATGATGTTCATCAAGCAGTGGTTTTCGCGCCATTTGCGCTGGCAATATCTGAATATCATCCCAATGGGGGAGGTCTTTACGCGGAACCCCCATAGACCCCATTTCCCCGTGATGGCCCAATTTAGAGAGGCCGTTTTTTGCTAATTCATGAATGCGCGCGACAGTTGGCTCTTCGGGTGTGGGAATTGCCGTAGGGATATCGGATTTAGATTTGGGGGTTGGCGCAGGATCACCGATGTCCAACGCACCAAGCTGCGTATGCGTGCCGTCACAAAATGGGGCGTTGGCGCTGGCCTTGCATTGACACAGTGCGGCACTGCCGTCTTTTTCCACCGTAAATTTAAGTGGTGCGATGCCAGTCCCCGTGTGGGAACCATCACAAAAGGGCTGGCTTTTCGAACGCCCACAACGGCACCAAAAATAGTCTGTACCCGCTTCTAATTCTGTGTTTATGGGGCTTTTAGCAGCAATAATGATGTTGGTCTTGTTGGTCATTTCATCTTCCTTTACTTACGATAGATCCGCAAAAGATCGGTTAGGTTTATAACGGAGCATGGTCGGTACAACCCGATTGTCCTCGTCGCGTCAATGACGGCAAAGCAAAGCTTTTAGTTATTTATAGCTAGCGATGTGATGGCCTCTTCTGGGCTTGCGCTTCACTGAACCAATTGACAACCATACTGGGCTACGTGTGTAAAATTTACGATTTAACGCCGCCTCGAGCGCCTCATATCAAAATTGAAACAGAGGCTCTGCCTTACTTGCCTAGCTTACTTATCTGGGATGTATGGCGTCAAACGCTACCCATTCATGGCGTTCAGCCCCCCACATCACAGGCCGTAGGAATATGTTCTCTTCTTTTGACCTACAAGTCCAGTAGTTTCATGTTGAGATATGAAAGGCATATATACCCTATACTGTACAAGACGTATCCAAAACGGGCATTAGTTTACATCGTTCCTAAGTCTATGAATTAGCAAATCCACTATATATAAGCTGGATATACGCTAGATATAAGTTGGGGCGAAATTATAAATTCTCTTATTCGCCAATCTCGGCACTCCACACATTTATGCAAATTTCATGAATTATTTTTTGCAATTTTGTGAAATTAGTGTCAGATGGTCTGGAAGAACATAGATTCTGTTAGAGGTGGAAAAACAATGCGTAAACCAACAGCAAACCCCAATGAGAAATTGGTCAACTTTGGCTTGATCGATCTTGGCCGTCTTGCCTTGGCAATTGGTTTTTTGGTCGTCATTTATATTTTTGTTTCTGGTGACATTTCAGGTACGAGCACAAATTCAACACTTCTTGTTATGGCGGCTGTGATTGGTGGTTATATGGCCATGAATATTGGTGCGAATGATGTGGCCAATAATGTTGGCCCTGCCGTTGGTTCTGGCGCGCTTACTTTAACTGGTGCTATTCTTATCGCTATTGTGTGCGAGGCTGGCGGTGCGATTATTGCAGGTGGCGACGTGGTCAACACCATTAAAAAGGGCATTATCGACCCCGACCTTATCCCTGACACACAGACATTTATCTGGGCGATGACGGCGGCGCTTTTGGCGGCGGCTATCTGGCTAAATGCGGCGACATATATTGGTGCGCCTGTCTCCACCACCCATTCTATTGTTGGTGGCGTTCTGGGCGCGGGTATTGCCGCAGGTGGTTGGGCCATTGCCGATTGGGGCCAAGTGCAAAAAATCGTCGCAAGCTGGATTATTTCTCCTGCGCTTGGCGGTATTATTGCGGCGGCATTCCTCTACGCGATCAAACGTAGTGTGTATTATAAAGCCGATATGCGCGGCGCGGCGCAAAAAATGGTGCCATTTTTAATGGCAATTATGGCATGGGCATTTTCAACATACCTCATCGTAAAGGGCCTTAAAAGAATTGACCTTTTCAAAGTAGACTTCATCGTTGCCGTCGGCATGGGTTTAGCCGCCGCGATTATTGTCTTTTTCTTTGTAACAATTCTTCTCAAGAAAAAATCTGATAGTATCGAGAACACACGAGAAGGCATTGATAAATTATTTATGATCCCGCTCATCGTCAGTGCAGCATTCCTAAGCTTTGCCCATGGTGCCAATGATGTTGCGAATGCGATTGGCCCTCTCGCCGCGATCAATGAAGCGGTTATTGGTGGTGCAATTGCCACCAAAGCTGCTATTCCGCTTTGGGTTATGTTGATTGGCGCGGTTGGTATTGCCTTTGGTTTGGCGCTTTACGGCCCGAAATTAATTAAAACTGTCGGCAGTGAAATTACTGAGCTTGATAAAGTGCGCGCTTTCTGTGTGGCTTTGGCGGCGGCGATTACTGTGATTATTGCCTCGCAACTTGGCCTCCCCGTCAGCTCAACCCATATTGCGGTTGGCGGCATTTTCGGTGTTGGTTTCTTGCGCGAGCATTTAACCTCTCGCTATAATGAAAACATTGGTAAAATTCGCAAACATATGGCCGAAGAAGACAATGAAGACGCGGTCACTATTGATGCGTTCATCGCACGGTTTGACGCGGCGAGCGTTCCCGAGAAAAAACAATTTCTCAAAGAGCTGAAACAAAAAGCGATTAAAGAAGAATTATCATGGAGCCAAAGACGCCGCTTTAAGAAAGCCTATAAAGCCAAATTGGTTGAGCGTTCTATGTTGTTCAAAATTGTTCTGGCGTGGGTGATCACTGTCCCTCTGACGGGGTTTTTCGCGGCAGGTTTATTCTTCATGCTTCGCGGTATGTTATTGCCATAGGCTAAAGCAAAGACAAAGACAACATTGCTGATAATAGGGCGTTTCATACGCCCTATTTTTTTGTCTAAAGCACGGCTCTCCCCGACTGACATAGAGACTCGCAATATTATGGCAGTTCGGTTACAAGGTGTTAACGTTTAACTTAGGGAGGCTTTAATGGCTGGAATGAATTTAATAGAGATGATTATGCAAGCGCAAGGTGGGAAAATCGCGCAAAGTGCAGGTGGGCAGTTCGGCCTGAACGCACAACAATCACAAAGCGCGATTGCGGCTCTTTTGCCAGCGATCTCTTCGGCTTTGAAAAAAAACACAGCGTCGCCACAAGGTCTGCAAGGCTTGCTCGGTGCATTGCAAGGTAATGACCATGGTCGTTATATGGATAATCCCGATGTGTATTCGCACTCTGCAACACGTAATGAAGGCAATGCTATTCTGGGTCATTTGTTCGGCTCTAAAGACGTAAGCCGTGCCGTGGCGAGCCACGCTTCACAAAAATCTGGCATTGGCGCGGATATCCTTAAGAAAATGTTGCCAATGGTTGCGACAATGGCCATGGGTTCATTGTCCAAGCAAACACAACAACCAAGCATGGCAAGTCAGCTTGCTGGCCTTGCGCTAGGTGGTGGGCAACAACGCAGCGGTGGCGGCCTTGGTAGTCTTCTTGGCATGTTAACAGGCGGCGCAGGTCGTCAACAACGCGGCTACCAACAACAACAAAAACAAGGCATGGGCATTCTCGGCAATCTTCTGGACGCTGATGGTGACGGCAGTGTGATGGATGATGTACTTGGCATGGCCATGAAGCAGTTCTTGAAATAGACCACGCTTTCAGAGTTTGAGAATTCAAGCGGCGCTCATTATAGCGCCGCTTTTTTTTATGCCAAAACTCCCCCAACAAAAAAGCCCGACCAAATGGCCGGGCTTTTAATTTGTAAAAGAACGATTATTTACTCAGCAGGCGTGCCTTCTTCAACATCATTTTCTAATGTATCAAGATGCATGCCTTTTTTGATAATTGGTGCGGCGAGTGCCATCAGGACACTGATACCAATCGCATACCAACCCACTTTAGAATAAACATCAAGAACCATGCTCTCGCCGTTCGGACCAACGACTGCTGTTGCTTGTGCGATGATCGCAGATACAGAGTTACCTGCCGCAGATGCAAGGAACCATGTCCCCATCATCAAGCCCACCATTTTTGTTGGTGCAAGACGTGTCATTGCTGACAAACCAACAGGTGACATACAAAGTTCGCCAGTTGTGTGCAAAAGGTAGATCAAGAAAATGAAGATAACAGGTGTCAAGTTTTGACCATTACCTGCGCCCCAGACAAGAACAAGGAAACCAAGCCCGAGTTGGAACACTGCCAAAGCAAATTTCATTGGCGTTGACGGCTCGAGGCCGCGACGACCAAGCCATGCCCACATACCCGCCAAAGGCGCACCAAGAAGGACGATATAGATTGCATTGATAGATTGGAAAATAGACGTTTTGATTTCTTGACCAAAGATCACCCGATCAACACTGTCTTCTGTGTAAAGCGTAAGCGACGAACCAGTTTGCTCGAACAACCCCCAAAACAGTACGTTCACACTAATCAAGAACAGAGCCACAAAAATACGATTGCGTTCCTGTGCCTCTAGCTTCAACACTGATGTATATAGGATATATCCAACGACAAGCGCACCGAAACCAACAAGAAGCAAGTTCACAGTACCTTGACTACGTACAAGTTGCCAGAACAGAAGAACTGCAAAACCTGTTGCGATATATGTTAGCCATTCACGATCGAGACCAAGGAAGATTTTTTCTTTTAGATACGCAAGATCTTTCGGTTCGCCTTTACCCTGAAGCACAGGCTTAAAGATAACAAACATAACAAGACCAAGCAACATGCCAACACCTGCGGCACCGAAACCATATTTCCAACCATATGTTTCACCAAGGCCGCCGGCAAGAAGTACGCCGAATGTAGAACCAAGATTGATACCTACATAGAAAAGTGTAAATGCGGAGTCGCGACGGATATCTGTTTTTTCATATAACATACCAACAATTGTTGAGATATTCGCTTTCAAGAAACCAACACCTGCAATAATAAGTGCAAGCGAGAAATAGAAAACATTAAGAACATCTGGATCAGCCACTTGACCAACAGCAACTTGTTCGCCTTCGAACGCCATGCCCAAATGTCCAAGAACAAGGAGAATGCCGCCAAAGAGTACAGCTTTTCGTGCACCTAAATACTTATCCGCGATAAACCCGCCAATTACGGGGGTAATATAGACAAGTGTTATATAGGCACCGTAGAGGCCATAGGCATCCGTTCGGTCAAACAAAAAGTGCTTCGTAAGGTATAAAACAAGTAGAGCACGCATACCATAGTATGAAAAACGCTCCCACATTTCTACGAAAAATAAAACATATAAGCCTTTTGGATGCGTTCGCATTTGAAATAATGCGATTGCAAGACCTATAAAGGCAATGCCCGCAAGCATAAGATAAAACATAGTTACTCCCCTAAATTAGTCTTAGTTATAATTACTTTATAGTATCCGCGCCAAACAACACTGTCTGATGGGTTTTCTCAAGTGTTTTTTGGAAAAAGGTGGATTTTTCCTCGCATTACGAAACATGTCGTTTTTTTAACTTTACGATACGACACTTGTCGTTTATAGATTTTTTTGTAATTCGACGAGGAACCATTATGCCTGACCAACACACCGACAAGAAACCATCAGAAGCTGAAGTAGAAATACTGCAAATCCTCTGGGAGAAACAGCCCTGTAGTGTGCATGCAGTACACGAAGAGATCGCGCGTTTTAAGTCGGTTGGGTATACGACCATACTTAAACAATTACAGCGCATGCTGGCGAAAGGTCTCGTTGTCCGTTCAAAGGGTAAAGGCAAGTCATATGACTATTCAGCGTCTGAAACCGCACATGCAACGCAAAGCAAACTTTTAGGGCAGCTTTTAAAGTCGGCCTTTCGCGGTGATGTGAATGAACTTGTTATGCACGCGCTTGGGGATTCAAAAACATCATCTGAAGATTTAGATGCCATCAAAGCTTTCATTAGCCAAATCGAAGGCAATGCGAATGAAGGCAATACGAATACGGGGGAAAGCTCATGAGTTTTCTTCCAAACCCGACACTTATTGTTGACGCTCTTGGTTGGGCCGTCTTACATTCTTTATGGCAGGGTGCGCTCGCAGGCTTAGCCGTTTGGACACTGCGTGCCGTTACAAAGGAAAGCGCTGCCGATACACGCTATATGGCTGGCATGGTTGTCTTAAGCGCATTATTCGCAGCCTTTATCGGTACGTTTTTGTATTATTTCAATATTGGCGCGAGCGCTCTTGCCTTGGCGCAAGTCCCGACGCGCACGATTACAATTGAAGCGATAAATGAAGCGACAGGTGCTCTCTTGGCCGCGCCTCTTAATCCCCTTCTTCATATTACGCATTACACAGATATTATCGGCATTTTATGGGCATTATGCTTTACCGTTTTGTCTGTACGTTATTTGGCGGCTTTCCGCCTCACGCATAAACTTCGGACTACGGGCACATCACCAATCCCTTCAAATGGCATGATTAACTGGAATGCACGATTTATCGCGCTTGCAAAACAATCTGGTGTGAACGACAAAGTCCGGTGTTTTATCTCGGAGCATGTTGCAAGCCCCGTGACCTTTGGTTTTTTTAAACCCATTGTTCTTGTGCCTGCATGGTTCTTTACCGGCATGACGACAGAGCAATGTGAAGCGGTGCTTTTGCACGAGCTCGCTCACATTCGCCGTCATGATTATCTCACCAATATTTTTCAAATCATTATCAAAACTGTTTTCTTCTATCATCCAGCAGTGCGCTATATTTGCGATAATATAAATACAGACCGCGAACATGCGTGTGATGATTTCGCCGTCAAATTGACACGTAACCCAGAACATCTTGCCATCGCCCTTGGCACTATACGTATCAAAGCGGCGCGCAATGCAGGTGTTGTCTATGCGCAAGTCGGCATTCTTGGCGTCAGTGGCTCAGGCGGACCAGACGCGCCGATTATGCACCGCCTGAAACGCCTCGTTGGTGCGCCGACAAATGGGCTACGTGCGAACGGCACAGCGGGTGGTTTTGCGGCCACAGGCATGATGATCATCGCAAGTGGCTTGGTTGTCGCCTTGGGCGCAACACAAAGTCAGGCACAAGCTTTAAACACTGTCGCGCCAGTTTTAGTGCAAGACAGTGAACTCGCAGGCGCCAAAGGTAAAGAAAAAAGAAAAAAGAAAAAGAACAAAAAAAGTAAGCATAAAAATAAATCCACACAGTTCATACTTAAGAATGGGCAAGTGTATAAAATCAAGAATGGTAAAAAATACCTCGCGTCTGACAATGATATTTCAGTGCAAAATGGCAAAAAGACAATTGGTATTCAAGGTGACAATTTCAAAATCAAAAACAATAAATTCTATATCAAAACCAATAATGATTATGATAAAGGCACGCCTTTACATGATGGATATATCTATTCCTTCTTGACAAAAAATGCGAAAACCTATGCGATAAAGACCAGTCGTCTAAACAATACTTTTATTCAAATTGATGGGAATTGGTTTAACGCGGCTGAAAAACCAGAGTTCAACATTACACCAGCTCTGCCCCCTCAATCACCTATCGTCAGCGTTGAAACTGCATTTGACACCGTTCAGGCCACACAGCCCGTTGTGCCGCAATTCCCTACAATACCAGCACATACTCCCGCGATACAAAAACCTCACAGCACAACTGAATTTATCATTGCCCGTGAATGGCAAGAAGAACATGCTGAACGTCAACGTGAAATGAAGCAAAAGCAAGTTGAATGGAAACAAGAACAAAAAGAACGCACAAAAGAGTTTCAAAAAAAGCAACGCAAGTGGCAAAAAGAAAATGCAAAAAGACAAGCCGCATGGGAAAGTGAACATGAGGCGCATCAAGATGCGTGGGCCGCAAAACAGGCAGAAGAAGAATCTGAAGAACGCAGATCCCGTCAAACAGACGTCAGGGAACACGATGAAGCACAATATGAGCTGGCAGCCGAGCTAAGAGAGCTAGAGCTTGCATATGCACAAGAGCAACGTGAATACGCCCTTGAACATGCACAAGAACAACGTGAACACGCCGCAGAGCTCAGAGAGCTTGCACTTGAATATGCTGAAGAAAAACGCGAGCGGGCGCAAGACATCAGAGAACGTCAACAAGAGCGGAACGCAGAACGTCTCGAACGCGCCGAAGCGAAAAGAGACCGTGAACAATATAAGCGAGATAAAGAAACGGCGAAATATGAAAAAATGCGCGACAAACTTATCCCCGCCCTGCTTGCTGACGGCTTTATCCGCAACAAGAATGAAAAAGTTGTGATTGATAAAACGGATGAATATGTAAGCATTAATAGCGTACATATTTCAGATTCTCGCAAAGATAAATATTGCCAAATTCTTAATAAATATCTTGGCGATCCGCATGATGGTTTACAACGCGTTGTACTAAAACCTGATTATCTTCATGTCAGCATAGACAATACTCATGAACAACAAAACTATACCCGCACGTCTAACGGCGAACATATAGAACATACAACTAACAACTAACAACTAACAACTAACAACTAACAACTAACACCAAAATAAGCGCCGTGTTGAGGCCAATTTAAAGAGGACATTATGAATATTTTTAAAATCTCGCTTTTGAGCGGGCTAGGATTATTTACGCTTAATTTTTCTGGATTTGCATATGCAGCACATAGCGCAAATACCAACACGGACTGCATTCACAAAACCCAGACGACGCAAAATCAAAACTCTCAAATGCTACAAAGGCATGAACAGGGTGACAAATATCTTGCTATGCGAGACCAGATTGTTCTGTTGCTCAAAGCAGATGGTTATCTGACCACCGCGAATGACAAGGTAGAAATGGATTTTGTCGACGATAACATTCTCATCAATGGCAAGCCCATCATCAACACACAAAAAACCCGTTACATGAGCTTACTCAAGAGCACACTCGGCACGCAGAATAAAACAAAGCGGATCATTATTCAAGGCAACCATCTCGAAATCGAAAATACGTCTTGGGATGAAAAAAACCATACGCTTTATATCTCGGATACCCATAGTACGACAAGCTCCCATTAAAGACACGCCAGATCAGACTAAACTAGACCAGATCAAGAAAGACATCATGAACAACCTCACAAAAACCCTTTTCGCCGGCGTAGCTATATCCTCGTTTTGCACATTTAGCCCTGCTTATGCCCTCGAAAAACCTGCGGCAGACGGCACAATGTATGAAGCTGTATATTTCGATGATTACGCGCCGCGTACAGCAATAGATATGATTTCGCGCATTCCCGGTTTTCGGTTTAATAGTGGCGATGATGGCAAACGGGGTCTTGGGCAAGGCGGAGCCAATGTGCTGATTAATGGCGCGCGCATCTCTGGCAAGAGCGATGCATATTCGCAATTATCTCGGATTTCGGCAAAAAGCGTCTTACGGATTGAAATTGTCGATGGTGCATCATTAGGTATTCCTGGCCTGTCAGGACAGGTCGCAAATGTTTTCACGAAGAGCACAGGCGTAACGGGCACATGGGAATGGTATCCAGAATTTAGGAAAGACATCGCACCAAATTGGCTTCGCGGCGATGTAAGCGTCTCGGGTGAAATTGGCAATTTATCCTATTCCGCGTCCCTTGATAGTGACGCATTTAGAAATGGACATGTTGGCCCCGAAAGGCAGACCGACATTAATGGCGTTTTGTTTGAAAAGCGCCACGAAGCAGATATTTTTTATGGCGAGAATGTCACGGGGGCTGTTGATCTAACGTGGACTCCTAAAACCGACCATATCGGCAATTTCAACATAGCCTATACCCAGTTTAATTTTAACAGTCGCAAGCAATCAAAGCGCACGCCTATTCACGCGCCAAGTTCGCATAAAACGGGTTCAGGTTTGGAGACACTTTTCACGCATGCGGAGGACGAGTGGAATTCAGAAATTGGGGGCGATTACGAATTTCCGGCACTGATGGGTAAATTAAAACTCATTGGGTATTACCGTTTTGAACACTCTCCCAATATCTCACGGTATGACGAATATACGCCCTTGGGTTTTCATTCTAGCGGTAGCCGTTATCACAGCCTTACAGATGAAGCAGAGGCAATATTGCGTAGCGAGTTTTCATGGAGCCAAAAAGAAGGGCGTGATTGGCAAATCGCTCTTGAAGGTGCATTTAACTTTCTTGAAAACACGGCAACGCTCTATAATTTGAACACGGTGAACGGCGAATATATTGCAAACCCAAACCTTACGGAGAAACGCACACGTGTAGACGAAGACCGTGTAGATGTGAGTATCACCCATACACGCAAACTATCAAAAAAATGGGATGTGCAAACGTCTTTAGGCGCAGAATACTCTGGTCTTTCCCAAGCAAATGATTCCCGTAATTTTTTCAGACCGAAAGGGTTTGTGACAACGACATATAAACCGAGCGCGAGCTTCACCATTCGCACAAAGCTGGAGCGGGAGGTTGGGCAGCTAAACTTTTTTGATTTTCTCTCATCCGTAAGTTTAACCGACAACCAAAACAAGACGGGTAATGCGAACATTGTACCGCAACAAAGCTGGAATGCGGAAATCGAATTTGACAAAACATTCGGCCAAGGTAATTCGTTCAAAGCCGTGATATTTGGGAAACAAATTTCGGACCTTGTTGACCGTATTCCCATTGGTGAAAATGGCGATGCTATTGGCAATATTGACAGTGCACAACAATACGGGATCGAGCTCAGCTCGACCTTAAAAGGTGAACAATGGGGCATGAAAGGCCTACAATTGGACGCAACACTCAATCTGTATAATTCACGTGTTGAAGATCCGCTTCTTGGTTTCACACGCCGCCTCAGTAGCGATACAATATCCAATTGGAGCCTAGAGCTTCGCCATGACATTCCAAATACACAATGGGCCTATGGTGTCTATATCGAAAACTATACAGAGGCACCGACATATAGGCTCCGCACGATTAGTAATGGCAAAGGTTCAAAACCTTATTCGCAAATATTTGTGGAGCACAAGGATGTATATGGCATGAAAATTCGGGGAATTGTTGGCAATTTACTCGATATGAGCGATGAGTTTTACCAAATTTATTACACAGACAGACGTGATAAAGGCATTGTCGACCGCACAGAAAAACGGTCACAGTCTTTTGGTTTGATTGGGCGTGTTCGCGTCAGTGGTACGTTTTAAAACATGACAAAAACGTAATGTGATTTACAGACCTTATTCTCTTATCCTTAAGGGCGCATATTCATAGAAGCTGGACAAAAACGATAATAACTTATACCGCAAATAGCGATTAAGTGTCAGCGCAAGAAACCATATGAATATCTGAAATTTGGGAGAATAAGTCTGTGAAGAATATGAGCAACACATTTTCATTAAGCCTTCTGGCGGTTACGCTTCTCCCTGTTACAGCCCTGGCCCTTGAAACGCCCGTACCAAATCCCACAAATATTACGATTGCAAAGGCCGACCAAGCTTACACGCAAAAAAACACGGGAACGCATTACACACCTGCGTATTTCCATCAATATGCGCCGCGTACTGCGACCGATATGCTTTCCCGTATCCCTGGATATGGCCTCCGAAGTGGGCGTGGTCGTAGGCGTGGCCTTGGGCAAGGTGGTGCGAATGTCTTGATTAACGGGGCGCGTATTTCTGGTAAAACCAGTGCGCGTGAGCAATTAGGAAGAATCCCGGCGTCCAGTATTATTGAAATCATTATCATTGATGGTGCCTCAGCGCATATTCCGGGGCTAACTGGTCAAGTTGCCAACCTTATCATCAATACTCAGGGCGTCACAGGCACATGGGCATGGAATCCACAATTTAGAAATCACCGCGCACCAAATTTATATGATGGCGAAATAAGCGTCTCTGGCGAATCAGGCGCACTTACTTACGCGGCCTCTCTGCAAAGCGATCCTTTTCGCTTCGGTAATGTCACCACCAAAGCCCTTACAGATGAAGATGGCGTGTTATATGAAATTCGTAATGGCGATACGGACGTAAAGGGTAATGCCCTTATCGGCGCTGTTGATCTGTCTTGGGCACCCCGTACAGATCAGCTTGTAAGTTTAAATGCCAAATATAAAACATCGAATTTGTCCAGAAATAGCGTATCCCACCGCAGCGCGCTCACCGAACGCGGGAGTACTCTCCAAGCGATCTCTGGTCGGCGTGGTGATAACTGGAAAACGGAAATTGGCGCGGATTACGAAAGGCCCGCCCTTTTTGGCAAATTGAAACTCATTGGGTTTTATAGCTTTAGTCATAAGCCAAGTCGTTCTGATTTCAATACATATGACACGGTGAGCCATACGGAGGGTAGCCGCTATATCAGCAATACAGATCGCGCCGAAGCCATTTTTCGTTCCGAATTTTCATGGGTAAATCGTGGTAAAAATAATTGGCAGTTTGACGTCGAAGGGGCTTTTAATTCATTAGATCATACGGCGAGTTTGTTTGATTTGAATTTAAGCACTGCTCAATATGAAATTGATCCTGATCTTGATAATTTACGGACACGCGTTGAAGAAAAACGTGCAGAAACAACCCTGAGCTATACCCGTAATTTATCATCAAAACTGGATATACAATCTTCTCTCGGCGCGGAGTATTCAGAATTATTGCAAAGCGAATTATCGCGTAAGTTTTTCCGCCTCAAAGGTTTTATCAGCTCGAGCTATAAACCAAGTTCTACATTTTCAATTCGTACAAAAATTGCGCGTGATGTTGGCCAACTTAATTTTGGCGACTTTCTTTCCTCCGTAAACTTGGATGATGGTGAAGAAAATACAGGTAATGCCAATCTTGTGCCTCAACAATCATGGAATGGGCAAATTGAATTTGATAAAGACCTTGGTAATGGCAACCGTTTTAAATTTCGAATAAATGGGAGTAAAATTTCCGATATTGTCGACCGTATTCCTCTGGGCGAAGACGGGGACGCTGTTGGCAATATTGATAGTGCACATACGATTGCCGCACATATCTCAACCACCCTAAAAGGGGATCAATGGGGTGCGGACGGTACACAATTGGATATAGCCGTTGGCCTCCACGATTCCTCCGTTGAAGACCCTCTGCTCTTCTTTAACCGTGATATTAGTCGCGGCGAAAAAAATCATTGGAATGTTAAATTTCGCCACGATATTCCACAAACGAAATGGGCCTATGGCGGAAGTATTGGCGAACACCACACCGCCCTTACCTATCGTCTTGAGACCATTTCCCACAATACAAGGTCTAAGCCGAGAGCGGGTGTATTTCTTGAACACAAAGATGTGTTTGGTATGAAGGCCCGTTTAAACCTTAACAATATTTTGAATGCACTTGATGAAAACACGCTCATTTATTACACAGCTAGACGTGACATAGGCGTATTTGACCGCACAGAATTTCTATCACAACGTCAAGGAACATCTGTGAAATTCAATCTAAGTGGTACATTTTAAAATGCATATTTACCGTATTAAAAAGGGCGCCACATAGCGCCCTTTTTAATACTCATCATTTGAGTTTATGTCTAATAGATACAGTCTTGGTAGGCGCGCGTAATATCGCCATTCCATTCGCCGTTAAATTTCTCGATTAACACATCGGCATTGTTCTTGCCTGTTCGTGCCATTTCATCAAGGTCATTGAGGAATACGGTTTCTGATTCGCCGTGAGCGTTTAAACGCTGACGTGCTTTCAACCCTTCGCGTGATAACACCAATGCAATTTTTACAAGGTCTTGGAGCGTTTGATTTCTAAACTTGGTTTGCAGACCGTGAACAGGCACATCACGGCGCATTTGATCACGCTCTTCCTCTGTCCAGTCTTTCACCCAGTCCCAAGCCGCATCAAGCGCGGCCTCGTCATAAAGCAATCCAACCCAAAAAGCAGGCATGGCACATAATTGATTCCACGGCCCTGTATCTGCGCCGCGCATTTCAAGGAATTGCTTCAGGCGGACTTCAGGGAATATCGTCGAAAGATGATCTTCAAAATCACCCATATGTGGTTTTTCACCTGGAAGGATAGAGAGTTTTCCGTCAAGAAAATCACGAAAACTTAGCCCACTCGCGTCCAGATAGTCTTCACCCCGATGCACAAAATACATAGGTACGTCGAGGGCGTAATCTACATATTGCTCGAAACCGAAACCTTCTTCAAAAGCAAATGGCAACATGCCCGTGCGGTCAGCGTCCGTATCAAGCCAGATCGCTGAACGGTAAGATTTATAGCCGTTTAGTTTACCATCTGTGAACGGAGAATTTGCAAATAATGCGGTAGCGAGCGGCTGTAGGGCCAAGCTAACGCGAAGTTTTTTGACCATGTCCGCTTCGGATCCGAAATCAAGATTGGTTTGCACCGTACATGTTCGAAACATCATTTCTTGCCCAAGACTGCCAACTTTTGGCATATAGGCTTTCATGATTTTATAACGGCCTTTTGGCATAATCGGCACATCTTCAAGCTTGGTATCTGGTCTAAAGCCTAAAGAGAGAAAACCTGCGCCCATAGCGTCGGCAACTTCTTTCACTTCGCGCAAATGACGGCTCACCTCACCGCAGGTTTGGTGAATATTCTCAAGTGGTGCGCCCGAAAGTTCAAACTGACCACCTGGTTCAAGAGAGACAGAGGCGTCGTCGCGTTTTAAGGCAATCAGAAAACCATTTTCAACAACTGGCTCCCAGTCAAATTTTTGCAAACCTTCTAACATGGCAAGAATACCTGCGCCGTCATCATATGGCAGAGGTTTAAGGCATTTCAAACTATAGCCGATTTTTTCGTGTTCCGTGCCAATACGCCACGCGGATTTAGGCTTACACCCATCGGCCAAATGCCCGATCATTTGCGCTTTATCTTCAATCATTGGGTGAGATTTATCAGCCATTAAACACTCCTTCATTCGTCCCGCACGAGTTCCTTAACGGTCTAATAGGTTTATTTACATGTAGGCGATGGATCATTAGAAAACAAGATGAACCACCCCCTAATATTTAGAATGTAGGCGATTCATTTTAGAATAGCCAGATATGGCACAATCACCAATCCCCACTTAGCGCTTGCCAAAGGCTAAGCGTTGCCAAAGCGGCCGTATCTGCACGTAAAATTCTGGGGCCAAGACTCATCGGTACGACATAAGTCTGCGTACGTAAATACGCGCGTTCTTTGGCTGTAAATCCGCCTTCTGGCCCGATAAGGATCGCACAAGGTGTTTTTACACGGCTGAGTATTTCAGCCGCCGTTTGCGCGTCGCCTTCTTCATCTGCAAATATCAATGTGCGCGTTTCATCCCAATTGGCAAGCAGGGTTTCCAGTTTTTCTGGTGCGGCAAAATTTGGGATATCCAAGCGCTCCGTTTGCTCGGCAGCTTCAATGATATGTGCTTCCAATTTATCCATGCGAATTTTCGACGTTGTGCGCTCTGTCAAGATGGGAAGGAATTTTGCAACGCCGAGTTCTGTCGCCTTTTCAATGATGAAATTATTACGGGCTTTTTTCAGCGGCGCAAATAAAAGCCAAATATCGGGGCAGGCTTTTGGTTCACGTAAGCGCTCAGATACTTCCAATGTCGCCTTGCGTTTCGATAAATGGGAAATGTTGGCCAAATACTCACCATCGCCGCCATTAAACACGCGCACACTCTCACCCTCGGATTTACGCATCACAGTGCCAAGAAAATGTACTTGGGCTTGGGTTAAGTCTACGCATGCGTTTTCAACAAGTGGTGCATCAATATAAAGCCGTGCAAGCGTGCCGTAGTTTCTCATTATATATCCCTGTCGCGCTGCGCGCTCCTCGCGCCCTGAGCGTAGCGAGGAAGTACCCTTGGGGTGCCTCTTTATACATTCCCGGTCGCGCTATGCGCTCCTCGCCTCTTGTATAGACAACAAGTTCGTCGTAATCACCCTTTAATGAAAAAAGATACAATTATACATGATAGCATTGCCAAGGGATGGGTTGAGAACACGCCCGAAGGCTTGCGTCCATATCTACGGCTTTCGCGTTATGACCGTCCTATCGGGTTTTGGTTATTGGGGTTGCCGGGGTGGATAGGGCTTGCATTTGTCGCATTGCAATCGGGATTTTCCATGCAGGACGCCAAATACGCGGCCCTGATCGCCATTGGTGCGGTTGCCATGCGCGGCGCAGGATGTACCTATAATGATATTATTGACCGTGAGTTGGATAAACAAGTGGAACGCACCGCGCTACGCCCTCTTGCCGCGGGTACAATCAGTTTAAAATCCGCGTGGGTTTGGCTTGTCGCCCAATGTCTTGTTGGTCTTATCGTTCTTATGTTCTTTCCGAGGCTCTCACAAATCATTGCTGTATCCTCACTCGCCCTCGTCGCCGCCTATCCTTTTATGAAACGGATTACATTTTGGCCGCAGGCTTGGCTGGGCCTAACATTTAACTGGGCAGTGCTTGTTGCCTATACCGCCAAAACAGGTTTCATCAGTCCCTCACTTCTCGCCCTTTATTTTGGCCTTGTATTTTGGACAATCGGCTATGACACAATTTATGCCTGCCAAGACATAGAAGACGACGCCATGATTGGTGTGAAATCTACGGCTCGTAGATTTGGCAATCGCGTAAAAACGGGTGTTGGTATTTGCTACGCATTTACCCTATTGCTTCTGTGTTACGCAGTGTTCAGCTTTACCCAAAACATCCTCATATGCCTTAATCTGTTGCCATTTGGATTGCACTTGGTTTGGCAAATCTTAAAACTGGATCAGCATGACGGCGCGGGGTCGCTTGTCATATTCAAATCCAACCGCCTTGCCGCGCTTCTCTTGATTGCAAGCTTCGCCCTCACCCCGCTCGCAACTTTGTGATGAGCGCGAGAGTGGTAATTTTCTCAAAACTGTCTATATATTATTCTCAAACAGGAGAATAATCATGTTGAACAGACGTAATTTTACACGCGCTGGACTGTCCATTGTTACCATAGGCGCAATCGGACAATCCCTATCCTATGCCCATAATCACGGTCACAAAAAAGGTGAAGACATGAATGATACTATTGACTGGAAAGCGATCAAAAAAACAGAATGGAAAACACGTCTTGACCCTGAGGAATATCGTGTCTTGCGTAAAGAAGGTACTGAACGCTCCTTTTCATCCGATTTAAATAATGAAAAGCGTGAGGGCACATTTGTCTGCGCCGCCTGTGCCCTCCCCCTATTTACCTCTGAGGCAAAGTTTGAAAGCGGTACGGGCTGGCCTAGCTTTTTCCAACCTATCGCAGGTAATGTTGAAACCAAGCGTGATTTTAAAATGGTACTTCCGCGTACGGAGTATCATTGTAAGCGTTGCGGCGGTCATCAGGGACATGTGTTTAAAGACGGGCCCAAGCCAACAGGATTGCGGTTTTGCAATAACGGCGTTGCTCTTGATTTTGTCGCCAGTTAAATACGGCAAATACCTGCCGCGAATTTAAGACTTTACGTGACATAATAGTTTAGATGTGTAAGAGTTTGTCTTTATGGAGATCGACTTTTATGGCAATTGCACGCCCAACACATAGACGCATTTTTGCAGTATTTGACCAAGCGCATGGGCGTCTGTCACGACAGGCTGGCCTTGCCTTGTCTCAAATTGACATTAAACCCGCACAAGCCACCGCACTTATCTATTTGGGCTATCATAATGGTTGTCAGTTATCAGAACTTGCGGACGGGGTTGGTCACAATAATTCTGCCATTACAGGACTGGTGTCCCGTATGGAAAAGTCTGGTTTTGTCACCCGTAAAGCCTTGCAAAGCGACGGACGTGGCAAAAGTGTTCACATGACTGACAAAGGCCTCCTTAAGCGTGAACACGTGATGGACGCCTTGCGCCGTGTTGATGAAAAATTATCGAAAAATTTTACAGACGCGGAAATGGAAACCATCTATAAATTCCTCAACGTCGCCAGTAAATTGAATATAAAGTAAATGGAAACCACATGACAGACAATCACATCCTCGTCTCCGATACAGGCGCAATTCGTACCATCACATTCAATCGCCCAAACAAAATGAATGCGCTCACATTTGCCATGTATGCAACAATTGCCGATGCCATGGTTGGCGCAGATAAAGATCCAAAAATCCGCGCCATTGTGTTTAGAGGCCATGAAGGCTGTTTTAGTGCTGGCAATGATATGGTTGATTTTCAGCAATCCACCAATGGGCTAGGAGACCCGCGCGGAGGCTTAACGCCTGTTCAGCGTTTTCTTATTGCGCTTATCGACACGAAAACGCCATTAATTGCGATTGTTGATGGGCTGGCGGTTGGTGTGGCTGTGACCATGTTGTTGCATTGTGATTTTGTCTATTGTTCAAAACACGCGACCTTCCAAACCCCGTTCACCTCTCTCGGCCTTTGCCCAGAAGCAGGGTCGAGCCAAATTATGCCTGCGATTATGGGGCGTCAGCAAGCGTCAGAACTGCTTATGCTTTCCAAAAAACTGACCGCGAAAGATGCCTTCCGCCTTGGCTTTGTCACGCGTATCTTCAAACGTAAAAAACTTTATGCCAAAGCCGACGAGAATGTACAAACATTGGTCGCATTACCGCCGAGTGCCGTGCGCCTTTCTAAATCACTTATGCTACGCCCAGCCGAAGATATTCGCGACCGTATGGAATATGAAAGCACACAGTTTTCAGCGCGCCTTTCATCAGAAGAATTCACCGAAGCCGCCGCCGCCTTCCTCTCCCGCCGCAAACCCGATTTCTCCAAATTTGAATAAACAGGTAGAATACGCAAAATACCTAGTATTGTAGGGAAATATACAAGAGGCACCCCAAGGGTACTTCTTCGCTTCGCTCAGGGCGCGAGGAGCGACAGGGAAATATACAAGAGGCGCGGAGTGCGCAGCACGACAGGGAAATATAATGGCCTATACATCGCTTAGAGAATTTATTGCGAAACTGGAAGCGGACGGGGAATTGGTGCGTGTAAGCGAGGAAGTGTCTACCAATCTGGAAATGACGGAGATCGGGCGACGGCTTGTGGAAACGGGGCCTGCGGTTTTGTTTGAGAATGTGGTGAAGGAAGACGGCACGAAATCGAGCATGCCTGTGTTGATCAATCTATTTTCCAAAGTTAAACGTGTCGCTATGGGTGTGACAATGGGCGGCAAAGAACGCACGACGGCAGCCGAGTTACGCGAAGTTGGCGAATTGCTCGCCGCCCTGCGTCAACCTGAACCGCCCAAAGGTATGAAAGACGCGTGGAGCAAGCTGCCTATTTTAAAAACCGCAATGACCATGCGCCCCAAGACTGTCAAGAAAGCGCCCGTGCAAGAAGTGGTGCTTTTGGGCGATGATGCGAGCCTTGATCTTTTACCGATCCAGACCTGTTGGCCAAATGAACCTGCGCCGCTGATCACATGGCCATTAGTGGTCAGTAAAGGCCCGACCGATAGCTCTCTGGATGATTACAATCTCGGTATTTACCGCATGCAAAAACAAGGGCCACGCCAAGCGATTATGCGCTGGCTGAAACATCGCGGCGGCGCGGGGCATCATCAGAGGTGGAAAAACGAAAAGCCAGAGCCTTTGCCAGTCGCGATTGTGATTGGCGCTGATCCGGGGACGATTCTTGCGGCGGTGACGCCTGTGCCTGAAACCTTGAGTGAATATCAATTCGCAGGATTATTGCGCGGTGAAAAACTTGAGCTTGTGGACTGCAAAACAGTGCCGTTGAAAGTACCTGCCCACGCGGAAATCGTGCTTGAAGGTCATGTGATGCTTGATGAATATGCGGACGAAGGCCCATACGGGGATCATACGGGTTATTATAACTCGGTTGAGAAATTCCCCGTGTTCAAGCTCTCTGCCATCACCATGCGTAAAAACCCAATTTATCTTTCGACCTATACAGGACGCGCACCAGACGAACCAAGTGTATTGGGCGAAGCGCTCAACGAAGTTTTCATCCCCCTTTTGCAACAGCAATTTCCAGAAATTGTTGATTTTTGGTTGCCTCCAGAAGGCTGTTCCTACCGCATTGCGGTTATCAGCATGAAGAAAGCCTATCCCGGTCACGCCAAGCGCGTCATGATGGGGGCGTGGAGCTTTTTGCGACAATTCATGTATACAAAATGGATTATTGTCGTGGACGACGACATTAATGCACGCGACTGGAAAGAAGTGATGTGGGCAGTGTCTACGCGCATGGATCCCGTACGTGATACGGTGATGATCGAGAATACACCGATTGATTATCTCGATTTTGCCAGTCCAGAACCAAGCCTTGGTTCTAAAATCGGTCTGGACGCGACCAATAAAATGCCACCTGAAACACACCGTGAATGGGGCGAAAAAATCGCCATGGACGAGGATATTATCGAGAAAGTTAATGACATGTGGAAGACATTAGGATTATAAGTACTCTCATACTAGTAACTTTGCGGGGCGCGCATGAAACTTAAACTAGAAACCTATAGCACTCAGGGCACACCTCTTTGGCTCCTGCTGATTGCCATTGCACTGCTTCTCACACCATGTGTCATTTTCATATGAATAAGATCGTATGAGCAAAACCCTGTTCGTATGAGCAAAACCCTGGCCACACTCTTTGTGCTACTGCTATTTTCATTTGAGCTATTGCTTCGAATCTGAGATACAGAACCTGCATTGAATATTGCGGGGGAGATCCTAAGGCTCAAGAACATTGGTTTTTGAGCCTTAGATCATATATAAATTCTAGAATACAAACCATTATCTTCATGATAGTCTCGTTTCATACTTGCTTTTGTTTCTGCAATTTTTGGCATTCAATTTTTAGAAACATACCCACAAAAGCAATTGCACGATCATAAACGTGCGACCACTGCGTTTACGCGCTCATAAAATATTAAAATCAAGTGTTGCCCACATCAACACCAAAGTGTTAGATTCGGGTAACGCACAGCAGTGCGTAAGGAGAAAACCAACTCCTATTTGGAACAAACTGTCGTCATGTCTGACGGTATGTTTACGCCTACCCGACCTTATCATGGCCGGTTGGTGCGTGAATGTCCAAGGCTTGCCCAAATAGCGTACAATGGGCTCAGTTTGTCCCATTATTGGTTTCTTCCGGCTAATTTGGGGAAACGACATGAGCGATCAAGACAACACCTACACTCAGCATGATAATGTTATTGGCCTTTCTGATATTCAACAGATTGAGGCAAAAAAAATACTGCAAGAACACCACACACTACAGGAAATGGATTTACTTGGGTTGCTTCGCCAAATTCAAAGCGCCAAAAAACGTAAGCTTTTATTGCAAACAGCAAAATATATGGCTTGGCGAGAAATGATGGACATTGAACAGAAAGTAGACGTTGAACACAAGGTAGACATTGAACACAAAAATGAAGGAACACAAAAATGAAGGAACACAAGAGTGAGGGAACACAAGAGTGAGGGCAAGTCTCTGCGCGAATAATATCAATACGGGTATTGTTCGCTTGGGTTCTTATGCCCTTATCTGCATCTTTGACATCATCATTTCTGGCATCATCATTTTTGAACGCCCTATCTACACAATTACATCAAGACACGCTTGGTAAGATTGGTTATAAGTCTGTATGGCTTCGCACACAATAATTATAGATATCGTATCCGACATTGTTTGTCCTTGGTGTTGGTTGGGAAAGCAGTATTTGGACGCGGCTGTCACGAATTCACCAGAGATTGACGTAGAGATTAACTGGCACCCCTTTATGCTCGATCCAGATATTACGCCAGAGGGTGTTGGGTATAAAGACTATATGCGTAAAAAATTTGGGAGTTCGGATACAAAAGACGCAAGCGCAGGTCGGTTTAAATCCATGCGAACGCTTTTAGAAAATGCGGCAACGCCAGCAGGCATTCACTTTAACTTTGATGATATCTCCATACGCCCCAATAGTATGAAAGCACATTTATTGATGAAATGGGCTGGTGGGCAAGGCAAGGCCCATTTGGCGGCAGAGGCTTTATTCAAGGCTTTTTTTGAAATGGGTCAAGATGTCGGAAAAATTGAAACCCTCACCAAGATCGCCGACACTATTGGCATGGACGCTGAACTGGTCGATGAATTACTCAGATCAGATCGTGACATAGACACAATACAAAACGCATTGGCCTTTTTCAACCAGCTCGGCATTCATTCCGTGCCTACATTTATTTATAACGGAGAATTTGCGGTTCAAGGGGGGCAATTACCCGAAGTCCATACACATGCGCTGCAACGCGCAAGTGAACTTGAAACTAAATCTATATTTCCCTCTTCCCATTCTTAACCCATACCATTTTAACCCATGCCACATTAACCCATGCCACGGAGACACCCCATGACACTTTTTGAAATCGTAGGATTATACGCCGCCCTTAATATGCTCTTGCTCGTATTTTTAAGTTTCCGCGTTATTGGTGTGCGTAAAAAAGATGGAATCGGCATTGGGGACGGCGGCAATGCACAGCTTCAAAAACGTATTCGGGCGCACGGGAATCTAACGGAATACGCCCCAATGGCGCTGATCGGCCTCTTGCTCATGGCAGGGCTGTCTGCGACGCCGATATGGCTCCATTGTCTTGGCGGCGCACTGACCCTAGGGCGATTTTTACATGCATTTGGTATCTCAAATAGTGAAGGTGTCTCCAAGCCGCGTGTATTCGGTATGATATTGACCTTCACCGTTCTGACCGTCGAGGCAGGTTACTTATTATTTCACATCCTCGCATAAGCTCTTGCTCACCGCAGTAATAGTGCTAAAAGCGGCGGATGAAAAAACCTGTCGATACCGAGATAAATTTCCAGAGCTTAAAGCCCGCTATTGAAACCCTTTTGGGGTTTGCCAAACAGTTTGGCGCAGATAAAGCCGATGCTATTTCTGCCCATGGGCGTTCACTTTCCATTGGCGTACGCGAAGGTAAATTAGAAGACGTTGATAATTCAGAAGGCAAGGACATTGGCCTGCGCGTTTTTGTCGGACAAAGACAAGCCTGTGTTTCAAGTTCTGATCTCTCGAACACCTCCCTTTCCAAGCTCGCAGAGCGTGCGGTGGCGATGGCTAAGCTTGCGCCTGAAGATCCGTTTTGTGGTTTAGCGGCGCAAGAAAATTTAGCCACGGTTTCGCCAGAGCTTGATTTGTTTGACCCAACAGAGTTAGACGCGGACGCGCTTTTCGCGCGCGCAAAAATATTAGAACAATCCGCCCTTTCTGACAGCCGCGTACAACAGGCCGAAGGCGCGAATGCCAACACGGTGAGCTCCTCTTTGTTTTTTATGACAAGCGAAGGTTTCGCCAATGGATGGCGCTCGACCCATCACGGTATTTCCGTCTCTGCGATTGCCTCTGACGGCACGTCAATGGAACGTGATTATGACTATGCTGGCGAACGTTATTTTTCCGATTTAACAGACCCCGAACAAATCGGCCGCAAAGCAGCCGCACGGGTCATTGCCCGCCTTGGCGCAAAGCAAATCGCGTCTGGGAATATGCCAATATTATTTGAACGCCGCGTGGCGAGCCAGATTCTATCTGCATTTATAGGTGCCATTTCTGGCCCTGCCATTGCCCGTGGTGTTTCATTTTTGAAAGACGAAATGGACGCACAGGTTTTTGCCGGTCATATTACAATTACCGATAATCCCCTACGTGTCCGTGGCCTTGGCTCACACCCTTGGGATGGTGAAGGCGTAGTGTCTAAACCGCTTGATATTATCAAAAACGGGGTTTTGCAATCTTGGCTTCTTAACACCTCTGTTGGCAAACAGCTTGGCCTTAAAACGACAGGACATGCCGCGCGCGGCGTGGCAGCGCCTCCCGGTGTGGCGTCGTCAAATACATATATTCACGCTGGCGAAAAAAGCCCTGAACAACTTATGCAAGACATTGGCAAAGGGTTACAAATCACGGAAATGTTTGGCCCGTCTGTGAATTCCAATACTGGGGATTTCAGTGTCGGGATTGCAGGTTTTGCCATTGAAAACGGCGAGCGCACAACGCCTGTCAATGAGGTGACAATCGCGGGTAATCTCAAGGACATGTTCAAGAGCCTCATTCCTGCCAATGATTTGGCGTTCAAAGGCCCGATATCTTCCCCGAGCCTTCTCATTCCAACCATGGTTGTTGCCGGGGAGTAAGATGTGAATACGGACACGTCAGACTTACAACTCCTTGTCCGCGCCGCGCGCGAAGCTGGCGCGATTGCCGCCAAATATTTCCAAGACGGTACTGCCAAAGTTTGGGATAAATCTGAAAACCACCCTGTCACCGACGCCGATATTGCCGTAAACGATTACCTCCTTACCGTGCTGATGTCGGCGCGTCCTGATTATGGATGGTTGTCCGAAGAAACTAAAGATGATCATTCGCGCACACAGGCAAAACGCAGTTTTGTCATTGACCCAATTGACGGGACACGCGCCTTTATCGATGGTCGTCCACATTTCACAATTTGCCTCGCCGTTATCGAAAACGGAAAATCAATTGCTGGCGTTGTGTATAACCCGCTAAAAGATGAAATGTATGAGGCGGTGTTGGGCGGTGGTGCGCGTTTAAATGGTGACGCTATTGCACCTAATGTTTGCGCCCAAATTCAAGACTGCACTATGGTTGGCTATCCCCGTAAGTTTCGGCGTCTGGGCTGGCCTGACATGAATGTCAGTATTCGTAATTCTATGGCCTACCGTATTGTCATGGTGGCGGCAGGAAAACGGGACGCAACGGTTTCTTTTACCCCAAAATCCGACTGGGATTTAGCCGCCGCGACACTTATTGCACAAGAAGCAGGCGCAATGGCAACAGACCTTGAAGGTGATGCATTTGACTATGCACAAAAAAGTACGTCTAATAACGGCGTTATTTGTGCTAGCCCCACGCTGCATGGTTTGTTATTAGAACAAGTAAAGCATGGACTCGCGCATTTTGACGCGGAGAAAACACAATATCTGGAGACAACTATGTCTGATCGTAAAACGACCAAAGAAACACCACAGCAATTATTGCATATCGTGATTGGCGGGGAACTTATTGACCCTATGAAAACTGAGTTCATCAATTTGAGCGAAGTTATTTATATTGGCGCATACCCAAGTTACGAAACCGCCTATGACGCATGGAAAAATGCGGCGCAGACAACAGTCGATAACGCCCATATGCGCTTCTTCATTCTTCACGCACACGAACTTATCGACCCAGATCATGACGGGATTATTGGCTAAGTGGCCAAAAGCAATTTGCTTAAACTCCCGACCCGCGACAAAGATTTGATCGCACGCCTTTGGCGTGATTATGTCCGGCGCTATCTTGGCACTTTGCTTTTGGCATTTGTCTTTATGATTATTGTTGCTGCGGCAACGGCGGCTTACACATGGTTGCTGAAAATCATTGTGGACAGTATGGGCGCGAACGCTCTGGGTAATTCGATTAGCGAGAGCAGTGACGCACTTGCAAAGACGAGGCATTTTGTACGCCTGATTGTGCCTGCGGTTATTGGCCTAACCTTTGTCTCTGGCCTCTCACTCTTTACGGCCTCGATACTCTCTAATAAAGTTGCGCTCAATGTTGTGGGGGATTTGCAAAAATCTATGTTTGGGCAATTACAACGTATGGACTATGCAAAATTACGTACAAAACCCGTGGGGAATTATGTTGCCCATTTTACGAATGATGTGAATGTTGTCGCCGCAGGACTTTTACGTTCAATGAATAATCTCGTGCGGGATTTGCTGACACTCATTTTTCTTATCGGCGCTATGTTTTATCATAACTGGCAATTATCGCTCATTATCCTCCTCGTTTACCCTCTCGCGTTTTGGCCCATTATTCAAATTTCAAAACGTATTCGCGGCACATCTACCGATGCTCAAAATCAAATGGGAACAATCAATATTCTCCTCAACGAAAGCCTGAGCGGCGCACGTATGGTGCGTGCATATGGGCTAGAACCATATGAAGAGAAACGCCTCGGCAGTGCTTTCACAGAGCGTGTACGCCTGTATTTAAAACTCGTGACAAACCAAGCCCGCGTTGACCCAATCCTCGAAGTCTTAACGGGAATAGCGATTGCAGGCGTGCTTGCATTTGGTGTGTATCAAATGGCGGATGGCTCTGCCAGTGCAGGTCAATTGGTTGCCGTCTTGACGGCACTTGGTCTCGCTGCCCCCAAAGCACGCGCGCTGGGGACACTTAATAATGTCGTGCAAGAAGGTCTTTCGGCCTTAAAACGTATTTTTAGCATTCTCGATACAGATATCGATATTATTGAAAAAAACAACGCCCCTGCCCTCGCCGTCACAAATGCCCATATCAAAATCAACAATGTGTCGTTCAGTTATGAAGACGGAACACAGGCGCTCGACGCTATAAGTTTCGAGGCCAAATCTGGGCAAACAATTGCTCTTGTCGGGCCATCGGGTGGTGGGAAATCGACTGTGATAAACCTTATCCCGCGACTCTATGATGTGAGCGCAGGCAGTATTACAATTAATGGTCAAGACGTACGCGATGTGACACTGAAAAGCTTGCGCGGTAATATCGCGCTCGTATCTCAAGATATCATTTTGTTTGATGATACGATTGCGGCCAATATCGGTTTTGGTGATCAAAGCGCGAGCCAAAGCGATATAGAGGCGGCGGCAAATGCGGCGGCAGCCCATGATTTCATCATGGATATGCCCAACGGATATCAAACGCGCATTGGTGAGGACGGCGGAAAACTATCAGGCGGCCAACGTCAACGCATTTCTCTCGCACGCGCTATGTTACGCGACGCACCGATATTATTACTTGATGAAGCAACGTCTGCACTGGACGCAGAATCAGAATCCAAAGTGCAAATGGCACTGGATACATTGTCAAAGGGTCGCACAGTATTTGTGATTGCCCACCGTCTTTCCACTGTTCGCAAGGCCGATAAAATCATCGTTCTCGACAAAGGCAAAATTGTTGAAACAGGCACACATGAAAGCTTGATGAAAGCCAAAGGCTTGTACGCCAAGCTCCGCGCACTACAGTTTAAATAGATTCATACTTTTGACCTATTCGCGGCGCATAAGTTTTTCTGATAAAATATTGCCAATCCATCCAGACATGAACCGTGCTTTTACATCCGCAGGGTCATACACATCATCGACCCAGTCGATGAAACTCATATCATTGGTTTTCGCAAATTCGATATAATCGTTAAAGAAGAAATCTAACATGCCTGTTTTACCAGCTTTGACATGTAAATATTTTAGCTTTAGCTGCTCAACAGCCTCTTCAATCGGCACGCCCATATGAAAATGGCGATAAAGAACGCCGGTAATGCCCGTACGGTCTGCGCCTGATTTACAGTGCATCATGACCGGATATTCCATTGTTTCGAACGCAGATTTCAAGGCATGAATTTTATGCTTTTTGGGTGTGTCACGTGAGTACATACGCAAGTTCACAAGGGTAATACCGTGTTGCGCGCAGGCTTCTTTTTCGAGCGCATAATAGCCTTTGTCGCTCTCACCGCGTAGGTTCAATATCGTTTTCACGCCTTCATTGGCAAGTTGTGCAATCCGTTTAGGAGAAGGCTGATTGGCGCGGTACATTTCTCCGCCAATATGATGTTGATTATTGAACCAAAGACGCAAAAATCCGTGATCACCCCATGTCAGGTCTTTATACGCCTGCTTGCGCCCTGTATCTGTATCTAAATCTAATGTCATATATATCTTTGTCTGGCTCTTGTAACTTGGCCAATTATCCCCAATATTCAGGGCTTACGATCAAGCATTCCACCAAGAAGCCATAACAGGGAGTTCCCCATTGTTCAAACGTTTCATGAACCTCAAAGCCATACAAATTGGCCTTGCGCATATACTTGCCGCCTATATGCGGCTTGTGCGGTTCACAACACGTTGGACATTTGACGGACATGAGCATTTCAAAGACCTACAAAAAAGCAACCAAGGTTTTGTTGTGTGTGCTTGGCACTCGCGCTTTCTCATGACCACTGCGGCATGGTCAAAAATGAAACAAAAACCATATGTACTGATCTCTCGCTCTCGTGATGGAAATTTGGTGGCCTATACTTCTCTTGCGCTCAAGCTTGGCGTTATTCGCGGGTCGCGTAAAGTCGGCGCAAAAGCGAAAGCAAAAAACAAAGATAAGCGCGGCGCAGGTGCTTTGCGTGAAATGGTGCAAACCCTTAAAAATGGCGATTGTATTTTCATGACACCAGATGGCCCCCGTGGTCCACGTATGCGTATGGGAGAAGGCCCGTTACGGCTCGCCAAATTAAGCGGCACGCCTGTGCTTGCCTATGCCTTGTCGACTTCAAACAAAATCTTGTTTAATTCATGGGATAGATTTATGCTCCCCCTTCCGTTTGGTCGTGGTAAAATTATTTTTGCAGAACCGCTTTATGTTCCTACCGACGCAGATGACACAGAGATTGAAAGGCTGAGACTGCACTTTGAAAACGTGCTGAACACAGCTTCGCAAAATGCAGATATAGCTGTCGGCAATGCGCCGATATTACCCGCTGAGGACAATCCGAAACGGCGGGCACGAAAGAGAACGGCCATATGAAAAAGGCTAACCATATAAAAAAGGCTGGGCAGGTAAAAAAAACGGGCCTGTTGAAAGCGTATAGCGGCGTAACACGTGTCATTGCGCCCGCCTTACCTTTGTGGTTAAAACACCGCGCCCAAAATGGCAAAGAGGATCCGCTACGCTTAAATGAACGCAATGGTATTTCAAATATTGATCGCCCTGACGGGCCATTAATATGGCTTCACGCGGCGAGTGTTGGCGAGTCGCAAATGTTGATGCCAATCGTCAATCGTATGCTGGCGCTTTACCCACATTATCATATTGTCATCACAACGGGCACGGTTACATCTGCTGAATTGTTAGAAAAACAATTACCTGACAATGCCCTGCATCAATATGCGCCAGCCGACCATCCCAAAGCCGTACGTAATTTTCTCGATCATTGGCAGCCAAGTATGGCAATTTTTGCAGAATCAGAGCTTTGGCCGAACATGATCCTTATGACCAAAGAACGAAATATCCCTTTGGCACTTCTCAATGCACGTATGAGTACGAAGTCTATTCAAGGTTGGGAAAAACGCGGTAAAAAGTCTGGGCAAGTTTTGCTTTCCTGCTTTGACCTGATACTTGCAGCCGACACAGCGACCGCTGATGGTCTGTCTTGGTTGACAGGCAAGGATATTGCCAGCGCGGGGAATTTAAAAGATGCCGCCCCTATTTTGCCCGTTGATGACAAGGCATTAAAAACACTCAAAGCTGCAATTGGTCGCCGTCCTATTTGGGCTGCCGCGAGCACACATAAAGGCGAAGAAGAACATATTGCACAGGCGGTTCTCGATATAAAAACAGTCAAGCCTAACGCCCTGCTTATTCTTGCACCGCGCCACCCCGAACGGGCAAAAGATGTCAAAGAGATTTTAACCAAAGCAGGTCTCACCTCAATCCGCTATTCCAGTGGACGCATGCCAACAGAAAAAACCGATGTGTTTATCATGGATAAAATCGGTTATATGGGACTTGTTTACCGCCTTGCAGAAATTAGTTTTATTGGCGGTTCTTTGCTTAAAGGTCTCGCAGGACATAACCCGTTAGAGCCAGCACGGCTTGGCAGTGCGATTATCACAGGCCATCAAATTTCTAGTTTTGCCGATGCCTATATGGCGCTCCTTACCTATGGCGGGTGTCGTCGAATTTCTGAGACTACAGAGCTCGCACCTGCCATACTTGCTTTATTTAAGGATGTAAAAACCCGCAAAGCACAAATAGACTCTGCGCTAAAATACGCCCAAAGTCGCGATGCTGTGCTTGATTATGTCTGGGATCAACTCGACCCTCTTCTTCCAAAACCGACCTCATCGGTTGGAGATATATAAATGCGCGCCCCTGAATTTTGGAACCATAAATATGGCCGCGAATCTGCGCCAATGTTACGCACGCTTCTTTCGCCGCTTGGGTGGTTATATGCTCGCGCAACGGCGAAACGATTAGCGGACGCGGACGATATTTACGATCCACATATCCCTGTCATCAGCGTCGGCAATGCCAGTGTTGGCGGCACGGGCAAAACCCCCGTGAGCGCATATTTACTTGAAAGCCTGACCCGTATGGGTGTTCGCGCGTGTGTTGTTACGCGTGGATATGGTGGCCGTGAAAAAGGCCCTATGATTGTGACGAAAAAACATACTGCGGCCCAGATGGGCGACGAACCGCTCTTGCTCGCAAGGCACGGTCGTGTTTGGGTTGCTATGGACCGTGGTGATGGTGGACGCGCCGCCGCCGCCCAAGGTGCACAGATTATTATTCTTGACGATGGGCACCAAAACCCGTCTCTTGTCAAAACACTTTCTCTTCTTGTGGTGGACGCAGAAATTGGTTTTGGCAATGAATATGTATTTCCAGCAGGCCCGTTACGAGAGCCCGTCAAAGCTGCGCTTGAACGTACAGATGCGGTCATTTTGATGAAGCCATATAGCGAGTATAAAGTCGATGAAGACTTGCTTACCCAGCTCAAAGGGAAAATGGTTATCTCTGCAAGCTTGCGACCAAGCATGGCTGTTCCCGCAGGCAAGCTTTATGCTTTTGCAGGTATTGGGCGACCGAATAAATTCTTTGATGCCCTTTTACGCGCAGGCGCGGATTTGGTCGAGAGCATGCCCTATGCCAATCATTATACCTACAAAGAAACCGACATGAAAGACTTGCTAGAGCTGTCACAAGAATACGGGGCCAAGTTGATTACGACGGAAAAAGATTATGTTCGCCTGCCCAAGGCCATTCAAAAACTTATTCACGTTTGGCCTGTATCCGTAGAGTTCGAAGATGAGCTTTCTATGCGTCGGCTTTTACATCCACTCCTACCTGTTGCGAAACGCTAATGGCTAAATTCATCAAACATCTTGTCTGGCGTCTCGAGGTTTTGGCCTATGATATTGTCAGGTTGGCATTATCCCCTCTTTCTCTCGATAAAATATCTGCCTTGTTTGGGCGTATATTCCAATGGATTGGCCCCAAAACCAGCAAGCATCATATCGCCAAAACGGGTATGCGCCTCGCCTTTCCTGACGCAGATGATGTGCAAATTGAGGCATGGTTATCCGAGAGCTGGAACCGTATGGGCCGCACATTTGGTGAGTTCCCTTTCCTTGGGCGTATTCGGGTATTTGACGAAAACTCACGGGTTGAAGTTGTAGGATTAGAGCGACTTGAACAGCTAAAGAAAGACGGGCAAGCCGCAGTGCTTATCTCTGGGCATTTTGCCAATTGGGAAATTATGGCCGCCGTATTTTCGCAAGCAAAACTCCCTGTTCACGTTACTTACCGTCCCACCAACAACCCGTATTTTGACAAACGTATTCGTCAGCAACGCGCACGTTATGGCATCGAACTCATGGTCGCGAAATCAGGCGCGAAAGGCGCAAAAGAACTTATCCACGCCCTACGTAATGGCCGCAGTATTGCGCTTCTTAACGATCAAAAATTTAACGAAGGGATTGAAATACCATTCTTTGGGGTCGGCGCAATGACGGCCCCTGGCCCTACGCGCCTCGCCATTAAAACGGGTGCGCCGCTTGTACCAATGTCGGTTGTCCGCACCCAAGGCGCGAACTTTCGCGTCACCGTTCACGCACCGATACAGCTCGACAAAACGGACGATAGAAATGCAGATATTCGTGCAGGCGTCATAAAAGTCACAACATTCGTCGAAGACTATATCCGCCAAAACCCCACCGACTGGTTCTGGGTTCACCGCCGCTGGCCAAAAGATTTATACCGTCAGGCGAAAGTAGATAAGAAAACTTAGCTCACGCCTCTTTGCTTGTCCCACGCTTTAAATTCATGGGCGATGGATTGTTTGATAAGTTCGCGCCAGACGGGTTCAGCGATATCTGTGCTGAGACCAGATGTGAGTGCAAAGGCTTTGACTTTACTCACAACATCTTCAATCCTCGCGGCGTCATAAACGCTTTCGCGGTTGGTTTTAATACGCGCCGCTGCTTCCATATAGGATTGGCGCTCGGTGATAAGTGCCACAAGTTCGCGGTCAAGTCTGTCCACTTCGGCGCGGACATCGACCATGGTTTCGCATTCATGTGCTGTTTTTAGCATGGGAGTCGTCTTAGTCATTACGCGGCCATTTCGTCAATAATTCTGGATCGAGATTGCGATTACGCCATTTCAAACGCCAACACAAGTGCGGACCTGTTGCGCGACCTTTTGCACCAACTGCGCCAATTTTATCGCCGCGTTTTACGCTCTGTCCGGATTCTACGATAATATCGCTCATATGCAAATACATGGAAATCAGACCTTGCCCATGATCGATCAGCACCATTGCGCCTTCGAAATAGAGATCATTGTCCGCAAGCGAAATCACACCGTCCGCAGGTGCGTAAATCGGCGTACCAAGAGGGGCGGCAATATCAACACCGTAATGGGGACGTTTGGGAACGCCGTTTAAGATACGTTGATTGCCAAAATCAGATGTCTTTGTCCCTTCGACGGGCAAAACAAACCCATCTGTAAATCCCATCGCTTTTTGACGAGAAGCAAAGCCTGTTTTCTTACGCGCCGATGAAGCGCGAATACGTATAAGAGCTTTGTCTGAAAATTTGGATACTTGCGACGGCGGAAGACCGTCAATACGTTGCACGCCAAATTCACGTGATTTGATGTTCAGGGTTTTGGAAAAGCTTTCGCCTTTGCGCGTTACCACAATGATTTTTTGTTTCGCAGGTGTGTCACGGTCAAAACCGATAATGGCGATGCCGTTTTCATCCGCCTTGGTTTTAAGGCTGCCGACTTGCAAAACAGCATGTGGGAAAGTCGTGCATTGTACCGCGCCGCCTTGTTCGAGCACACCAATGCATGAAATTTTTGGCGCAGGGGTTTTCGCTATTTCATGAGCGACAACAGCTTGTATCTCTTGCACAGGCTTTAGCTGCGGCGTTGGGGCAGATTGCGCCTTGCTTTCGGATTGTCCACAAGCAGAAAGCAAAAGTGCCAATGTTATGACACTGAGGCGTTTTCTCAAGAGTTCACCTCTTGCCAGCGCTTAAAACTCGCCGCCGCGTCGGCATATGCTTCTTGGGTTTCGTCGCTCCAATATTTAAGTTCCTCAAGCGGAATTTTCACGCCCGTGACGGCGCAGAGAACATATTGACCAGATTGCAGGATCATGAAATCCGACGAGCCATAATGGAGTTTCGCTTCGCCGTTATTATTTGAAAAATTTAACATAGCTATCTTCTATACTATCTTTTGGTAAATCAAAAGAGGTCGCCTTGGTTTTCATCTGCTTTTTTTACAGTGCGTTTTTTGGCTTTGCGCATGGGTTTTAATGCACCAGAACTTGCGCCAGAACTTATACCATCAATGACGGCTTCTCGTACCCCGTCACTAAATGTTAAATTCACAGCCTCACCGCGCGCAAGAGGTTTGCCCTCGCGAATTAATTTCCCTGCTGTATCGGTCACAAGCGCATAGCCACGCGCCAAAACACCTTGGTAGGAATAGGCCTCCAAAAGCTTTCCAGAACGGCTTAACCGTTCTGCGGATTTTTCGACAATGCGGCGCATGGTTGTAAATGTTTCACGTGAAACATTATCGAGCTTTTCACGGCGACGGCCTATGTTTTGCGTCAAATTATCGGGGCGCAAGCGTGTTGAAAGTATGTTGAGACGGTTTTCATGTGCGCGTCTATTTACGTCCAACGCAGGGAGTAAACGACTGAGCGCCATATCAAGACGCTGTCTTGGCCCCGACAACACCGTGTCGAGTTTAGGCAATTTTGCCACTTCTAGCCCGAGTTTTTTACGCTCGACGGTTCTGTTTAATCCACGCTTGATGCGTAAGGCATAGTCTTCGACCGTATCTATCAACTCGGTTCTGACGGGCACTGCGATTTCGGCGGCGGCTGTGGGTGTGGGCGCACGTTCGTCTGCGACATAATCAATCAATGTCCAGTCAGTTTCATGGCCAACGGCACTGATCAACGGAATAGCGGAATTGGCGGCGGCGCGCACGACGTTTTCCTCGTTAAAACACCATAGATCTTCGATTGAACCTCCACCGCGTGCGACGATGAGTAAATCAGGCCGTGGGAGATCATGTGTTTCGGGATAGGTGTTAAAGCCTACAATCGCCTCTGTGATTTGATCTGCGGCGCGGTCACCTTGCACCAGAACGGGCCAGACCAAAACACGCAGAGGAAAACGGTCTGCAATACGGTGTAGTATATCGCGAATAACCGCGCCCGTTGGCGAGGTCACAACGCCAATGGTTTGCGGCAAATATGGTAGATCCTGTTTGCGGTCTGCGTCAAATAGACCTTCATCTGCGAATTGTTTTTTGCGTTTTTCAAGCAAAGCCATCAACGCACCTACACCCGCAGGTTCAAGCTTATCTATGACCAATTGATATTGCGAACGCCCCGGATAGGTCGTCAGCTTGCCCTCGACAATGACTTCCATGCCTTCTTCGGGACGGATCGACAGGCGCGAGACAGACCCTTTCCACATGATAGAGGCAATGACGGATTTATCGTCTTTGATGTCCACATACATATGACCAGATTTGGCGATAACAACACGGCCCAATTCCCCACGCACACGTACACGTCCATAAGTCTCTTCGACTGTGCGTTTTAGGGAAAATGCAAGCTCGGAAACCGAGTATTCATGAGCATTCGACCCTGTTTCAGATGCAAGTTTAGGCACAAATTTACTTTCTTATTGCTGTAAGTTCGGTCATATATGTTTTCATAGAAATAACCTAGCCCGAAAGGCGCGGAAATGAAAATACTTCTCATTGGTGGTGGTGGACGCGAGCATTCACTTGCATGGAAAATTATTCAAAGTCCGCTGTGCGATCAACTGATTTGCACACCCGGCAATGCAGGCATTGCCGAAATTGCCGACTGTGCGAATATAGCCGTAAATGATGTGGCAGGTATTATCGCCCTCGTCCAAGATGAAAATATTGATTTCGTAATCGTAGGCCCAGAAGCCCCCTTAGAACTTGGCCTTGTGGACAAGCTCACCGCGCTTGGCATTGCAAGTTTCGGCCCGACAGAAAAAGCAGCGCAGCTCGAAACCTCTAAGGGATTCACCAAAGATTTTTGTACGCGCCATACGATCCCGACTGCACGTTATGATGTGTTTACCGAACTCGGTGATGCCAAAGCTTATCTTGACGAAATGACTGCGCCTTATGTGATTAAGGCTGATGGGTTGGCCGCAGGTAAAGGCGTCGTTATTGCCGAGACAAAAGAGATTGCGTTAAGCGAGCTTGATGAATTTTTCTCGGGTAAATTTGGTGACGCTGGCACATGTGTTGTTATTGAAGAATTTATGTATGGGCATGAAATTTCATTCTTTGCCCTGTCGGACGGAAAAATGGCAATGCCCTTAATTGAGGCCCAAGATCATAAGCGTGCTTATGACGGGGACAAGGGCCCTAACACTGGCGGCATGGGGGCATATTCACCTGTTCCCGGATTTGACCAAGCCATGGTCAATACCATTATGGCGGATATCATTAATCCAACAGTTCACGGCATGGCCAAAGAAAACATGCCTTTTGTTGGGGTGTTATTTGCGGGCCTGATGATGACAGATGAAGGCCCAAAATTAATTGAATATAATGCGCGTTTTGGCGACCCTGAATGCCAGCTGTTAATGCGACGTCTTAAATCAGATATAGTGGAAATTTTATTAGCGGCGAGCCTTGGTTCACTCGATAAATCGGCCAGCCCTGAATGGGACGAAACCCCTGTTGCAAATGTTGTTTTGGCGGCCAAAGGCTATCCGAACGCATATGCAAAGGGCACAGTGATTAAAGGTGTGGACGCCGCCAACCTGATGGAAGGGGTTCAAGTCTTTCACGCAGGGACGCAACGCAATGAGGCAGGCGCACTTGTCGCCGCAGGTGGCCGTGTCTTAAATGTAACCGCAACAGGTAAAGATATAGACCAAGCAGTCAAACGTGCCTATAGTGCGATTGATGACGCGATTGATTGGCCTGATGGTTTTTGTCGGCGTGACATCGCAAAGCAAGCCTTAAAAAACATGTAAAAATATGTAAAAACATAGACCAGAGCTTGCGTATATTAGGGGATTGATATGAAATTTTTAAAATCACTTTTACGCGCAGGTACAAGTTCTGTATTTGCTATTTCTGCTTTTACCATTTCTGCTTTTGCATCAGACACAACAATTATCCATGCAGGTCAGGTACTTACCCATCCTGGGAAAGCACCATTGCAAAAACAGACCATCACAGTGGTTGACGGAAAAATAGTGTCAGTGACAGCAGGGTATGCAAAGCAAAATAATACTGACGCGACCTATATTGATTTAAAAAATAGTTTTGTACTGCCCGGGCTTATCGATTCACATGTGCATTTATCAATGGAGTGGAACCCGAATATTCGCTTGCAAGCTGTTACAAAACGCTCTGGGGATATTGCCTTTGACGCGATGATTAACGGGCAAAAAACACTTATGGCTGGATTTACCAGTGTGCAAGATGTTGGTGGGCCTGAAGAAGTCTTTGCCTTACGTGACGCAATTAATGCGGGAAAAATTGACGGCCCTCGCATTCGCGCCTCAGGTCGGAGTGTATCTCCAACAGGTGGTCATGGAGATACACATGGGTATATTTCCAAAGTGCTTGATGTGTTTCGCAGCCCAACAATTTGTGACGGCGCAGACGATTGCCGCCGCGCCACACGCGCCGCGATTAAAGCAGGCGCCGACATTGTGAAAATTACAGCCACAGGCGGCGTGCTTTCCAATACTGCGGCAGGAACAGGCCAACAGTTTTTCCAAGACGAGCTAGAAGCGATTGTACAAAGTGCAGCAAAAATGGGGCGGCAGGTTACCGCCCATGCACATGGTAAAGCAGGTATTGAGTCGGCCTTAAAAGCTGGTGTAAAATCTATTCAACATGGTACATATTTGGATAAAGCCACTGTGCGTTTGTTTAAGAAATATGACGCCTCTCTTGTGCCGACAGTTCTTGCGGGCATGACGGTTGTCGATTGGGCCGAGAATAAAGACTGGCTCCCTCCTGCGTCCAAAGCCAAGGCCTTAAAGGTCGGACCACAAATGCTCAACATGCTGCGTATCGCCCATGCGAATGGTGTTACGATTGCGTTTGGCACCGATAGCGGCGTTTCGGCACACGGTGACAACGCACGCGAATTTGGCTATATGGTCGAGGCTGGCATGAGCGAAATGGAGGCGATCAAAGCGGCAACGATTACCGCAGCAGAGCGCATGGAGATGGGCGATATAGTCGGCGCAATCGCAGCTGGAAAGTTCGCCGATATTATTGCAGTAAATGGCAATCCTCTGGACGACATTACCGAGCTTTATGACGTAGATTTCGTGATGAAAAACGGCAAGGTTTACAAAAACGAAGACTAGGTTTTGGGCGCAGTTTGGGTAGGTTTCTTGCGCTTTGGTCGCATGAAAATACGGTGAATGACCAGACCGATACCTGTGAGGCTAAACAGAAGCGCACAAAATGAGAGAAGTTTTAGCCACCATAAATTTATGTTGTCGCGGTTTTTATAATCCATAATATGGAGCATCCACATAAAATCGAACACACGCCATAACCGTGTCCGCACCTTTAACAGCTCTCCTGTTTGCGGCGATATATACAGGTGTGTTTTCGCACGGTCATCATAAGTAATTTGCCAGACAGGAACGATACTGTTGTAATCTTTTGGGGCCGTATCAAGTTTCAAAACAGTGTGTGGAGACTGCACGCCTTTATAGTATGTTTTTGCGGCAGTGCGGATTTGTGCTTCACTGACCCCTTGCCACAGCAGGCCTGTTTTCGCGTCGACACGGACAAGGCCGCTCGCACCCTCCACTTCCCAAATCGGATGACCTAATGCAGAGCGGAGAATGATTTTACGCAATGCGGTATTGGTCTGATCGTCGTTCATATTTGGATATTGTGATAAAGCGGTTTTTACAGAGACAATATTTTCGATATGTAATGGGGCAATTTGTTTTTCCGCCATATGGTCGCCGTGCACTTTATCAATGCTAAAAAAACTCATGAAGAAGCCACTGGCGAACCAGAGCATAATTTGTACGCCAAGGATTAAACCCGCCCATTTATGCACACGGGTCAGGCTCCGCCAAAATTTATGTTTTGCGATCATTTTATCCCCTTCTTGTTTTCAAACACCTTAGCTCTTTTCAAGGCCTATGCAAAACGTTACAGCAAACTATGTCCTTTAATATTCTCGCATTCATATTAGTATCGGTTCTGGTGACCGCCTGTATTTCTGGAATATTTGGCATGGCGGGCGGCCTGATATTTATGGGGGTCATTGCCAGTTTCCTTGGCGTCGCGGAAGCCATGGTTGTTCACGGCGCCGTGCAAAGCATTTCCAATTCTTACCGCGCGTATCTCCTCCGTGATAATATTCGGTGGGATGTGTTTGGCAAAATCGCGCTCGGCTCTTTGCCTGCGGTTATTGCTATGATGCTCATCGCCTATATCCCAAGCAAAGGCGTATTGTTTTGTGCCTTGGGTTTGCTGCCAATATTATTATGGTTGCCCAAAGAGCTGATTCATTTGGATGTGCAAAAACGTGGACATGCGTATTTTTGCGGATTTCTCGCAACGGGGCTCAACCTTGTCGCAGGCGCAGCGGGGCCAGCTCTGGATATGTTCTTTGTGAAGACAGATATGCTGCGACATGAAATCGTGGCCACAAAAGCCATTACGATGTTTTCGTCACATGTGATGAAAATTTTATTCTTTGGTATTCCTTTGATAAGGTCTGTTGGCCTCACGACACTCCCACCGCTTTGGTTTTTCATTGCCTTTGTGCCCTTTGCCATGTTGGGTACATTTATGGGTACATGTGTCTTGAAACGTATGAGTGATGTCGGGTTTCGTAAATATACAAGGTGGATCGTCAGTTTTATCGGTATCATTTACGTCTTACGTGGCTTGAGCCTACTCGGCCTATTCCCGTAAAAGTATAAAAAAATACTGATTCGTTCACAACTAAAATTCAATTATAAAGAGAACTTTGTAACAAAAACGCATCTTATAGGCGAAAATTAACATAATCAGGCAGTTTCGCCTTATTTTTGCTTTAATTCTCTACTTTAAATGAGCATATCTCTAGATTTTAAGGTGTAAATCGTATAGAGCCACTGCAAAAGTTATATATCATTAATACTTTGCGTATATTTGATAATGTAATAAACGAGATATTTTCTGAATTGGGGCAGAAAACGTGACTGAAATAGGTCCGTATACTGGAAATGGTTCCTCGGCAGGGGAACCATTTTTCGTTTGGGATAAACTTTCTTATAAATTCTATTTCAGTTCAGTTGGTTTTTTCTTTGACGACTAAACCATGTAAACAACCCGATCCCAATAATCGTGACCAATGTACCAATGCCGTCCATTACTCCAAATGGTTCATGAAGGAATGTGATTGCGAGAAAGATCGTCGTAAGCGGGCTGATCATGCCCACAATTGCGACGGCCTGCGCCCCAATCCGTCCAAGTGCAATATTGATCATAAAAGACGGAATAAGCGTTGCCACGATTGCAATCGCTGCGCCCAGCATCCAAACTTCTTGCGGTTGCTGCAAACGATCAAATTGTCCTGTCACTAAGCTCTGTACTGTGAAATGGGTCAAAATACCAACACCCGCGCACATCATCGCCATGCATGTAAACAGCGCGCTGCCGAACCGCTTAATCTGTTTGCCCGCTATCAGTTGAAATACCGCATATGATAATGCGGCACCGAATACGAGAACGGCCCCCAGCCATACATTCTCGCCTTGGGCAATTGAACCGCGCGCGAAAATTATTGCAAGACCTAAATAGGCAAGGAACATAGAGCACACAGCTGCAAAGCTTACTTTTTTACCAAAGAACAACGCCCCTAAAATCATGACGCATGCAGGGTAAGTAAACAAAATGAGCCGTTCTAGCTGCGCCGTTATATACACCAGCCCCGTAAAGTCCAAGATACTGGCCATATAATAACCAATTAACCCCATTGCCCCTGCGCTCACATAATGGCGGAAGGACAAATTCGGCATACGCAAATGTTTTTGTGACCGTAATGCCCAAATGGTAATGGCGGCGTACACAGGCAGAGACAACCCCATACGCATGGTCAACAATGTCATAGGATCAAGGGTTGCAGAGCTTTCATAAGCAAGCTTGATAAAAATGGCCTTGGTTGCAAACAAAGCTGCACCAAAGGCTGCGAGCATATAAGCTGTGACAATTTGCTGACGATTATCAGCGGTTTCAACCTCAATCGGAAGTGCGCGGTATGAGGGGCGGCTAAATTTCATCAGCCTTTCCTTTTTTTACGCCTAGCTTTAAAGAAATCTTTCAAAACCTGTCCGCATTCTTCGGCCAGAACGCCGCCCAAAACCTCTGGGCGTGAATGGCATGAGGGGCTTTCGAAAAACCGCACACCATTTTCAACCGCGCCGCCCTTTGGGTCAGACGCGCCGTAGACAACACGGTCAATACGCGCATTTGATATGGCCCCCGCGCACATGGTACAAGGCTCTAACGTCACATAGAGGGTCAGCCCCCCCAGCCTATAATTATTCGTCTTATAGGCCGCGTCCCTAAGAGCGAGGATTTCTGCGTGCGCTGTCGGGTCACAAATGCCGATTGGCGCATTGCCTGTTCGCGCAATTACCTTGCCAGAGCGCGTCTCAACGACTAAAGCCCCCACAGGGACTTCTGCGCGCGCACTTGCCGCTTGCGCTTGGTCTATACATTGGCGCATATAGTGCTCATCTGAATTTATGTGTGTTTCCATACTTACTGAATTCGACCAAATTACAGGATAAATCAAGTGTCATCTCAAGACGATAATAAGACAGACAAAAAAACGACCGCTTCAGACCCGAATAAAGGCGAGCGGATTGCCAAAGCCCTCTCGCGTGCAGGCGTTGCCTCTCGCCGCGAAGCTGAACGTATGATCGAAGCAGGCCGCATTAGCGTCAATGGTACACGCCTTGATACCCCTGCATTTCTTGTCACCTCCAAAGACGAGATTATGGTCGATAATGTGCCGATTGAGCGCAAACAACCTGCGCGACTTTGGCGTTATCATAAACCCGACGGCATGTTGACGACCCATAGTGATCCAGGTGGTCGCCCAACTGTGTTTGAAAACCTGCCCGACACCCTGCCTCGTGTGATCTCTGTCGGCAGACTTGATATGACCTCCGAAGGACTTCTCTTGCTGACCAATGACGGAGAGCTTGCGCGTATTCTGGAACTGCCATCAACCGCGTGGGCGCGGCGTTACCGCGTTCGTGCTTATGGCCATGTTACGCAAAACAGGCTTGATAGCTTGATCAATGGCATTGATATTGAGGGTGTGCCCACCGGCCCTATCGAAGCTAAGCTCGACAAACAACAAGGTGATAATGCATGGATTAGCGTCACCATTCGCGAAGGTAAAAACCGCGAAGTGCGCCGCGCTATGCAAAGCCTAGGCCTGCACGTAAACCGTTTGATCCGTATTTCTTATGGCCCGTTCCAATTGGGTGATTTGCTAAAAGGCGGGGTCGAAGAAATTCCTAACCGTATCTTACGCGACCAAGTTGGTCATTTGATCGACATTCCCGAAACACGCCAAACAGGGACGATTAAACCGAGCGGAAAATATGTACCGAAAACGGGGCAACAATTTGGTAAGGGTGGCAAAAAAATCAATATCAAATCTCACTTTAAAGGTGGGCGCTATAACCCTCAACTTGCCAAAACAGAAGACGAGAAAAATGCGGAACGTCGTGGGCCACGCGGTCAGGCAAAACCAGACAGAAAAGATGGCAATAAAGACGACAAGCCATTCGCCCGTAAAGGCGCGAGTAAAAAAGGTTTCAGAGCCAACCGCGCGAAACCTGCGCCAGCACCGAAAAACAAGGGTCGTAGAAGATGAGAATTGTTGGCGGAAAATTTAAAGGACGAAAAATTGTTGCGCCGAAAGGCAAATTAACACGCCCGACATCCGACCAAGCCCGTGAAAGCATTTTCAACATGCTAAAACATGCAGAATATAGCCTGCCCCTCAACGAAGATGCGCGCGTGATTGATATTTTCGCAGGCTCTGGCGCACTCGGCATCGAAGCAATGTCTCGCGGTGCAGGGTTTTGCCTCTTCGTAGAAACAGAACCGAAAGCCCGCGCCGCCATTCGCGAAAACGTCGATACAATCGGCCTTGGTGGCATTAGCCGCCTACACCGCCGCGACGCGACAAAATTACGTATCGAACCGAGCAACCTCAAAGGCCCGTTCACCCACATATTCCTCGACCCACCTTATCATAAATCCCTCATCCGTCCCGTCCTTCGCCGCCTCAAAGACCAAGGCCTCATCCACGACGACGCCATCATCATTTACGAAATGAGCAAAGACGAAGAACCAAATTTAAATGGCTATGAGATTCTAGATGAAAGAATTTGGGGCGCTGCGAGAGTGGTGTTTATGCAAATTGCAGACAAAACAAGTTTACCTGACTAACTTACATGACGAGTTTACGTAAGTTTTTGATGACGCCTTTAATCCCCACCTTAGATAACGCCCTTAACGTTTAAATATCTCTATTTTCTGTACATTTTTTAAAAACATGTATATAAAAATGATATTTCGTATACATATAGGGGGGGGGGAATACGTGCATATTTGGAATATTAATGATTTCCCCCCACCGATAGATATTGAAACACGTTCTGTTTTAAAAAAACTTACAAGTGCACGTAGCCAACTTGCTGAACTCAAAGGTCTCGTCACGAGCCTACCAAATCCTTCCATCCTTATTAATACGCTTGCACTACAAGAGGCAAAAGATAGTTCGGAAGTTGAAAACATTATCGCAACACATGATGAACTTTTCAAATCAACCCCACAAGAGCAAGCCTTTACACCTGCCTCTAAAGAAGTACATAATTACGCACGCGCTTTATTTTCGGGTTTTAAGCTCGTAAGAGACAATCAGTTTCTAACTTTAAATCATATAAAATCTATACATACGGTTTTAAGCGATAGCGAAATTGGATTTCGTACCCATTCAGGCACAGAATTACGTAATAATAAAACGGGCGAAACAGTTTTCATTCCCCCACAAGACCCACAACATATTACAGACCTTATGTCCCGCTTAGAAAGCTTCATTAATGATAATGAAAATGATTATGATCCACTTGTCCGCATGGCACTTATGCATCATCAGTTCGAAAGCATTCACCCGTTTCCAGATGGAAATGGGCGAACAGGGCGTATCTTAAATATATTATATTTGGTGCTAACGGGCTTGATAGATATCCCCATACTATATCTTAGTCGTTATATCACGACAACTAAATATGATTATTACCGCCTTTTACAAGGCGTACGTGACAGTGGAAATTGGGAAGAATGGATCATCTATATATTAGACGGAATAACGGCAACAGCTAAGCATACAATAGAATTGGTAAATGCTTTTAAAAATTTAATGCAAGATTATAAAAACCGCCTCAGAGACGAAACAAAAATTTATTCACAAGACATACTGAATGTGATTTTCAAACATCCCTACACAAAAATCTCCAATATAATGCAATCTCAAAATATTGGGCGTCAAACAGCCACAAAATATCTCAATATTATGGTCACGTGCGGCCTATTAGAAAAACACAAAATAGGCAGGCAATCCTATTATATAAATATACAATTACTCAATTTATTCACAGAAATGCCGCCCCTTGAGACGCAGTAAACTAGGAATAATTCAAATCACCCCTTACTCACCGCCTCCCGAATAACCGTTCTATATCTGCGAGTTTTAGTTCCACATAGGTTGGGCGACCGTGGTTGCATTGGCCGCTGTGGGGGGTGGATTCCATTTGGCGGAGGAGCGCGTTCATTTCTTGGGCGTTGAGGCGGCGGCCAGCACGTACGGAACCGTGACAGGCCATTGTACCACATACATGTTCAAACCGTTCAGCAAGTGACAGGGTTTCGTCATAATCACGCAGATCATCGGCGAGGTCTCTAAGTAAGCCTTGCACATCCATTTCACCAAGGATTGCAGGGGTTTCACGCACGGCGACTGCGCCCACGCCAAAGGGTTCGATGATCAGGCCCATTTTTGCAAGTTCTTCGCTACGGGCCAAAACCCGCACAGCGTCCCCTTCCCCAAGGTCGATAATATCGGGGATCAGTAAGGCTTGGCGTTCGACGCCTTTGCCTTCCATATTTTTCTTCATCTGTTCATAGACCAAGCGTTCATGGGCGGCGTGTTGATCGACAAGGATCATGCCGTCTGTGGTTTGCGCGACGATATAAGTTTCGTGCAATTGCGCCCGCGCCGCGCCGAGAGGATATGTCGTATAATCTATGGGTGCGTTTTGTTGCGCGTATTCACCGCCAATCGATTGGTTTGGCATTTCTGTGGATGGGTAGAAATGCTCTGGCGCTTCTTCGACACGGGCTGAAAAACCGTCAATCAGGGATTGGCTTTGTGGGTCGGCGACAGGCGGTGCTTGATAGCTACCATATTGAGGGCGGTAGCCCGTTGTGCTTTGTAGCCCAAAACCAGACGACCCCACTTGCACTTTACCAAGGGCGTAGGCGGATGTAGTGGTGGAGGCGCGGTGGCCGGCGGCCGCCAATGCATGGCGCAAGGCGCTGACGATCAGGCCGCGCACAATCGCAGGATCGCGAAAGCGGACTTCGGTTTTCGCAGGATGCACATTGACGTCAACATAATGCGGATCAAGCTCGACATAGAGAGCGACAACAGGATGGCGGCCACGGGCGAGAAAATCTTGATAAGCACCTCGTACCGCGCCGAATAATAGCTTGTCCTTTACGGGGCGGCCATTAATGAATAAATATTGATGGGTTGAAGAGCCACGCGAGAATGTGGGCAGACCTGCGAAACCTGTTAATTTTATGCCTTCACGTTCTGCGTCAATTTCAAGGGCGTTATCACGAAAGTCATGGCCGAGAATATCGGCGAGGCGTTTAAGGCGGCCTCCATTTTTTTGGGCTTCATTGTCCGCTTCCGCAGGGAGGCTGAGCGTGGCACGCACACCGTTATGGAGGGTGAAACCTACGTCTGCGCGTGACATTGCAAGGCGTTTGACCATATCGGACACTGCGAGGCTTTCAGCGCGTTCTGTTTTGAGGAATTTTAGCCGCGCAGGTGTGGCGTAGAACAGATCACGCACTTCAACCCGTGTACCCGAAAGGCCAAAACGGGGCGCGGGGCGAGGTTTGCCAACGTCACCGCCTTCGACTTTTAATTCCCACGCTTCGCCGCTATCCAAGGTTTGTGTTGTGATGGTCAGGCGCGCGACTGAACCGATTGAGGGCAATGCTTCGCCGCGAAACCCCATTGTGCTGATATTGAGTAAGTCCCACTCGCCATTTTCGTCTGGGGAGAGTTTGGACGTGGCGTGGCGTTCGATGCAAAGTTCCAACTCTTCGGCCGTCATGCCTTTGCCGTCATCGGTAACGACAATAGAGCGTGCGCCGCCCGCTTCGAAACGGATATCGATTTGGCGTGCGCCTGCGTCGAGGGCGTTATCGGCCAGTTCTTTGATAACAGATGCAGGGCGCTCGACCACCTCACCTGCCGCGATGCGGTTTATGGTATGTTGTGGAAGTCGGCGAATCGATGAGGTAGATATAGACATGAAAAAACCCTAGCCCGAAAACGCACTAGGGTCGATATTTTTCAAACTTTGTTTGTAACAATTTACAAACCTGGGAGTTTCGCACTCCCTGGACGGCGCTGAATTTTCACAGCTTCGCCGCCTGTCGCAGATTGTATCGCTTTCATGCGACGTGCTTCTGTATCTGGGTTCAAAGGTGTGCCGTCAGGTGCAGTGGCTTTGCCGTCTTTCCAAAACAGAACACGGTCTGCAAATCCACGGCTTTTACGTTCGATTGAATTTTGACCATCAATGATAACACGAACGGCGGGATCGGCTTTGCCGCCGCCTGCGCGGGCCATAAGAATTGATTCGCCGTGCGAAGGTTTCACGGGATCAATTTCACCAAGAAGTGCTTTGCGTGCAGCAACAGTAGCGTATTTTTCTTCAACATTTAGCTCGCCCGTTTTTGGTGGGCGAAGATTATATTCTGGCGGTAGCACCAATGGTGGCTTGGTCAGAATATTAAACTCGTTCGGTGTGGTTTTTCTCATACCAAGCGCTTTGGATGCTGTCGAGCAACCCGTAGTTAGCAGAGCAGAAGTGGCCACAAGGCCAATTAAAAGTGTGCGCGTTGTCATCAAAGACTCCTATAATTCATACGCTGTTTAGCGGTCTTTTTCGTCTAAGCCAAGTTAACTTATGGTGATAATGCAGATGTTTGGCGATTATTGCTCTGATTTAGCAGATTTCTTTTCTTCTTTAGCTTGAAAAAACATAGCAATCATCAATCCTGCAACGCCGCAACTGATCGCCGCGTCAGCAACATTAAACACCCATTTGAAGTAAATATCACTGAAATTGAGGAAATCCGTCACCGCTCCATAGAGCGCACGGTCAATCGCATTGCCAATCGCGCCGCCAATAATCAAAGCCAAAGCCCATGACATAAGCTTGTCTTTTTCTTTGTTCAGCCAAAACAGTAAAACCACACACATAATCGCGGCAAATAAGGTCACGACGATGCGCGTAATTTCTGGTGAACCAGAAAATAGTCCAAAGCTGACCCCTTGATTACACACAAGGGCGAGATCAAAAATGGGGCTCACCTCAATTTGCAAATTCGGGTATGGATTGATAGCACAAATATTGTTTGGTGCGTCAAATTTCTTAATCGCCCATGCTTTGGTCAATTGATCAAAGGCCACAATCGACAACGGGATCACCCCGCCCCAAAACCAGAATTTCTCGCGTAGCTTACCCATTTTTAACGTCCCAAATTTTTACGGCAATTTCGTCGCGCGGTGTGATGGTCGCGCCGTTTTCAGGTACGAAATACTTCCATGAACGCTCGCACTTTGCATAGGCTTCGTTTTGGCTGAGCACATTGATATTGAGAGAATTTCCGACATTTGCTTCACTGGTAATCAGATAATCTGCCAATGTATCGGATGGGTTATTATCATCAGATGTGTTCATTAAACCGAATGCCGCGAGCGCAGACGCAAGATCATCATTGCTTGGGATTGTGACATTTGCTTCAAGGGATGAGCGAATATCTTTGGTCGCGCGCATAGGCTCGATTAAGGCATTTACGTCATCACGAAGGGATTGCATATGTTTCATACTTGCGGCCAGTTCGGCATTTTCCCAAGCGCTTGGAGTATCTGGGAACAGCTCCAAATGAACACTTCCCTCAATTTCGCCTTTGCGGGTTTGCCAGACTTCTTCCATTGTGAAACACAAAATTGGTGCGAGCCATAATGTCAGGCGGTTGAACAATGCGTCCATGACCGTGCGGCACGCACGGCGGCGTGTGCTGTCAATCGGGTCGCAATAAAGTGCGTCTTTGCGAATGTCGAAATAGAAGGCCGATAGATCATTGGTACAGAAATTAAACAGTGTCGAGAAGACACGTTTGTAATCATGTTCGAGGAATGATTTTTTCACTTGAGCGTCAAGTTCTGTCAAACGGTGGAGCACCCATTGTTCAAGTGCTGGCATGTCTGCATATTCAACAGCGTTTGCCGCGTCATAGCCGTCAAGCGCACCGATCATATAGCGGAGCGTATTGCGGAGTTTACGGTAGGCATCCGCAGATGTTTTGATGATTTCATCACCGATACGGAGATCATCTGTAAAATCAGAACTGGCCACCCAAAGGCGGAGGATTTCTGCGCCAAATTGACGAATGATTGTGTCGGGTGCAACGGTATTTCCGAGTGATTTACTCATTTTACGACCGTCTTCGGCCATAACAAAACCGTGGGTAAGCACGGCTTTATACGGGGCTTCACCGTAAACGGCACAGCTTTCCATTAATGAGGACTGGAACCAACCACGATGCTGATCGGAACCTTCAAGATAAAGATCAGCGCGGTCTGTAAGCTCGTCCCGTTGTTTCAAACAAAAAGCATGTGTACAACCAGAATCAAACCAAACGTCGAGAATGTCTGTGACTTTTTCCCAACTGTCTGCGCTCACATCACCCATCAAATCTTGGATATCGGCGTCAAACCAACCGTCCACGCCCACCGCGTTTACGGCCTTGAGGATACGGGCGTTAATGGCGTCTGCTTGTGGCAGCTCCGTATGTAATGCACCTGTTTCAGAATTGACGATCAGCGTTATTGGCACGCCCCAATTGCGTTGGCGAGAGATAAGCCAGTCCGGGCGATCTTCGACCATTGCGGTGATACGGTTTTCACCGCGTGCGGGATACCATTTGGTATCTTTGATGGCGGAGAGCGCTTTGTCMCGCAGGCCTTCTTTGCTCATCGAGATAAACCATTGCGGCGTGGCRCGGCGAATAACGGGRGCTTTGGAACGCCAMGAATGGGCGTCACGTAAAATGGTGATGCCACGTGCAAGTARAGCGCCGCATTCCATCAAMGCTTTTAAYGCTTCGGGATTKGCTTTGCCKTCTTGGCCACGTTTTTTACCTGTGGTGCGGATAACATCMAGRCCTTGRAAACGGGTTGGCAATACATCCGTATAACACCCATCATCATCAAGRGTCATTGGCACAGTTGGATCAATGCCGAGGGCYTCTAGTTTTGTTTGATTGGAAATCCAYGCGATATAATCATCTTCGCCATGTGACGGYGCAGAATGGACAAAACCWGTACCTGCRTCAGCAGTCACATGAGAGCCWGACAAGAGCGGYACTTTGAAATCATATTTRCCTTCATTRCCGTCCATGTTTTTAAGYGGATGGGCRCAGATGAAAYCTGTTGGGTCAACATCGCCAACACGYTTCCACGMAGARATTTTTGCAGAMGMTTGCACATTRTCAGACAGATCATCRGCRATGATRAATTTATCACCYGCRGCYGCCCACGGYGCAAAGCCYARYTCTTCTTCGCTTGGCATTTSSGTRACTTCGTAAAGRCCRTAATTGATCTTGTCTGAATAACACACCATGCGGTTTGTCGGAATTGTCCAAGGGGTCGTTGTCCAGATGACGATGCTTGCGCCGATCAATGACGCGTCACTTGCTTCGACCACAGGGAATTTCACATGGATATTTGTGGCGCGGCGATCAGCGTATTCGATCTCGGCTTCGGCCAAGGCTGTGCGTTCTACGGGTGACCACATGATGGGTTTTGAGCCACGATAAAGTTGCCCTGATTTTGCGATTTTTAACAGCTCGCCACAGATGATGGCTTCGGATTCAAAACGCATGGTTTTGTATGGGTTTTCCCAATCGCCGATAACGCCAAGACGTTTAAATTCTTCGCGCTGAATATCGAGCCATTGACCAGCATATTCACGACAACGTTTGCGGAACTCTGAACCAGGGACTTGATCTTTGGTACGGCCTTTGGCGCGAAATTCTTCTTCGACTTTCCACTCGATTGGCAAGCCATGACAATCCCAACCCGGTACATAATTAGCATTAAAGCCCATCATTTGATGTGAGCGGGTAATCATGTCTTTGAGGATTTTATTCAGCGCTGTGCCCATATGAATATGGCCATTGGCATAAGGAGGGCCGTCATGGAGAATATAAAGTGTGGCGTCTTTGCTCTGTGTGCGGAGCGTATTATAGAGGTCGATTTTATTCCAATGCGCGAGCCATTCAGGCTCTTTCTTTGGCAAGCCTGCGCGCATAGGGAAATCGGTTTTTGGTAAGAAAAGTGTCTCGCGGTAATCGCGCGGTGTATCGGTCATGATTTGATCTTTTGTTGAAAATTTTTGGAGAGTGTATGCATCATATCCCAGCCCCCATCATTAAAGGACTGGGCCCTGAATTCGAAAAGATATTCGTATCATTATGGGCATCATAAATTTCATGCGTTGGGGGTAACATAGGCATGTGCATAGGTCTAGGCCGTATTACGCACGCACGCTTTCTAAAACAGTGAACAAACGCTCTATATCCGCGTCCGTATTATAGAGATGCGGCGTTACGCGTACAGAGTTCCCACGCACGGATACAAATATGTTCTGCGCCGTACACATATCCAATAGTCCGTTTGGAATGTTTTTGGGAAAGCCGAGGCCGAGATAATGAGGGCTTCGGTATTTATCCTCTGGCAGTACTAGCCCAAGATCACGCGCGCGATCTGCCAGTTTTGCGTTGCGCGCGCCGAGGGTGTGGCTAATGTTTTCAACGCCCCAATCAAGAAGTTGAGAGATGGCCGCACTCGCGCCACTGACTTGTCCTGCATTAGATTTTTCGCCCATATCAAAACGACGGGCACCCTCTTGATACGCGTCTTGATAATCAACCAAACTTGCGAAATTTTCTGCCCCTTTGCGGCCCATCCATGTTTGTTCAAGCGGCGTACCATTTTGCCATTTCGGGGCGATATACACCATACCCATCGTGTAGGGCCCCATGAGCCATTTATAACAGGCGCTGACCATGTAATCAGGTTGCACACGCTGTACATCAAATGGCATTGCACCGAGAGATTGAGTCAAATCAAGCACAAGCGCGGCACCCATTGCGCGCGCGGCTTTGCCGATTGTTTCCAAGTCGAGACAGCCGCCATCGGCCCAATGATTTGCGGGCAGTGCTAGGATTTGTGTGGCCGTGTTGATTGCGTCTAAAACGGCGCTTGTCCAATCACCATTTGTGGGGCGTTTGACAGTACGGATACTGCCGCCCATCTGTTTAGCCTTTTCTCGCCACGGGTAAACGTTAGACGGAAATTGTTCATCAAGAACGAGGATTTCTCCGCCTTTTGAAAGGGGTAAATTGTTGGCAGCGATTTGAATACCATAGCTTACAGACGGTATCACCGCTATGTCATGAGGGCTTGCATTTATAAGACGTGCGGAGAGTCTACGAAACTCTTCAGAGGGGGCTACAAAATCAGGTGGGGTGTAAGTCCAAGGGTGGACTTTGCCTTGTGTGCCTTTGTTCATCGCGGCCACAACACTCCCCATCAAGGGGGACATATAGGCGCAGTTTAAATAGGCAATATTATCAGGAATGTCGAAAAGTGCGCGTTGGCAATCTATCGTCTGGTTTTTGCTCACTACAAACTTCCAAAAATGGCACGCGCGCCGTCTTTGTCTTTTTGCATTTGCACGACCATTTCATCAAGGCTGTCATATTTTATATCTGGGCGGATAAATGTGCGGAAAGCTACATCGAGAATACGGCCATAAATATCTGCATCAAAATCAAAAATGTGCATTTCAAGACGGTGGTCTTTGCCATCAACAGTTGGCCGCGAACCAACATAGGCCACACCTTGGCGCCATCCTTCGCCATTTGCGCCACCGTCAAGCCGACATTCAGCGGCGTAAATACCTGCTTTGGGGCGTATGCGGTCACGTAAATAAAGATTGGCGGTTGGAAAACCAAGGGTGCGCCCTAATTGCTCCCCCTTCACAACTTCGCCGTCCACGATCCAAGGGCGTGACAACATGTGAGCGGCGAAAAACACATCCCCGTCGCGCAAAGCTTGGCGAATTTCGGTGGAGCCATATTTGCCGTAAGATTGATGGAGGCTTATGGGCGCAATCGCACTGACATCGATACCCCGTGCGGCACAATGTTTTTTAAGGCTCGTGAAGTCACCACAACGGTTCTTGCCATATTTAAAGTCTTCGCCGACGACCACATGTTTAACACCAAGACCTTGGTGAAGAACAATTTCTACAAATTCCTCGTCGTTCATTTGCGTCAAAGCTTTATCAAAGGGGATTTCATAGATAAATTTGACGCCCATTTCACCAAGAAGGATGGCGCGCATACGCGAGCTCATCAATCGAAATGGTTCTGTGTCTGGGCGGAAAAATCGACTTGGGTGCGGGCGAAAACACGCCACCGCTAGGGGAATGGATTTCCCTTTGGCGATTGCCGCCGCTGTCTCGATAACAACTTGATGACCACGGTGAAGCCCATCAAAATTACCCAGCGCGATTACTGCGCCGCGCACCGATGCGTTCAGACCTTTATATGTATCTATGCGGCGCATCTTGGAATTAAACTTTAGACGTGTCGTCTTCAGGGCGTTTTGGCACAACCACGCCAGCGTCACCCCGAATGATTTGCTTACCGTTTACGGAACACGATACTTTCATCTTTACACGGCCCGTGCGCTCGTTAATTTCAACGACTTCGGCGCGTGCCGTAATCGTATCATCAATAAAAGCAGGACGGCGAAAACGCATGTTTAGCTCTACAAATACCGCGCCTGGCCCAGGTAAATCATTGCCTAGAATAGCCGAGATTAAAGAGGCTGACAAAGCACCGTGGGCGATACGTTTGCCAAACATTGACGCTTTGGCAAATTCTTCGTCCACATGGATAGGATTGAAATCACCAGAGAGTTTCGCAAATGTATCAATTTTATCGCCAGACACGACCATTGTATTTTCTGCAAACATGCCAATCGACATTTCGTCCAGATAATATCCGCGTTTATGAGTTTTTGTGTTGGTCATAATCCATTCCTTGTCAGGCCTATGGCCTTCCTCGCGACCTGAGCGAAGCGAGGAAGTACCCTTGGGGTGCCTCTTTATACATTCCCGGTCGCACTGCGTGCTCCGCGCCTCTTTATACATTCCCGGTCGCACTGCGTGCTCCGCGCCTCTTGTCTAGTTTTCGAGCCTAACCCTACCAGCGCAGAGACGGAAGCATATATTTTACAAAAATGCCATGTTTTGCCAATAATGCGTTAACTTGCTCTGCATTTACGTCATGAACACCGTCTGCAACAAACAAACACGCATAGTTTTCGTTTTGCGCGCCCAGAAGATCCGTATGGATATTGTCGCCAATGGCCAAAATGCGCGATGTATCAATTTCATAGCCAGCGACTTCTTTCAGCCATGCTCGTGAAAGACGGTAAATGGCTTTGTGAGGTTTACCTGCATATATGACCTCGCCGCCAATATCTTCATAGGCTTGCGCCAAAGCGCCGCCGCAATAAATCAGCTTGTCGCCGCGTTTGGCGCGGACATCAGGGTTTGCACACACCATAGGCAATTTCAACTTTAGCGCCTGAGCAAGTAATTCTTCGTAATCGTCGGGGGTTTCTGTTTCGTCATCGAACAAGCCTGTGCAAGTGATAAAGGCCGCATCTTCCATGCTAGAAAAATTCAGTGCAAGGTCTTCATATAATGGATCATCACGTTCAGGGCCCAGTTTATACGCAGGCCCCGGTGCGCGGCGTGCCAATTCATCAATGGTCGCGTCACCAGAGGTGACAATGGCGTCATAAATGGTGTGCGGAACCCCCACTTCGTCAAATTGTGCAGGGATGGCAACGCTTGGACGCGGCGAATTGGAAATAAGAACGACGGGCCCGCGTTCGGCGCGAAAACGCTCAAGGGCCACGACGGCTTCATCAAAAGCTTCACGCCCATTGTGAATAACCCCCCATATGTCCACCAAAAGCGCGTCATACTCGTCCGCAATAGAACCCAAGCCAGATATATCAGTAAAATTTGTCATAAAGTGGAGTTAGTCATTCGAGATGGTCACGTCAATATTAGAAGCCTTGATTTTATACACAAACGCATATTTTGTATTGATACTTTGTTAAACCTCTTGCGCTATTACACTCAACCATAAGCAATATACGATTATGTGGGAAACGTAAGGTTGTAATTGTTGATTTTCTGCTAGGTGTGCATAAACCTAGCATAGTGGGGATATATGCAAGGCAATTGGGGTGCCGTAGTCAATGGGTTTTGTCAGGGGCTACGCTTAGATAGATTTACAAAAGCCAATGAAAAATTGCGCGTGCAAGCCGTGTGCATTGCATCTTGCTTGATGATCTTCTTACAATTCATAAACCTTTATACTATGTATATGGTTTATCACGGTTGGACATATTTACACTGGCTCTCTGTCGCCATGTCTATAAGCCTTGTTGTTTCCATTTTCATCATACGGTATATAAAAGTCGGAACCCTGCATTCCATTTTATACGCGATGTTGATTTTTTCAGGCATTTTTTTCGCGGCTGTACCTGACCAAACAGGTATTAACACGTCACTATTGCCATTTTTACTTTTTGGCTCTGTTATTATCGGTTTTATCAACGGCAAACTTGCTGTCACCATATATACCCTATGTTCTATCGGCTTTATTTGGTTTCTTTACACAGTTTCGATGAACGCAATACCAACGCTCATTTACGATGCTAGTCTCCATGGACACACCTATTTCAACCGCGCTATGCAAACCACTATTGCATCTGCTATCGTCTCGGTAGCGATTTGCCTCTTTAGTCATAGTTACCAATCATTACTCGACCAACTCGAAGAAAAAGTGCGCCAAGCACAAAGGGCAGAACATATAAAAGCGCAGTTCCTCTCTAATATGAGCCACGAACTTCGCACACCTTTAAACGGCGTTATTGGCATGAGCGGGTTATTGCTGGAAACGAAACTCGATGAAAAACAGTCCCATTACGCCAATATTGTGCACGCGAGCAGCCTCACCCTGATTGCTATTATCAATGACGTGCTTGACAGTTCTAAAATGGACGCTCACAAATTTACGCTTAAACCAGAGACCTTTAATCTACACGACATGCTAGAATCTTTGGTTGCGCTACATTATCCATCCACAATGCAAGCCGATATATTCTTGAGCGTGCGTTACCCCGAACATTTACCAAAAATGTTCGTCGCGGATCAAGGACGTCTGCGCCAAGTGGTTAATAATCTACTCGGAAATGCTATCAAATTCACTTCTCAAGGTTCAGTGACCCTCTTTGTCGATGGGACAGAAGACGAGCGTGGTAATTTTGATCTCTATCTTGCCGTAAAAGACACGGGTATTGGCATTGCGCCTGAACATTTAGGTCAAATCTTTGAACGATTTGAGCAAGTCGACAATGATCTCTCGAAACAACACACAGGCACAGGTTTAGGGCTTTCGATTGCAAGAGAGATCATAGAATGTATGGGCGGCGAAATGAAGGTCGCGAGCCAAGAACATCATGGATCAGTTTTCTACTTCAACCTCTCCATTCCTCTCGCCACTGAAGTTGAATCCATTGGTGATGTGAACGACAACGTGCAACTTGCGAGCTAGATCACTCTGCTCGGAACATAGCCAATTAAACAAACGCCAATCTCTATAAATATGCGTAACAAAACGCGAAAATGGATGTGTCACCATACAGTCCAGAGCGAAGTTACAGAATTCTAATAAAGAAAAGTCGGGGCCAATCCTTGACTCCCTCTCACCTCGTCCCTATTTGCTATTTATTAGCAGTCGAAGGAGGTGAGTGCTAAACGCGTTTTACCTCTCCTCGGCTAGACTTTAAACTGAAACATATACGAGACATTTTATGAAATTTCGTCCTCTACATGACCGCGTGCTGGTAAAGCGCGTTAAGGAAGAAACTAAAACTGCTGGCGGAATTATCATTCCCGGTACAGCGCAAGAAAAACCATCAGAAGGCAAAATTGTTGCTATTGGTTCTGGCGTTCGCGACGAAGCTGGCACACTGATCCCACTTGACGTTAAAAAAGGCGATAAAGTCTTGTTTGGCAAATGGGGCGGTACAGAAATCACGATTGACGGCCAAGAGCTATTGATCATGAAAGAATCTGACATTCTAGGTATTCTTGGTTAAGCCGAGATACCTTTTTTTATTATAAACTTACCTTAATTCAGGAGACTTATTATGGCGGCTAAAGACGTCAAATTCGGCACAGATGCTCGCGACAAAATGCTTCGCGGCGTAGATATTCTTGCCAATGCAGTAAAAGTAACACTCGGCCCTAAAGGTCGTAATGTTGTGATCGAAAAATCTTTCGGCGCACCTCGCTCTACTAAAGATGGCGTAACGGTTGCGAAAGAAATCGAACTTGAAGACAGATTTGAGAACCTCGGCGCACAAATGCTCCGCGAAGTTGCGAACAAAACCAATGATGTTGCTGGTGACGGCACAACAACGGCAACTGTTCTTGCACAAGCGATTGTACGTGAAGGCCTAAAGCGCGTTGCTGCTGGCATGAACCCAATGGATCTTAAACGCGGTATCGATAAAGCGGCTAAAGAAGTTGCAAACGATCTTCTTAAGAAAGCAAAGAAAATTTCTTCTGCTGCTGAAATCGCACAAGTTGGTACAATTTCTGCAAACGGCGAAGCAACTATCGGCGACATGATTGCTGAAGCAATGGGCAAAGTCGGCAATGAAGGCGTTATCACTGTTGAAGAAGGCAAAACTGCTGAAACAGAACTAGATGTTGTTGAAGGCATGCAGTTTGACCGTGGTTATCTTTCACCATATTTCATTACTGACGCTGACAAAATGCGTGTTGAAATGGACGAGCCATATATCCTTCTTAACGAAGGCAAGCTTACAAGCCTACAAACCATGCTTCCTATTCTTGAAGCTGTTGTGCAAACAAGCCGTCCGCTTCTTATCATTGCGGAAGACATTGAAGGCGAAGCGCTTGCAACTCTTGTTGTGAACAAACTTCGTGGTGGTCTTAAAATCGCAGCTGTTAAAGCTCCTGGTTTTGGTGATCGTCGTAAAGCAATGCTCGAAGACCTTGCTGTTCTTACTGGCGGTACTGTTATCTCTGAAGATCTTGGTATCAAGCTCGAAGATGTTAACCTCAAAATGCTCGGCACTGCCAAGCATGTTACGGTTACGAAAGATGACACAATTGTTGTTGATGGTGCTGGTAAAGCAAAAGAAATCAAAGCACGCGTTTCACAAATCCGTAAGCAATCAGAAGAAACATCTTCTGATTACGATAAAGAAAAATTGCAAGAACGTCTTGCTAAACTTTCTGGCGGCGTTGCTGTTATCAAAGTTGGCGGTTCTACTGAAATCGAAGTTAAAGAACGCAAAGACCGCGTTGACGATGCTTTGAATGCTACACGTGCTGCTGTTGAAGAAGGCATTGTACCAGGGGGCGGTACAGCTCTCTTGCGTGCATCACGCTTCATCGACGTTGAAGGTGCAAATGATGACGAAAAAGCTGGTATCGAGATCGTGAAAGCGGCTCTTTCCTACCCTTGTCGTCAAATTGCTGAAAATGCTGGCTGTGAAGGCAGTGTTGTTGTTGGCAATATCACATCTGCAAACAAAGCAAATTACGGCTTTAATGCACAAACAGAAGAATATGTTGATATGGTCAAAGCAGGCATTATCGATCCAGTAAAAGTTGTGCGTACAGCCCTTCTTGACGCTGCATCCGTTGCTGGCATCATCCTAACAACAGAATGTGCAATCGTCGAAGCTCCGAAAAAAGACGCTGCAGGCGGCATGCCTGATATGGGCGGCATGGGCGGCATGGGTGGAATGGGCGGCATGATGTAAGAAAGGGATTTAGCGCCCGCGCTAAATTAGGGTGCTTAGTAAGCACCCTCCCGAACTTCTTCGAATATCGGCCTTAAGCCAAATATAAGAAGTCTTTACACATACACCGAGCCACTCGCTCAATTCTAAAATCAAGAACCGCCTCATGGAAACATGGGGCGGTTTTTTGCTGCTCAAGATTTAAATATATTATTAGTAGCTCCTTCAACTACCTGATGTTCAACGTCTAAATAGGCGAGGTTGCGTATAGTCAGCATTGGTGTTGCAGGCAACGAGGTGTATTTTTCATATTGACCAATGTTATTTTTTCGTTTGCCTCTATAAAATAGTTCATCGAATCTTTTCGGCGTAACTCCATAGAAATGGACAAACTTTACAGATGTGTATTCTTTATATTTTCCTCTATTTTTTCCTTCCACATCTATTGAATCTATATGTTGTCGGCCCACTAAACTCTTTGGATATGGTTCCAGAAATATCACTTTCGAAATGCCTGCAGCAATAATATGCTTTGCACACATATGGCACGGGAATGTCGTACAATACAAAACACTATCCTTTACGGCCAAACCACCTCGTGCAGCGTCGGTAATTGCAGACATTTCGGCATGCACAACTCGCCCATATTCTAACGCGTCCATTAACTGAGCATTATTTAATTTTTCTTTTATTTCTTGTGTAACTTTAAGGTTAAAAATCTCCATTACTTCAGATAATAGCTCTCGTTTTCTTTCTTCATTTGAATCTACCCCAAGGCTATATTCGCGCGCATCCTTACCCTCTTTATCCCAATAACTACCCCCACCAGCTTTCGGGACCTCATTTGACCCCAAAGAAATAATCTGCCCTGTTTTAGAAAATATTGCTGCGCCAACCTGCCTAGAAAGGTCAATCGACCTTAGGGCGGCTGATTTAGCTAATTTCATTCCATATTCATACCTAGATGGTGAAATGCTATTTGAACCAAATAATAACTTCGTAAACCGCTCAACTTGTTTACTTGCATTAAACTCCTCTTTCACTTCATCTGCATCAATTATGAGATCTGCATGATGGAAAATTTTACCTACTTTTTGCCCATTGCTTCCATCTTCATTTTCATCAGTTAAGACAAGGTTTTCTGCGATAGATTTTTTAACGTCTGGGTTTACTAAACCTTCGTCTTTTGCAAAATTCTCACTTAAATGTTGAACTCTAAAATCACGACGTGAGTATATAGAAATTTGAAAAAACTGCTCCCCATAGACTGATCGTAATAGTTCGATTTCCTCTGGGCGCTTAAATTGTCTCATAACATATGCAATTTTTGTCGGAAGCTCAGCTGAATTGGCCTCCATAATTTCTTTCCTCTTCTCGGCAACTTGATACATTGCCGCCATAGCTAGGATTGAATTATCTTCAAACTTTTTTCTAAGTTGGTTTCCATACTGAATGTATGTTTGATACCTATCACATTTTGGTTTCTCTTTCAAAGGCACCTCAGGTTTTATTGTTGCAATGAATTTAGGGAAAAGATCAGTAACCCTGATATCCACAACCTCGTAATCAAAGCTTTCAAGATTTTCTTTCAATGCAGCTATAGATGTGTCTATATTTGCACCAATAGGCGCGACTAAACCGAAAAATAGTTCAGGAAATGCAATTTTTGGTAATAAATTAGTCATGATTTTTTACTCAATATTAAGTATAGTGATTCGAAAAGGGGAAAACATGGATAGAAAACAAAAAATATTAGATAAACGAATAAAATCGCATATCAACTCTATTACAAAATTTCAATCAAAAACTTACAATGACTGGTTGTCCTCCCTGCCAAAGGTAGTTGTGCGCTCTACCAATGGTGACCATAATTCAACTAATCTATTATGGGTATCAACCCGTACAAACGAAACATTAGTTCGAAAAAGAGCTTAATAACATCTCTGATTACTCATATTTCTGATCGAACGTTAAGAAACCGCCTCATGGAAACATGGGGCGGTTTTTTCATTCCCATAATCATATCAAAAATCGCTCCCCCTTAATACAAAAACACCTCAAACAGCGAATGCTATTTGGGGTGTATGGTGTGAATCCCGCTCCCTCTTGCCGAAACAAGAGACCGAAGGGACCAACCTGAAGATACCTTAGCGTATAAGGTAGGAGCGGAATGTTCGTTTTACTTACGTGCTATTTGATAGCGTGTGGCAGGTTGTTGAGCTGCTATTTTCGTAAGATTGTTATTTTCGATTCTCGTGACTAAATCCTGCGTCACATTGGTCACGCAGTTTTTCATTTCTCTGCGTTTTTTGACAAAACGGGCGTATGAATATTCAGCTTTACATGAGCGATAAGCCGCCTCTTGTATGCGTGAAAAAATTTGTGCGGTACCAGCATGGCTCGCAAGTTCGGCTTTGGAGTATTTTACAGATACAGAATATGCATTTGCATTTTCCGTGACGAGTGTTTCGCCCGTCTCTGCCGATGCCAAAGTGGCGTAGCTAGACAGCATACTCATTACTCCTACTGCAATTAAGGTTTTTTTTATCGACATGGCTTTCTCCTCATCATATGCAACACCACATTGTGTGCTTTTAGAAAGTGGACAAATTTTGCGACAAAAGAAAACTAGGTTTTCACACTATCTCTATGAGATTTATTCGCGCCGAGAATTTTTCAATACACCCATGAAAAATTCTCATAGAGACTGTTAGAATGTTAGGTCGTTTTCGACTTCCTTTCGCAGCCATGCAATAACATCACGCACGATAGGACGGCGTTCTGCATTCGCACGGTGAACGATATGATATGTACCCTCTTCGATAATAGAAATGTCTGAGAATGTCCGCAGCCGCCCTTCGCGAATATGGGGGCGTGCTAACACCGCAGGAAGCAGCCCAATACAATGGCCTTCCATGACAGTTTTCATGGCGACAAAAAAATCTTCCATGATATAAATTTTAACGGAATTTGTTAACTCAACCCCTGCCTCTTGCGCCCAATTTAGCCACTCATTGCGTGTAAAGGCCTGTACACGACGTGCAGAGTTTACGAAGGTATTCACGTCTTTACATTTTGATTTCTCGTAAAAATCTGGCGAGCACACGGGAATAAGTTTTCCCGGTATAAGGGGGCTTGCGACAACGTCTTCCCATGTGCCGTTCCCAAAGCGAATGCTTAAATCCACTTCTTCACGCGATAGATCAACAAGTCGGACTGATGTCAGAATTTCCAGATCAATATGCGGCAATTCTTGTTCAAACTTACGCAGGCGCGGCACTAAAAACTGGGTCGCGAATGATGACAGGGTCGAAATACGACAAATATGCGAGCGAGGGGGGCGGCGCGAAAACTGACTAAATGTATCACCTAATGTTTCAAAAACAGGATGCACTTGATCACGCAATGTCATGCCCTGAACCGTCAAGCGTAACCCACCCGGTAAGCGTTCAAAAAGTTTGATGCCGATATAGTCTTCCAGTGCGATCACTTGCTTGCTAATCGCGCCTTGGGTCACGCCCAATTCTTCTGCGGCACGAGAAAAATTCATGTGGCGCGCGGCGACTTCAAAGGCACGTATAGAGTTTAGCGGTGGGAGTGGTCTGGTCATACTTTATCTATACGCGCATATGAAATTTATTCCATATGCATATTTCTAATTTTCATTGCGAATTTTCATCATGTCCCTCATGAGAAAATGGACGCTGATCAATACGGGTGCAGACAACATCTCAAAATTACATTGTGTCAACAGGCCCTAGTGTCCGCACATATCATGTGGAATATATTTGACCTTAGCTGTACAAACCCTATAAGCCTCCCCAAAGGCACTTATTTCATTAAGATTGACCCAAACCACCCCAAAGAAACATTTTATGTCCGATACCACACCCGATACAAAACCTGCCGCTGTGAAATTTACCGATCTAGGTTTATGTGCACCAATTTTGAAAAAACTTGAGCGTCAGGACTATGTCAATCCAACGCCTATTCAAGCACAGGCAATCCCGCTTATCCTTGCTGGCAAAGATGTGGTGGGACTGGCGCAAACTGGTACAGGTAAGACTGCTGCATTTACCCTGCCCGTCTTACATAATCTATCAAAAAAATATTTGAAAGAAGGCGCGGATCTATATGATCGCCCTATTCGCATGCTTATTTTGACACCAACGCGAGAGCTTGCTTTGCAAATTGACAAAGCCGTGAAAAATTATGGCGAAAACCTTACGACCCGTTCGGGCTGTGTTGTTGGCGGCGTACATGCACATAAGCAAAAGAAAATGCTGCGCGGCGGCGTTGATATTTTAGTGGCAACACCGGGGCGTCTCGAAGACTTGCACAGCCAAGGCATTGTTGATCTCAGCAATATTGATACGGTTGTTTTGGATGAAGCCGATCAAATGCTCGACATTGGTTTTATGCCAGCGATTAAACGTATTTTGTCTCTGACGCCTAAGACGCGCCAAACGCTTTTATTCTCTGCGACAATGCCGCGCCAAATTCAAGAATTGTCTAAACGCTATATGCGTAACCCAGAGCAAATTGCTGTGGCGACAATATCGTCTACGGCAGAAAAAGTGAAACAAAGCGTGATGTTCGTACCGCAAGCTGCGAAAACGACAACACTGATCGCACTTGCGAAAAAACATAAAGGCGAGCGGATTATTGTCTTTGTACGTACCAAGCGCGGTGCAGACCGTGTGGCCAAACGCCTTAACGCTCAAAACCTTGCCGCAGCGCCGATCCATGGCAATCGCTCGCAAAACCAGCGTACAAAAGCATTGGCCGCTTTCCGTACAGGTGAAATTCCAATCCTTGTGGCCACAGATGTTGCCGCGCGCGGTATTGACATTCCAGGCGTCGAACTTGTCGTTAATTTTGATTTGCCACAAGTCGCCGAAGCCTATGTTCACCGTATTGGACGTACAGGTCGGGCCGGCAAATCCGGCATTGCCATTATGTTTTGTGCCGACGAAGAAATGGGCATGTTGTCCGAGATCGAACGTACGATTAAAAAGAACATCCCTGTGATGAACGCCGACGGCAGCGTACAAAGCGAAGACAAATGGGCCCCATCTGAACGTAGCTATAGCGGCTCAAAAGGTAATAAAAAATCACGTTCTCAACGCAAAACCGCGAAAGCAGCTAAAGAATCAAAACCAGACCGCTCGCGCAATCATGATGTTGAAACGTCTACGGATACGCCCGACAATTACAAACAAGCCCATAATTCGCAAACGTCGGCACAAAGAACAGGCAGTGGCGAACGCCGTAAACCTCGTAATCCGCAAAGACCACATGCCAAAAGCAAAGGTCAACGCGGTCAAGGTAAGCCTCGTGTCGAGGGCGGCGGTTCGTCTGAGGGGCAAGGTTTTGCGAGATCAAATACGGGTCGACAAAACACAGGTGGTCAAAACACTGGTAACGCAAACACTGGTAACGCAAACACTGGGGGCCAAAACACTGGTGGGCAAAACACTGGTGGGCAAAATACTGGTGGCAAAGCCGTTGCAGGTAAAAAACGCCGCAACCGCCCCGGCTCAAAAGCCCGCCAACGGATAAGAAACGACAAAAACTAGCCTATTTATGATCAACTTTGAAACTGGTTGGAACTGCATGGGTCAAAAAAGCGTCTTCTAAAAATACGATCTGTTCAAGTTTTGCATTTGGGTGCGCGCGGAGCAGTACCGCCGCCTCTGGGGTTAGCGCACGAATACCCTCTACATGGCTCGGGATCGCAAAAATATCGGTTATTTTCCCGTCTACGGAAGCAGTTCCGTTGGCATATACATAAACTGTAATCGCTTTTGCAGAGTGTGTTGGCGTCGGGCCTTCTGGCGCTTGGGTAAAGTCCAAACCTTTTTCGTCCAGAAACACAGCCGTAACGATAAAGAAAATCAACATTATAAACACTATGTCGAGCATAGGGGTCATATCGACCTCTGTATCCATTGGGGTTCTGCGGTGTCTTCGCTTAAGTGTACTCATGTCTCTCTCCCTCTTATATTTAATTATGATATAACATAACTTTATATAAAAAGATAGAGGGAGAAAAGAAAACCTTGATTCAGCAGGATTATTGCGTAGGTAAAATAGCGTTTAGGAAGTTTTTCACTTCGGCACTTTGCCAATCTACGTCGCCGGCGATGCGGGCGAGTTCATTGCCTTGGGGGTCGTAGAAAATGCTGATGGGGAGACCTTTTACGCCAAGTTTGGTCGCGAAGCTCATGCTTGTATCGCTGTACAGAGACAGGTTTTTGATATTGACTGTTTTATAGAAGCTCTCTGCGTCAACGCGGTGTCTTTCCATGGCGACGGCGACGACTTTCATGCCACGGCTCTCGACACTGGCTTGTAAAATATCAAGGCTTGGGATTTCTGCTACACAGGGTACGCACCATGTGGCCCATACATTTAGCAAGACATAGTCACCGCGAAAGTTTTTCAAATTGATCATTTCCCCGTCCGCACCTTCAAATTTCATGCTGGGTTGCACTGGCATGGGGTCAATAACTTTAAGACGTTTCAATTCCCCCTTAGAAAAGCGCAGTAAATCCGCTTTTGGCGAACTACAGGATTGCAAAAGGACATAAGCCAAGGCACAAAGGCCAAAGAACATCATAAGACGAATTGTAACTTTCAAAAATGTCAGCATTTTTGAATGTGGAGCGAGAGACTGAGCCATGACAAAAACTTCCCAAGATAAAAATAAAGGCCAAGATAAAAATAAGGGGCAAAAAATGTGGGGTGGAAGGTTTTCTGACAAACCTTCGGACATAATGCAAGCAATCAATGTATCTATTGGTTTTGATCAGCGTATGGCCCACCAAGATCTTCGCGGCTCCAAGGCTCATGCCAATATGTTATGCGCCCAAAACATCATCACGGCCACAGATAATGAAGCCATTCAAAACGGTCTCGACGAGATTTTAATTGAGATTAACAACGGCACATTCCCGTTTCGCGACGAGTTCGAAGATATTCATTTGAATGTCGAAGCCCGTCTGAACGAAATCATTGGCGAAGCGTCTGGACGCCTGCACACGGCTCGTTCGCGTAATGACCAAGTGGCCACAGATTTCAGGCTTTGGGTACGTGACGCGCTTGATGATTTTTACGCGCAAATCGCTGGTTTGCAAAAAGCACTTCTCGCACAAGCCGAAGCGAATACAGATACGCTCATGCCCGGTTTTACTCATTTACAAGTGGCGCAGCCTGTTTGTTTTGGCCACCATATGCTTGCCTATCTCGAAATGTTTTCCAGAGACCGTTCACGCTTTTCCGATTGCCGCGCACGCATGAATGAAAGCCCGCTGGGTGCAGCCGCCCTTGCTGGTACGCCCTATCCTATCGACCGCGAAATGACAGCGGCCGCTCTTGGGTTTGAACGTCCAATGGCCAATTCGCTCGACGCTGTATCAGCCCGTGATTTTGCGCTTGAGGCTCTCTCGGCAGCAACCATTTGCGCGACGCATCTCTCGCGCCTCGCCGAAGAGATTGTGATCTGGACATCAGCGCAATTTAATTTCATCAGCCTGTCTGATAAATTCACTACGGGCAGTTCGATCATGCCGCAAAAACGTAATCCTGACGCGGCCGAATTGGTACGTGCAAAGGTCGGTAGAATTATGGGGTCACTTACAGCGCTTACGATTGTAATGAAAGGCCTGCCGCTTGCCTATTCTAAAGACATGCAAGAAGACAAAGAACCTGTGTTTGAAGCATTTGACGCCCTGTCTCTCGCGCTTGCGGCAATGACGGGCATGGTTGCCGATATGAAACCCAATAAAGAGAATTTGGCAAAGTCTGCTGGCGCTGCTTATTCCACCGCTACGGATTTGGCAGATTGGCTTGTGCGTACACTAAACATGCCATTCCGCGAAGCTCATCATGTGACAGGTACAATCGTTGCCCTTGCAGAAGGTCAAGGCAAACCGCTACACGAACTTGCCCTGACGGACATGCAGACCGTTCACGCCGCCATTCATCAAGGCGTGTTTGACGTGCTTAGCCCAAGCGCATCCGTGGCAAGCCGCACCTCATTTGGTGGGACTGCGCCGCAAAATATTGTCAAGCAAGTCGCGTACTGGAAATCCGTGTTATAAACTCGCTATTTTGTAATGATTTTATTTGTACTTTTGCGAGAAATTTACCCTATAAGGATTTATGAGCTCAATCATGACAAAACGCGCTGAGCGCCTAACCGCACGTGCCTATCGGCAATTGCTGTGGGAGTGCTATGCGCCTGTCTTGGCACTTGGTGTGTGTTTGTTGTTATTATTCATTGTCGGGGCGTCTAGCGGCCTTTGGCAATTCATTGGCGACCCATGGCGTGGGGTCGCTTTGGCCATTACGCTCGCCGTATTTACGTGGTGTGTTTTGCACGCACGCAAACGCCTTAAACCGAACACATCCCAAGCCCGACGCCGTGTAGAACTTGATAATAATTTCAAACATCGCCCTTTCGACACGATCACGGATAGCTCCGCCCTTGTTTCATCGGGTTCTGATGATATTGCGTGGCAACACCATTTGGACGTGGCCAGAGCACAAGTAAACCAAGCCGCGCCTTCGCGTCTGCGCCCTGCTCTTGCGCCGATGGATAAATATTATCTTCGTTTCGCAGTGCCGTGCCTAGTTGTTGCGGCGGCCATGTTTGGTGGTGGTGATAATTATGAGCGCATTCGCGCAAGTCTAACCCCTGGTTGGATGTCTGGCATAAGTGCTAAAAATGCGGCCTATGAAGCATGGATTGATCCGCCAGAATATACGAATCGTCCGCCGAGTTATTTCAAGAAAAGTAACACGATTCACGCCCCCGAAGGTTCCGAATTTGTCGCACGTATTTCAGGTGTCAAATCTGCACCGCGCCTGATCATTCGCGAGAAAGGGCGCACACGCCGCATTCGCCCAACACGCCTTGGCCCCAAAAGTTTCGAGGCACGTGCTTATATTTCCAAAAGTGCAAAAGCAAGTTTCCGTATTGGCAGTTCGTCCCAAATCTGGATTTTAAATGTCGGCGCAGATTTACCGCCAAGCATAGAGTTTGACAAAGTGCCAGAGGCGGGAAAACGCGACAAACTTATTTTCACCTATTCCCTTAAAGATGATTTCGGCGTTGAAAGCGTCATGCTATCAATGCATCTTAAAGGACAAGAGGGTTTTGTAGAAGAATTTCCCATTTCAATTCCAGGTTCTTCGGTGCGTTCTACGGATAAAGAACCTGCTAATCTGGATATGACCAAGCATAAATGGGCAGGGAAGATTGTCCTTGGGCATTTAATCGCGACTGATGGCAAAGGCCAGAGCGCAAAATCCTCTGTGCAGGAATTCATCATCCCTGATAAAATTTTCGTTGAACCGCTTGCAAAAGCTGTGGCAGAGCAACGCTTGCTCATGCTCGCAGGCACACAAGCCTATGCACCACTCCCCATTTTGAAACCGCAAACTGTCGAGGTGTTTAAAAACAAACCTCTCTACGCCGTCGAGAACCGTGAACGCACCATATTGCGCGCCCCCAAAAATGTGCAAAGAACAGCAGAACTTATTGAGATTGTCACGGATCAGCCCGTAGGTATTTTTGATGATCCGAGTGTTTATATGGGCCTACGCAATGTCTATCGCCGCCTGCAAGGGGCACGCAATCAAGACGCGCTTGTTGGCATTCCCGAAGATTTATGGACAATTGCCCTGCGTGCCGAATTTGGCCGTCTTGGGGACGCACTCGCGGATATGCAAGCGGCAGAACGTGCGCTGAACAATGCAATGGCAAGGCGTGCGCCTCAACGTGAAATCGATACTTTATTTGACCGCTACGAAAAAGCGGTTGAGCGATATATGGAAGAGCTCATGCTGAAAGCCGTTGAAGAAGCCAAAAAACGTGACAAAAATGGTGACGGCGAAGGCGGCGATGAAGGCAGTATTAATCAAGACGAAATTCAAAAGCTTATGGACGCGATTGCCGAAGCCAACCGCATTGGCGACACACAAGCGGCCCGTAAGGCCCTCGCCCAACTGGCCGAGCTTTTAGAACATATGCAAATCAATTTAGACTCTGGCGAAGGCGGTGATGGCCCGAGCGATGACAGTATGAGCGATGAATTAAAACAAGCTTTGGAAGAATTAAATGACCTGCTTGGTGAACAAAGACAGTTGCGCGACGAAACACAATCTGCTGGCCGCGAAGATGGTGACGAAAAGCAAAACCAAGACGAAAATAGTGGGCAAGAAAATGGAACCAGCGAAGGCGGAACGGCCAAATCTGCGGAGCAACTTGCCGACGAACAGGCCGACCTTAACGCCCTTCTTGATGCCCTCGAAGACAATCTAGAACAAGGCATTAGCGGTGATCCGTCAGAGAACGGCGAAGGTGGCGGTATTGGCGAAGATGATAAAAAGAAAATCGAACAGGCATTAAGAGACGCGAAAGACGCTATGGCAGGGAGCCAAGACGCCCTTGAAAACGGGCAATATTTCCGTGCAGGGCGCGCACAGTCAGAGGCTATTGATGCACTTCGTAAAGCAGGGCAAGGTCTCTATGCCCAAGAAGAAAAACGGCTAGCCGAGGAAAATGAAAAAGAAGGCAAGACTGCTAGCGACGAAGGCGATCCCTTTGGTCGTGAAAATGACGGCAATGGTGTCGGCGATGACGTAGTTGTTCCTGACATTGATGACCGTCAACGGGCGCGGGACCTCTTAGAACAGCTCCGCAAACGCTCAGGTGAGCAAGAGCGCGAACAGATTGAACGTGATTATCTAGAGCGGCTCCTTGAACGTTTCTAATTGAGTGTTTCCAATTAAGCGCTTCTAGGCCTATTATTTTTCTGACTGAATTTCGATGACAACATCATCTTCACTCGCGAAACTTGCCGCGAGTTTCGTTGCATCTTGTGGCGGGTTTGCGTATTGGGTTGAAAATGAAAGCGTCTCGCCCGACTTTAAAATCGAGCGGTTAGGCTCGACAACCCAACTGGCCAAAACGTTTCCCTGCGGGTTTTTAAAACTGAGTTTAATCATGGTAACATCGCGTGGTTTCACGTCCACGTTTTTAATTTTACCATCTACAAACAAAATTTGTATGCCGTTATCACGGCCATATCGCCATTCTATGTCGTAAAACTCCAGACCTGCGAGAGGTATATTTATGTTGAAGGCTTTATACATTTCCAATGTCACAGGGAATTTTTCAACAATTTTCACACGTAATAAATACGCGCCCAGAGCGGCCGTAGAGAGTATGCCCAATGTGACGATCCAGATCATGCCCACACTCAACAGGCGACGACGGACTTTCTTTTTCTCTGCGCGGTCACGCAAAGCAGCATGTGGTGCAATCGCAGCAGCCCCTGCCACAACAGTATCCACTTCGCCCATGCCATGATTTTCCAAAACAGAACTTTCATAAATGCTCGTATCAATAGCAGTCTTGGGCGCAGGCGTTTCACCCCCAAACAGTTTTTGCCCATCGCTCATGTCGCGTTGATTTTTTACTTCTTTCACATTATCACGTAAATCCATCACATCAGGGTCCGAAGACACAAACCATGAGGAAGAACATTGCGAACACCGCACAGTCCTACCATTTGATCCAATTGCATTAGGATCAATTAAAAACTGGGTCGTACACTCTGGACACGTTAGTTTCATTCGCTTTCCATACTTGATTCGTTTATATAGAAAATGCCGATTCCACTTAAAAAGTCCAGTCCTTATGATTACACCTCAAATTCACACCTCTGATCTTGAACACAAGGATGAGTGCATTGCGTTTGAACGTGTCAGTTTTAGCTATCAAGGTGGTGACAATATTTTAAAAAATCTAAGTTTTAGCCTGAAGCAAGGCTCTCTCAATTTTGTTACGGGGCCATCAGGCGCAGGCAAAACAAGTTTACTAAAGCTTATGTATTTGCACATGCGCCCAAAATCGGGGCAAATTAATGTGTTTGGCCAGAATACGGGCATGCTTGACCTTTTGCAAATTCCACCACTTAAACGCCGAATGGGTGTCGTGTTACAAGATTTCAGTCTGGTGGATCATCTTAATGTATTTGAAAATATTGTCCTGCCATTACGTGTCACGGCGACCCCACGTGCAGACTATGTGCAAGACGCGATAAGCCTTTTACAATGGGTTGGCCTTGGTGATCATATGGCTGCCATGCCAGAAACCCTTTCAGGAGGGCAAGCGCAACGTGCCGCAATCGCAAGAGCCATTATTTCCAAACCCGACATTTTAATCGCAGATGAACCCACAGGCAATGTAGACCATAATATTGGCCAGCGCCTTATACGGTTATTCGTAGAGTTAAACAGGCTCGGTACGACCGTAATTATTGCCACGCACGACACAAAACTTATTCCCGCAGACGCAACGATTTTACGCCTTAACAATGGCACGCTTCTCCAAGAGAGAATGCAATCATGAACCAGAACAGCCTGCCCCTCGCCAAGCCACAACCCATCCTGCCTATCGACAAGCCCAAGGATAGTCCTTTATTTGTTGTGCTGGCTATTCTTGCCTTTCTTGCAACACTTACCCTGCTTTCCTTGTCCGCGAGCTATCGTTCAAGCGCCCATTGGAGTGCAGGCCTCACCGACACGGCGACAATACAGATAAAGCCAACATCATTGACCGATGAACAAGAACAACCCATAAAGGCACGCGACATTCTATTGACGTTCAAAAGTGTCAAACACGTTGATATATTGTCCAAAGACCATTCGCAAAAATTACTGCGCCCATGGCTCGGTGACACCCCTTTACCAGACGCGCTTGCCCTGCCAATTTTATTACATGTCACATTACATGCAGATCAAAAATTGAATGTCCGAGAACTGGCGACCCGTTATGAACAATTGGGCATTCGCGCAGATATTGATGACCATTCCCATTGGCGCAAAAATTTAGAATCACGTGCACGTGCTATTCAGATACTTTCCATACTCGCGTTTTTATCCATTAGCATTGCGATCATTGCTGCGTGTGTATTTGCGACCCATGCCGGGATCACAACGCAAAAAACATTGATGAATGTGCTCCATCAGATCGGCACGCCGCCACAATATACAGCGCGATTATTTAGTACGCGCTTTGCGCTGAACGCATTTTTGGCAGGATGTTTTGGAGCATTAGCCGCCTTTGTGCTTTTATTTATTTTCAGCATGTTTTTTAAAATTTCTGGAACAAATATTTTTTTCCTTCCTGAATTTACATTTGGATTAAAAAACCTATATTTATCGGCTCTTGTCCCGTTATTCATGGCATTGATTTCGGGTCTTGCCACATGGCAAATCGTCATGAAGTCACTGTTGTCCGAGATGTACCCATGAACGAACCAAGTTTAAAAAAACCAACCAAAGGACATGCGATTTTTCAGCTCTTGCGGTTCTTATTCGGCTTTGCTTCTATGCTACTCATTTGCGGCTTTATTGCATTTATATTGCATATATCCCGCGCAGTCCCACAAAGCCCTATGCCCAAAGCAGACGGCATTGTCGTTTTGACAGGCAAAGGGGGCGGACGCCTTGCCACAGGCGCTATGTTGCTGGAACAAGGGTTGGGCGAACGCCTTCTTATATCTGGCGTAAATCCCGCCATTAGTGCCAAAAAAATACGGTCCCTATTAGAGCTTACTCCTGAGCAATTTAATTGCTGTGTGGATCTTGATTACGAAGCAGAAGATACGGTCGGAAACGGTGCACAAACGGCAAATTGGGCTGGGGCGCTCGGATATGAAACCATTATACTTGTGACATCTGACTATCATATGCCGCGCGCCAAGGTTGAAATATTGAGCGCCGCTCAAAACATTACCATTTTCCCCTATCCTGTAAAATCAAACACTCTCCCAGGCCAACCTTGGTGGGGTGGGACCGATAAATGGAAAAGACTCTTCAAAGAATACGGCAAATTACTGGTAAGCTATGCTCGCGACCCTGGAAAACACCCAAGCAATCAGCCTCCGAGCGCTCTTGCTAATCCAAATGACATAAAGGTAAAACCCCATGAGTAAAACTCCATGAGTAAAACGGTGAAAAAAAAATTCATTACGGCACCACGCATTCTTATATTTGTGGGTTTTTGTTTTGCTGTTCTTTTTACGGTGTGGCTGCTTTTACGGTCCGCAATTATCAAGGGCGTTTCAACGCAGATAAAAATCGCTGAAAGCCAAGGATATTTGGTCAATCATGAGGGGCTTTCCATTACGGGCTTTCCGTTCCAAATCATTGCGAAGTCGCAAGAAATATCTGTGCGCGCACCAACAAGCCCACTCAATGATCCTGCAAAAAATTGGGCAATTACACTTGATGACCTCACTGTAAATAGCGCGACACTCACCCCTCTTTCGTGGCAAATTGATCATAATGGCAGTGCCCGTATTGATATGCGTGCGCCCACGGGGCAACGCTATATGTTTGATATCGAGCCTGCACGTATCCACACGAAAACGTCTTTAAAACTTGGTGGAACATTAAAGTCTGCGTTCATTAGCCTAGACAAAACCCGCATCAACACCCTCGTCGGCACGCCGCCACCATTGTTAGGATTGGCGCATACAGATCTTGACATTAAGGTGGTGGGTACAATTGCACACATAGAATTTAACGCTCATGATTTGGTGTTTACCGATCAGGCTCTTGGCTTATTACACGCAATTCTTGGCCAGAAAATAACACAGATTAAAGTACAGGCGAATGTACACAATTGGGGAATTTTAGAAAAGCAGGGTTTTGCGTCTTGGCAAGATAGTCATGCGAAATTGCACGTTGAGCATTGGGAAATAAAATGGGGGGATATTGATTTTACAGGGGATCTCGATATTGTTTTTAAAGACGGTGCACCCGACGGCATTTTACATATCCAACTCAAAGATATAAAGCCCCTCCTCGGCAAGCTTAAAGATGCGGGTATGATTAACGGCACAATACAAAGTCAGGCAAAGCTTTTATTGGGGGCGATTGACGAAAATGAAAATGGGCGTAAGGAAATCGAACTTGTTCTTCGCAATGGACAATTAAAGATGGGGCCCATTGCGCTTTTCACATTTAGATAAATTTAGCCGTCTTTGTTATCTGGGGTATCACTGGAATCATTTTGCATATCGCGGCCAAAATTTGGTGTTGCGCTTTCTTGGCCTGCATCGACAATACGGTCACGGATTGAACGGGCTTTCGTAAACTCTTTTAACAACACATCCCCTTCGCCCCAGCGGATGGATTTTTTTAGGGCGGTTAAATCTTCGATATAGCGGCCAAGAACTTCGAGAACCGCGTCGCGATTACCAAGGAATACATCTCGCCACATCACGGGATCAGAGGCGGCGATACGGGTAAAGTCGCGAAAGCCCCCCGCTGAGTATTTCACAACTTCATTACGGGTTACGGTTTCCATATCCGTGGCAGTACCGACCAATGCATATGCGATTAAATGTGGTAGATGCGAGGTCGTCGCGAGGACAAGGTCATGTCGCTGCGCGTCCATGAAAACGATCTGACTGCCCATTTTTTCCCAAAAAGATTTTAGTTTTTGCGCCGAGATAGAGTTTTCATCGGCAGGCGTTAACACGCACCAACGGTCTGTAAATAAACTGGCAAACCCTGCTTCAGGGCCAGAGTTTTCTGTACCTGCGATAGGATGAGCACCAATAAACTCCACGCCTTTGGGTAAGAGCGGCGTAATGTCCTTTATAATTTTTCCTTTGATTGAACCTACGTCAGAGATAAGGCAGTCGGGTTTTATAACATCCGCAAAATCCGAAAATGCTTGTGTCATTGCGCCGGGTGGCACAGCAAGAATAATCAAATCAGCTTGCGCCGCGACACTCTGTGCGGACTCTGCCACTTCGTGGCCAATATTGAGAGCATTTAAACGAGAGCGAACATCTGCATCTTTATCAGTTATTATCAGCCGCTTTACGACATTATTTTCCATGCATGCCCGTGCAAGGGATGAACCAATCAGTCCCCCTCCCACAATCAAAACCGTATGAAATGTTTTGCTCATGTTAAGCCTTGTTTCGTTTTTTAGGAATCGGGCTAGGCAATATACCGACGACTGCAACCGTTTTTAACTTTGATTGTAACGCAGTTATACGAGGGTCAGAACTATCAACAAATTCGGGGACACTATACAAGCTCAGTGTTTCAAGCTCTGCACGCAATGTTGGGGTAAAACCTTCGTTTTCTAAAATTGTTTGAAGGCTTGTCAGTGCGCCAATATCTCCAGCTTCGATATAGAGGAGACTTTGATCATCGCCTGATGGTAGTTTTTCTGCCTTAGAAACTGCGACGGCATTAGGCCAAACCTGTCCTTCAGTACGCGGTAGCCCCGCAAGGATATGCATATCAGACGCAGCGCCTTGCGGGCCAAGCGCTGTCCACCAATTATTCATCCCACCAGGCGCTGGCAAAACAGCAACGCCTTCAGGGTCGGCTTGTGCGGCGGCTAGGGCCGCGCTTTCTGTCGGATAGGTGTTTGTTGGAATAGCGCCGCCAAAACGGTCCCGAACAAGTGCACGCGCCGTCAGGGCATCAACTGCCAATGAAATATGCAAACGGATAGGCCCTTGCAGGGTTAGGCTCGCGCTCGTCAGTTCCGCCCAAATACGCGAAACCAATTCAGGCGAAATTTCACCCGATTTTTTTACAAGGTCGCGAACATGGGATTCTTCGCGCGAAGGCCGCCACACATCGACGCCAGATTTAGCGCGACGCACGGCTTGGGCAAGTTCCATGCGTTCCGCAATAAGATCAAGCAGAGCCGCGTCCACACGATTGATTTCCGTACGGATTGTTTGCATTGATAATTTTTCAGTTGTTTTTTTCTCTGAAGAAGAAATTCCCGAGGTTGTATTCTTAAATTCTGTCATGATTTTTTTGTAGGTGGATTAAGTATATCTGAAATTTGATACGCTTTGGTTGTTGCACCAACTGCCCCCGAAAAATTTGGTCGCAATACCCGCTTATGCTCCTTAACTATACGTCCCGTATAAAGGCGCTTTACGGCTTCTACAAGTACAAGTCCTGAAAAACCTGGCCAAACTGTCTCCCCGAAAGTTTCGATGAGGGAACTGGTCTTGGGGCCACACAATATTTTGAGCGGCGGTGTGTACAAAGACCCTGCGCGCACCAAAGGCATGAAACCCGTCTTTTTCAAAGCTTTGTTTAATTGCGAGCGACTAAAGGGGCGACCTGCGCCGAACGGGGTTTTGTCCGAACGCGCCCAAAGACCTGTACGATTGCCTACGACAATGACAATCCGTGCTTCGGGTTTCATCACACGCCATAGCTCTTCCAATAATGTATCCAGCGCCAAGCTTTCTTCTAACCCATGCACAACGAGGACATTGTCAAAAGTTGACGGCATAAATGGTAGTCCCGTTTCAGTGACAAGGACGCTTGCATTGCCGCGCCTATTTGGTTGACACACGGCGCCTTGGCCCATTGGCATGGCTTGGATTAATCTATGGGCCGACTTTTTATATTGGTCCAAATACGGAAGTGTATATCCATAACCGAGCACATCTTTATTATCCAAGTGCGGCCATAGCGACTTCAGTTTCCGCATCGTCATGGCCTGCGCGGCCAAACCTAATCGCGCATTATAGAAATTTTCTAGTTTTTCGACACTTTGCGTCAAGAGATTTGTCCTTTGCTTGTCTATCCTCTATACACATGTTTACGGCCAATATTGCAAAGATAATTTTATGATCACCCTATTTCCCTGCCTCAGTGACAATTATGGTTTTTTGCTACATGATCCCATAACGGGCCTCACCGCCGCGATTGACACACCTGACGCAGATGAAATCCTGAGGCAGTGTGAGAGCCTTGGCTACACGCTCACCCATGTTTTTAATACGCATCACCATTTTGATCATGTGGATGGCAATGCCATGTTGAAAGAAAACCATGGCGTCACCATAATTGGTCCCGAGGCAGATAAAGCCCGCATTCCCAATATTGACATTTGCGTTAGCGGTGGTGAGGTTTTCACATTTGGGAGTTTCGATATTCACGTTCTCCACACGCCCGGCCATACCAAAGGGCATTGCGCCTATTATATTCCTGCTTTGCGCAGTGTATTCGTAGGCGACACGGTTTTTGCACTCGGATGCGGGCGTATGTTTGAAGGCACAGCGGAGCAAATGTTTGCAAGCATTGGCAAGATTGCCGCCTTGCCAGACGAGACACAAATTTACTGCGCCCATGAATACACATTGGCAAATGGGGCCTTTGCCATCAGTGTTGATCAGAATAATGTGGACCTCGGTATATATCTTGAAAATGCAAAAAAACTACGGGCGCAAAACATGCCGACTGTGCCAACAACGGTTTTAAAAGAAAAACGGGCAAATCCATTTATGCGTGCCGCGTCTGCATCAGAGTTTGCACGCCTGAGATCCGCCAAGGATAATTTTTAAACTAAGCGTCACCCATTTTTAATCTAAGTGTTACCCAGTCTAGCGTCGCCCATGGCTTTGCGTTGTGGCCCCTTTGGTATGACAGGCACAGGGCTTGGCATACCAAACATATAGCCTTGCAAATAATCGACGCCCAGACGGGTCAGCAGCTCTGCGTCTTCGCGGCTTCCCACCATTTCCGCAACGGTTTTGACCGAGAATGTTTGCGCGAGTTCTACCATCATACGCACGAATACTTGTTTGTGTGGTGTAAGAGAAAGGTCGCGAATGAAGCTCCCATCAATTTTAATCTCGTCCGCTTCAATGGCCATAAGGTTTCTAAAGGTCGTATGCCCCGCACCAAAATCATCAATCGCAAAATCACAGCCAAGCGCACGCACTTCAACAGCGAAACGGCTGGCCAGAGCAGGATCATCAAGCGCGACAGTTTCGGTTAATTCTACGATGACACGTTCCGCAGCCTTACCAAGCCCCTTCAAAGCGTGTAAATACTCATCCGCAGTCTCTCTATTTTTTACTGTTGCCGCCGAAACATTCAACGCCAGTTTAATTGTTGAATGCTCTTGCAGTGTCACGCTGGCAATTTCCATCGCCCGACGGTCGAGCATATGCACACATTCCAATTTTTCTGCGGCCATAATAAATTGTGCCGCTGAGACGATTTCGCCGTCATCACGACGCAAACGCAATAAACATTCATAGTGATGCGGTTCACGGCTTTGCGCGTGAACAATCGGTTGATAGGCGAGTGAAATTCGGCGATCATTTAGGGCTTGAATAATATCATCACGGGTCAATTCCGTCATTTTTTGACGCGGTTTCAAATCGGGTAATTCTGATGCATATGCTATAAATTCCCCGCTTTGTAATTCACTATGTGCGGCCGCTGTATAAGCATGTTCCATTATATCAGACGCACTCATCGGTGTTTTTGAACATATGGTACCGCCGACCGAAAACTCTGGGTATAAATCGCCGTAAGGGGTTCCGTACGGGCTTGCCGTGAGTGTTTCCAAAATACGTTTGGCGACAAGTTCCATTTGCTCTGCATTACAATCGGAAAGCCCGATACCAAATGACACGCCCGAAATACGTGCACATACATCCGGAGAGCGCACACATTTTGTCAAGCGTTTGGCAATTGCGGTTAAAAGGCGGTCACCAGCTTCATAACCATAGGTCAGATTTATGTCTGGCACATTTGCAATACGGAAAATAACAAACGCAGATTCACGGTCATAACGGCGCGAAAATGCCAACATTTGCGTAATGCCCTCGGCCATACGCGGGCGGTTCCAAAGACCTGTTAAACTATCATATGAAGCATGATAGCCTGCTTGTTCTTCTCGGACTTTACGCGATTGGATATTGGTCAATACACCAATAATTTTAGTGGGGTTTGTTTCGTCGCCACTAATACGCTCTGCGCGTTCTTCTACCCAGATATTACGGCCGTCAAAAGTACGAATTTGGTAGTCAATTTGAAATTTGGCGCCATTCCATGTCAAAGACCGCAAGGCCTCTGCTCTAGTTGATTTAGCATCATCACACATGCGTTCGCCCATTGCAGACAGCGTATTTGGAATAATTTCAGCACGACAACAAAACAGGCTAGACGTCAGACTCTCGCTCTGCCATTGAAAACTCTCTTTGCCGTCACGTATTTTCCATACATAGGGCGCGGCAGCGATTAATGACAAAATAGCGTTTGTCTCATCATGTGTAGACACAGATGTAGGCACAGATTTTGTATTTTTGGTGGCTAAAAAATCAACATTCATACACTCGTATTCCCAAACCAAAACTCTAAGTTACAATATATGCTAAAACTCTTTACAAATGACTAGCACGTTAATCCTAGTTTTCTACAACATTAAAATCGCGACGTGCACTGGCGATTGTCACCATGAAACCAGCCATTACATCCATCAAAGCCATCATCATAATAAGGAAAAATACAGATGTGGCAAAGGCATCAAACATCAAAAACTCGACCAGACAGATGATGAATAACACCATAGAAAATGCATGGTTCATGACCGCAGCACGGCCTATGCCCGTGGATTTTAATAATTCGAAAAACAACATCACTAAAGCCATTGCAACAAGGCCATGGCCAGGTGTGATAATCCACTCTGCGCCACTTGCCATTGGCACAGACATGAATTCTACGTCCATACGTGCGCGTACAGCTTCGGCTGTCGTTAATGTTGCCCCGCCAAAGGAGATAACATTATAGATGAGTATAGGGATGATCAACAATGGTATGATCGAAAAAAGTCCCATTTCACGTGTCCTTCATGAGTGATTCGCATATGCTTAATAAAGTATAAACGCAAATATTTGCCTAGAGGTTAACGCATATGCTAGAAAAGTTAATTTCTTACGCTTATGGTGTAGGTTCTAAACTTTCGATCCACTCATTGATTAAGGCGACACCTTCTATATGTTGCAGGGTACGCCCAAGCTCTGGCATGGCAATCCCTGCTGCGTTGGATGTCATACGAAATGAGAGAATAGAGCCTTCAGAACTTCCGGGTTCAATCACCAGCTTTAAATCTCCTGCGCCGCGCCCTGCGGCTGTTGGATGTTTCAAAAACCCAAGACGTGTTTTGTTTTTTTCCGCCCAATCCAACCAAAGCCCCGAATTCGAGGCAGAGCCCTCTGCCTTATGACAATGGGCGCAATTTATATCGAGATAGGCACGTGCACGTGCGCCTAGCGGCGCTGAAGGGTCAAACATATTTGGCAGGGTTGGGATGTGTTCTGGCAGTCCCGTTAAGATACCAAGTTCAGCCCATTTTTCGAGCTGTTGATTATGATTTAAATTACGGGCTTTCGGGCCAATCGGAATAAGATCATGGCCAGATTGGTGACATGTTTTACATTGGTTTTTATTGGGGACACTGTATTCGAATTTATAATGAATACCGTCAGGCGCAATTGTTTCCACAACAACACGTTTGCCTACTGGCGCGTAAACAGCCTCTGTTTGCTCTGCGTTCCATACATAAGGTATCGCCACCCAACCCTTGGCTTTATGAATAAGCAGCCGTGTTTCGATAAGGTATTGCCCTTCATTCGGTTTGCGTAAATCAGGAGCATACCCGAAATTTTTAATCAAGACCGTGCCGACGGGGAATGTGAAAACATCTTCCGGATTATAGCGCGCAGCTTTGCCTTTCGGGGTGAAAATAAATCTGGCCTTGAGCGCGTAATCCGTAAATAGTGGATTGACCAATATGTATGGCACTACCGTTTTTACAGGCAACATGCCCCCACTATTTTTTTCAAACAATCCATATGCAGAAAGATTTCGTGCAGGCTTTTCAGCTCGTATCACATCAAGATTTGGCCCTTTTTTCGAAAAATTACCGCATCCCGCAAAACAGAAAGCGAGAATAAGTAAGACAATACGCACTCTATTGTTCTTGTGGTAATTTCACGGGGCTTGGCTGGGTATGCATTGTGCCTTTCGGGCGTATCGGGCTTGGCTTTATATTCGCCTCATCCACTGGATAACTGCCAATACCTATGCTGACATAGCCGATATTATCAGCTTCATTCACCACCATATTCACGTCTATAGGTGCGTGATCATTCCATGATGTAACACCGTCCCACACGATTTCTGGTAATTTACCGCCAAAGAAAACCGCTAAATCCTCCAACATTCCTTGTGGATTATCGCCGCCGCCCGAATAGGTATTGTCATATATTGCAATATTACGCGGCAAAGGATTATAAGTCTCATCTTTAATATCTTCGATATAGGCGCTGACAAGGACTTGTACTGTTTGATTATTGGCAAATCTATTTTCAAAAACATGTACATTTTCATTTGCCATAATCATGACACCCGTACCCGACGGTATATTTGCGACGATATTCCCCACAGGGGCAAAATTTGGTGTGTTATTTTTGTAAATATCATTGTCAAAAACACGGGTCGATTTTCCGCCCATAACGGGAAGGTCTGGCAAATCAAAGACCAGAATTCCGCCTGTATTATGTCTGGCCGTATTGCCGTGCACATCTGCGTAGCTAGAATTTTCGATTTCAATACCCGCGACATTATATTCCGCCAAAGAATTACGTATAATAATATTGCTAGACTGGCCAACATAAATACCTGCGTCAGACGCACCGCGTACAGTCACATTATCAATGAGGATGTTTTTGCTTGATACGGGATACACCGCATATGCGCCGTTGCTTTCATTAGGTTCACCTGTCCACTCAACGGTGAGATCCCGATAGACAATTCCGTTTGCATTTTTGGATTTAATGCCGTCACCAGCTGTATCACGCATGGTGAAATTGGAAAGTGTCACATTATTTGATGTCACGAGCAGGCCTTCGCCTGCCCCTTTTTGGCCTGAAAAATCGAGTATGGTTTTACCCTCACCTGCGCCGTTTATTGTCACCCCTTCGACGTCAAGCGAGAGGCCGTCCGTAAGTTTGAAATGCCCTGCGGGTAATTGAATCGTCGTATTAACCCCTGCTTCGATCAACGCGGTTTGTAAGGTAACCGCAAAATCCCCATCGGCATTAAGAGCAACACTGTTTTCATCTTGCCCTGCGATATTTGCATCACCACAAGCACCAAGTGTAAACATAGCCACACCTGCTAATAAAATTATTTTTTTCATAACTATCCCTTACCACATTTATATATGCACATCTTTGCATAGATAATAGCAATTCACAAACAATAGTTTAAACTATTATTTTTTACCTTGATATGAAAAACTGTTGAGAAGACGTTTTCGAGCTTCCCTACCTTGTGACACCACATTATCGCCAACACCAAACACAGCGGCAACACTGAACCAATCATTATCAAGAGTTTGATTGAGAAGGTCTTCAGCAGAAAGGCATTGCCGTCCTGCACGCGAGGAGAGTTTTAAATCAATACCGCCAAACCCGTTATAACTCCTGTAAATCAATTCAGTACAAGCTAGCTTTTCCGCCGAAGAAAAGTCAAAAACGAAATCATAGGACTTGCCACTATGACTGAGGGCGCGGTTTAAAACTTTGACCAAATTTTCGTTTGAAATATTCGGGCGTAAAATAACACACGCATCAATCTCTAGCGTGTCTTCAATCGGGCGGAATAAAACCCCGTCTTTTTTCGCTTCTAAAAACAGAACATCACCCGGAATACTTTGGTATTCAGGAATGCTCGCACCAACGCCCATCTCTTTACGTTCAGCGTCACTACCAATATAGAGCGCCGCATGTGGCCAAAACCCAGGAAGAAAAAGATTGCTCATCGCGTCATCATGGCGGGTTACGAACACGTCGCCAGGGCGCACAATTTTCATCAATGCTTCGCGGATTTCAGTATTGACCCTTTTGCCCTGACCGCGCCTTTTCACCAAGGGCTGTTTAAGTTCCGCGATTTCAGAACCAAGGGATTCAAACAAAAAGAACATTGTTTTCGAGACAGCGCCTAAACGTCTACGCCGCGCACTGAAAAGTTCGAATTTAGCTTTGCGTTTAATATGGCTCGATAGGCGGTTTTCAAAATAGGGTTCTTCATTTTCAAGCACAGTGGCAACATCTTGAAAGCCGCCAGTTTTAAGTGCCGTAAAAATTTCGCTGCGGTGGCGTTGATAAAACCGTAAAGCATTATGATATTTCGCCATGCGCCCCGTGGACACGAGGCTATCATAAATGCCCGTGAACTGTTTACGTTCAATACCGTATCTCGGCTCGGCTTCGTCAAGTTTTGTACGAACAACAGGACGGTTACTTACGATGTCGATAAGGTAATACCCACTCCGCATCAACATAGCCGCACCACAAAATGCGATTGAAAACGCCTGTAAATGAGAATGCCAATCCCCCTGTTTAAATCGCCGTGGCAATTCAATATAGGGCAGTAAGGCCTGTACTGTTTCCCAAATAGACGCCCGAAGCGTGAGGTAATTCACATAGGCTTCTCGCAGGCTTTCATCTTCACTTGGTGTGTAATAGCCACGTTCTTGTGCGGCAATTGCCTCGGTCACCAAATTGGCCATTTCCACTTCGAGGGGAATCGCTTCGTGATAAGACATCAGCGCACGTGCATTGCCTCGCAATAATGCTTCGAGATGTGCTTGTTGTTCGTGCAAACTGTTCAGGATCTAAACCTCGTCTACGCCATGTGGATTACGCGCACGTTTACCCAACCAAATCACACCGCGTAGATCCGAGATCGATACGATAAGACGCCCAAAATTTGTATATTTTGAAACACCAAACTCGCGGTTGCGATGGCCTACATCGCAAAACTCAATAACGTAGCCTTCACGGATCATCAGGGCAGGAATATAACGGTGAATATGATCAAAATAGGGAAGGCGTAAAAAAGCTTCGCGCCTAAAGACTTTCAAGCCACAGCCCGTATCATCGGCCTCATCTTTCAACAACCATTTACGCACACCATTGCCTATACGTGACGCCATACGTTTCCAAACTGTGTCCTTGCGTTTGGCGCGACGCCCGCCCACAAGTGCAAGGTTTTCGGGCGCGTCAGCACGCGTCATTTGTGTGATCAGTGCAGGGATATCGGCTGGGTCATTTTGACCATCGCCGTCAAGGGTCGCAATGTATTTTCCTTTGGCTGCCAGTACGCCAGAGCGCACACTTCGGCTTTGGCCTGCGTTTTCACGATGGCTCAGAACTCTCAAGGTTTTGTGGGTGTCTTTCAAGGCCGTCAGTGTTGCGAGTGTCCCATCGGTCGAATGATCATTGATAAAAATCATTTCATACGGCATGTTTTTCATTGCTGTTGCAATTTCTTGCGCCAGTAATGTTACATTTTCTTCCTCATTATAAACAGGAACCACTACACTATATTCTATTTTACGTGCCATTTACGCCTCTATAAGTTTCTCCTCTACATGACATGTGTGCCAGAAATATGCAATATCGCTTGTGTGTCTTTATCGTAATCGGTACAACTTTCCCATGCAGACAAAAACCCTAAGAATACGGGCGCGTGATTGCGGCCTTCTTATACTCCTCGTGCTTGTCATGGTCTTGCCGGGTCTGTCTGGCCTGCCTGTGATCGACCGTGACGAAGCGCGTTACGCGCAAGCAAGCGTGCAGATGATAGAAACTGGCGACTATATAGATATTCGTTTTCAAGACCGCGCCCGTCACAAAAAACCTGCTGGGGCATATTGGCTCCAAGCCTTAAGTGTCAAAGCGTTTTCAGATGTTAACAATAGAGACATATGGGCACACCGTATTCCGTCCGTCATTGCCGCCATACTGGCTATATTGGCGACATATTTGGGTGGCATTTCCCTCATTGGACGCCAAAGCGCCCTGATCGGGAGCGCACTTCTGGCGACAGGCATTGTATTTGTTTTTGAATCCCATATCGCCAAGACCGATGCTTTGCTGTGTGCATGCGCGGCGGTTACACTTGTGACCTTGGGAAAATTACATCTCAAGAGCAGTCGAAAGCTCGCAATTGTATTTTGGATTGCCTTGGGGTGTGCCGTGATGATTAAGGGGCCAATACTCCCTATGTTAATAGGGTTGTGCCTGCTTAGTTTAGTGATTTGGGAACGCTCCGTACACTGGTTAAAACCGCTTACCTATTGGCTCGGCCCTGTTTTGTTTCTCGTCATTGTGCTCCCGTGGGCGATATTGATTTGGCAAAAAACCAATGGCGCATTTTTTACCAATGCGATCATAGGGGATTTAACACCTAAACTGAAAGGTGGGCATGAACGCCACGGCGGCGCCCCTGGTTATTACGTCCTGACAACATGGCTCGCGTTTTGGCCAGCGTGCTTATTCTTACTCCCAGGACTTAGCTTTGCTATCCGCGCAGGTCGCGCAAAAAACATCGAGGGTGGTTTTCACAAGAATGTTGCTAAGTCTGCGCGGTTCTTGCTGTGCTGGAGCGTGCCATTTTTTATCATGCTTGAAATCGTGCCAACCAAACTTCCCCACTATACTCTCCCCATATATCCTGCCTTAACCCTCATGGCGGGCGCAGGTATTATGGCATTGTCCAAAGTAAATCTATTTCCAGTGAGTCGTCGTATCGGTGCGTTTCTTTTTGCGATTTTCAGCATCGCCCTCATCGTTGCATTATTAGGCGCAGAAGCCTATTATGGCGACATGCCGACATGGTCGTTCCTCGTAATGGCCATCGTCGTAGTGCTCGTTTTGTTTGCCGCTATACGTTTGTGGCAAGGCCAAAGCATCCCAGCATTTCAAGCTGCACTGTGTGCGACCCTATTCATGTCGATCTACACATACCAATTCACACTGCCCAATTTACACGCCATGAATATTGGGAAACGTGTGCAAATAGCTTTACGCGCAGAGAATATTACTGCCAAAGATGTGCAAATTTACTCGCCGCAATTCACAGAACCGAGCCTTGTTTATCATCTTGGCACTCATATTCTGTTAGGGAAAGCTCAAGAGCGCCTCAGCACATTAGCGCTTAACCCTCATGACATTGTTATTTTGGATAAACTAAACCCTAAAAATGAAGCCTATGAACCTGCACTCAAGGACTATCTCAAAGTGCAAAACCAATGTTTGACCCCACTTACTTATGTTGAAGGTTTCAACTATGCCAAGGGCGATTATGTAAATCTAGAGATTTCACGTGTTAATATTTGTGAGTAAACACCCCGTAGATTTACTCTTCTTCACGCGGCTCATCTCGCCACGTAGCCCGTAATGCTAGCCACCATGCACGCCCCATTATCGCAAAAAACATGCATGGGACTGCAAACACTAATAAAACTTTAGCAAAAAACCGCGAAGAATAATTCCAAAAATAACGTACGAAACCTTTGAACTTTTCATACTCCACTTTTTGAATACGCACCATTGAACTCGAACCATAATGCATAACTTTTGCAGAGGGTACAAAAAACACTTCACCGCCGGCAAGTCTTGCACGACGGCAAATATCAATATCTTCCACATGCAAGAAATAACGTTCGTCAAATCCACCCAAAATATCGAAACTCACACGATCCATCATCATACACGCGCCACTCACGACAGGCATATGAATAGGTTTATCTGGCCGTGGTGTTTTCTCTAAATGTATAGATTGAACACCTGGAAATTTGTACAAGCCTGTAAATGTTATCACCGCACTTATCGGGGTTAATTCTTTTCTACGCGCGCCCCGTTGTTCAACACCCGTTTGGGTTTCCAATAACCCCCCCGTAATCCACGGCGCTTGTAATTTTTGTCCACATTCCGCCATTTTCATAGCGGCACCTTTTGTAATGACCGCATCTGGATTTAAGAAAAGAATGTAATCGCCCCTTGCCATTAGTGCGCCATAATTACAGGCACGGCCAAAGCCAATATTCCCCTGACCTTGTATGATACGTAAATGCTGGTGCTTGCCCGCCAAAGCCCACATCCGCTGTCTAGCCGCAGCAGAATTGCCATTATCCACAAGGATAATTTCATAGATATCAGGGTCAGATAATACTGCGCGAAGAGATTCTAATAAAGAAGGCCCCGTGTGATAAGTCACCATCACAATGCTGATACGTTTATCGAGATAACGAACAGGAAGTGGATACACGTTTGCAAACATGTTATTGCCTCTCTCTCCCCCGGTGCGCCTTTAAACTCAGTGCGTCTTTAAAGCTCATCGTTAATCATAAGTAAAGAAAAATTTTAAATTGCATCTCGATTTCGCGATTGCATAAAAAATATTTGTGCACTGGAGAATATAATAATGGCCCACCACCAGTCTTGCCAAACTCCATATGATAAACTTGCCATCATGCTAACAGCGACCGTAATGCCGCTGACTGCAACGAGTTGAATTTTAGAAAGACGGCCTGGATGAATAAGAAATTTCATAGCGAACACCAGCGCAATGCAGGCAAGGCATGCGCCAACGCCCCCAAGTTCCACCCATATATGCAATCCTGCATTATGAGGGTGGAGCGAAACAAGGGCTCTACCTTCAAAACCGCGAATCGTATGCGTATCGTTAAACGTACGCACTGCGTCAAACCCATGTCCTAATATCGGGTGTTCTCTTATTTTTTCAAATAAATACCCCCAGTTTTCCACCCGTTCTTCCCATGAAAAGGGAAGTGAATTTTTCGCGTCAATACTCAGTCGTGACGCAAAGAATGCAAGCAGAGGCGCAAACAACACACTACACATTGCCACTATGAATGCACTAGACACCATGAATTTTGGTTTCCAATTGGCAAGGAGCATAAACACCAATGCACATACCGTACCTATCAAACTCGCGCTTTGATTCGTAGCAACACAACATGCAATCACAAAAATGACATAGGCAATGGCTATGATTTTCCCACGCCCACCCTGTAGCCAAAACAAGATACTGACAGGCGCCAACATTAACGACAATACGGAGGTCCCGTGGCCAAGATTTTGCACCATATCTCCATATTTTGCATGCAAGCTCTGTCCGTCTTTAATCGGATCGAAGGTAAGCGTAACTGCGTAATTTGACACGCTATCGCACAAAATCAGAACGCTAGAGGCAAACATGCCGATTAATAATATGCGTACCAGTATATTGCGTTCACATTGTTGTTGTGCATGTTTTTTTACAAGAAATGCACACATTAAATAAGCGGGCACACCTAGTAAAATTTTTGTTGCGTTAGAGAGCGTATGACCAGAACTATAGGGCGACCAGAAACTAGAAACAAATGCCCATAATAAGAATATGCCTAACATACACATTGGAAGCGGTATCGCCTGCAGGATTTTGTTAAAAGCAGGTGGTTTGCGTCCGACCAATGCCGCAATGCCGCACACACCGACAGTGGCTGCGATCCCCAGTCCGCCAGCATGAGAGAGGAATGGCAGAGACGCAAAAACCAGTATGAGCAAGCCAAAATCTTTCTTGTCCACCCATGTTTTTGCCCCCGTCATAATTATCCTCTTAAATCAGGGGCAAGCGCTTCTTTTGATAATTGTGTTACTGCATCATCAAGCGTCATAATCTCTTGGCCACGTTCGCCCAAGAAACGTAGAGCAAGCTTGCCTTCTTCGGCTTCTTTACGGCCAACGACAGCAATAATCGGCACTTTACCGACGGAATGTTCGCGGATTTTATAATTGATTTTTTCATTCCTAAAATCAGTTTCCACACGCAAGCCTGCGGCACGTAATTGATCAGCCGCTTGTTGTGCATATGCGTCTGCGTCTGATGTAATTGTTGCTATGACGACTTGCACAGGAGCGAGCCAAAGCGGAAAGCGACCTGCGTGTTCTTCAATCAAAATGCCGATAAAGCGCTCTAATGAACCAAGGATAGCTCTGTGCAACATAACTGGATGTTTTTTCGTATCGTCTTCGGCGATATAGGACGCGTCCAAGCGTTCAGGCAGTACAAAATCGACTTGAAGCGTACCACACTGCCAATCCCGACCAATCGCGTCACGCAATACGAATTCAAGTTTAGGGCCATAGAAAGCCCCTTCGCCCGGGTTCATAATAACTTCAAGACCTGCGGCGTTTACGGCGTCCATTAACGCGCCTTCTGATTTGTCCCACGTCTCGTCAGAGCCTGAGCGGACTTCAGGGCGGTCTGAAAATTTCACCAAGACATCCGTGAAACCAAAATCCTTATAGACACCCTTGAGGAGATCAATAAAGATTTTTGTCTCTGCGGTGATTTGTTCTTCGGTACAGAAAATATGCGCGTCATCTTGGGTAAAACTACGTACGCGCATAATACCGTGCAAGGCACCCGATGGTTCATTACGATGACAACAGCCAAATTCTGCCATGCGTAAAGGTAAATCCCGATATGATTTTTGGCCCTGATTGAAAATTTGCACATGTGCAGGGCAATTCATTGGCTTAAGCGCGTGAATTTCTGAATGACTGCCGTGAGTGACTTCGGATACGAACATATTTTCGCGGAATTTTTCCCAATGCCCAGAGGCCACCCAGAGCTTGTGATCGATAAGCATTGGCGTTTTGACTTCTGAATAGTCTGCCTTTTGCAATTTGCGGCGGATATAGTTTTCAACTTCGCGCCATAATACTGTGCCTTTATCGTGCCAGAACACCATGCCTTGTGCTTCGGGTTGCAGATGGAAAAGATCCATTTCACGCCCAAGTTTACGGTGGTCACGACGCTCGGCCTCTTCAAGGCGGTGTAAATGCGCCTCCAAATCTTCTTGGTTCGCCCACGCGGTGCCGTAAATACGTTGCAGTTGGGCATTATTGCTGTCGCCGCGCCAATAGGCACCCGCGACTTTCATCAATTTGAACGCTTTGCCGACCTTGCCTGTGCTTGGCAAATGCGGGCCACGACAGAGATCATACCATTCACCCTGTTTGTAGATTGTGATGGTTTCATCTTCGGGTAAATCAGAAATCAGTTCAGCTTTATACAACTCGCCTTTGTCTGTGAAATGTTTAATGGCTTCGCCGCGCTTCCACACTTCACGTGTGAAGGGCTTGTTTTGTTGAATGATGAAATTCATTTTCTTTTCAATAGCCGCGAAATCATCGACCGAAAACGGTTCGTCGCGCGCAAAATCGTAAAAGAACCCGTTTTCAATAACAGGGCCAATCGTTACTTGCGTATCAGGGAATAATGCTTGCACAGCCTCGGCCAACACATGGGCAGCATCATGGCGGATCAGTTCAAGGCCTTCAGGGTCTTTGGCGGTTAAAAGCTCTAATGTGCAATCCCCTTCAATCGCGCGTGTTGCATCCCAAACTTCACCATTTACTTTGCCTGCCAACACTTTTTTCGCAAGACTTTTGGAAAGGGATTTGGCCACGTCCATAGGCGAGGTGCCGGCCTCGTATTCACGAGTGGCGCCATCTGGAAATGTAATTGTCAACATGTTGGTCATTATATTACTTTACTTCGTTTTTCATCTACCCCTTATGGGCAGATTTGTTCTCACAGGATATATCGTGCGATACATCCCTATTTTTACGCCAGCTCCAGTCACCATATCGCCACGGCGTCCAGAACGGATGCTTATGGGCGCATTCGGGTACGGGATCAAGGCCAGATGAGCCCCAAGGATGACACCGCAAAAGCCGCGCCAATGTGATCCAAAAACCGCGCCACACACCGTGGCGCTGAAAGGCATCAATAGAATAGCTAGAACAGCTCGGCTCATACCGACATTTTATCCCGAGCGCAGAGAAGGCAGGAGATAATGTCAATTTGTAAAGTCGTAACAAACCTACAGCAAGATGTATGAACGGATTTTTCATTCTTGCAGATTTTTCGTGGGCAAAGTTTTCATGGCCAAAGTTTTCATGGCCAAAGTTTTCATGGCCAAAGTTTTCATGGCGTCTAGCGCCGCTTCAAATGCAAGCATAGTGGAGGCATGGCGCGCAGGGTAATTGGCAATATCGGACAATACGCCGAGATGAGCAAAACGCCCTGTATTTGGAAATGCCGTTTTGTCTTTCAACATAGCGTGTAAATTATCGCGTGCAGTGGCGACATCTTCGTATGTTGCGTCCATGATATATTCGGCGAGAATAGCTGCACTGGCCTGACCAAGCGCGCAAGCCTGCAAACGTATGGCAAATTCGGTCACCGTGCCGTCTTGCATATTGATATCGACCTCTACCCATGAGCCACAGAGTTTGGAAACTTTGCGCGCACGCGACTGCGCCACCTCTAGCCGTCCAACATGTTTAATATTGGCGGCAAGGCTCATTATATCGGTCGTGTATAAATCAGCTAACATCGCCGTAATCTACGCTAGCTGTCGGGTCATTGCACTCAAAAAACGCACTTCACATCGTTATTTCGGTGGTTTTTTAATGCTGACATAATCGGGGTGATCTTTTACGCGTTTTAGCCATTTTTTGATGAATTTATACGGTTTCATATCAAAGCCGCCCTCAGTCGCCACATGGGTATAGCCATACAAGGAGATATCCGCAATGGTCAGGCCATCGCCCACAAAATAATCACGGGTGCTGAGATGTGTTTCCATAATATCAAGCGCGGCATAGCCTCGCTTGATTAAGGCAGGCAGTTCTTTTTTGCGCTTTGGCGCGTACACTGTAATAAACCGCGCAACTGCGATTGCAGGCTCATGTTTATATTGTTCAAAGAACATCCACCGCAAAATTTCTGCTTGTGTAAAAGCATCTGGCGGTAAATATGAACTTCCAAGCCCCAAATAAAACAAGATTGCGTTCGATTCGGCAAGGCAACGACCATCCTCCAAGATAAGCACAGGAATTTGGCCTGCGGGATTCATCGCCAAAAATTCAGGGGTATGGGTTTCCCCTTCATGAATATTGATTTCAATATATTCATGTGCCTCGCCCAGCCATGACAACAGCAAACGTGCTTTATAACCGTTGCCAGATGCACAATAATCGTAAAGTTTCATCATATTCCCATTCCTTGACTCACCTTATTTATACCCGTTTTTCACCTGCCTTTCATCAGTATTTTATATATTCGTACAGAATTTTTCTCATATATGGCAAGAATTTAAGGTTTTATTGGGTTGCACTCCATGGGGTTTTAGACCAAGACATTACAACTATTTCATAGTGGAGCCTAAAATTTCTAAAATCTCTGTTATCATTGTAAACTATAATGCAGGTCAGTGGCTGGAACGTAGTGTGCGCTCCCTTCTCGTGCAAACCGAAGCCGATTTTGAATGTTTCATCATAGATAATGGCTCGAAAGATAATTCATTAGCGACATTACCAAAACTCGACGACCGCTTTACAGTGATTGAGCGTGGATATAATTCTGGCTTTGCCAGTGCCAATAATTTTGCGGCCAATCTCGCGACATCCCCCTGGATCGCTTTGTTAAACCCAGATGCTTTTGCGCGTGAAAACTGGCTTGAAGAATTGCTAAAAGCAAAAGATCTCGCCCCGAATATATCAATGGTTGGATCGACCCAATTCCTTGCGCTGGAAGACACCCCCACGCTTGACGGTGTTGGTGATTGTTTTCATGCGAGCGGCATTGCCTACCGCGCAGGATATAAAAAGCAAATGCCCGTCCCTGACACAGGGTTTGTTTTCGGCCCCTGTGGTGCAGGCGCGATGTATAACCGCGACGATTATTTGACATTAGGGGGATTTGATGAGAGCTTTTTTTGCTATCATGAAGATGTAGACCTAGCCTTTCGCATGCAATTAATGGGAAAAGACTGTGTACAAAGCGCGACTGCAATTATTGACCATGTTAGCTCTGCTGTTTCAAACACTATTCCAAATTTTGCGATTTATCACGGTACGCGAAATCGTATTTGGACATTCTTTAAAAACATGCCTCTCCCTCTGCTTATTCTTCTCACGCCAGCGCATATTTTCGCAAACATTGCCTATTTAGCATGGTCAATCGTCCGTAGGCGGTTCAAAACCACATGGAGAGGGACATGGGACGGCATTAAAGGGCTACCCCGTATTTTTGCTGCCAGAAAATCTGTTAATGCACATCGGAAACTCAGCAGTTTCAGATTACTGCGGAGGCTCACATGGTCTCCACTAAAAGTTCTAAGACGCGGTGTTCACATTCGCAAACTTCCCTGATACAAACCCCTATGACAAAATTTAATGCTATTGCTGTTGCCCAGCGCGTTTTGAAAATTGAAACAGACGCACTGATGACACTTTCCGATAATTTAGGTGAGGAATTCACCAATATTGTCACTTTGCTTCACGCCTTAAAAGGCCGCACTATCCTCGCAGGGGTAGGGAAAAGTGGACATGTGGCACGTAAAATCGCTGCAACGCTCGCCTCTACGGGCACGACGTCTCTTTTTGTTCACCCAACCGAAGCCAGTCACGGCGACATGGGCATGATACATGCTGAAGATGCGGTTATCGCACTTTCACGCTCTGGCGAGACCAAAGAATTGGCGGATATGATTGGCTATTGCAAACGCTTCGGCGTGCCCTTGATTGCAATGACTTGCAAACCCAATAGCACACTTGGGCGTTCCGCTGATCATGTGCTGCTCCTTCCTGACATGCCCGAGGCCTGTTCCATAACGGGCGCGCCAACCACATCAACCACTTTGCAAATCGCCTTGGGTGACGCCCTTGCGGTTGCCCTTCTGGAGGCGCGTGGGTTTACATCGAAGGATTTCAAAACATTCCATCCCGGCGGTGCACTCGGCGCTCAACTTTCTTGCGTATCTGACCTTATGCATACTGGCGCGCACATGCCGTTGATCAACATTGACACACGTATGGACATTGCCCTCGAAGTCATGAGTGAAAAAGGGTTTGGCTGTGTTGGCATTGTCGACTCACACGGACAATTCATTGGCATTATTACGGACGGTGACATTCGTAGAAACCTTGACAAAGACCTGATCCACACAAATGTCAAAACTATTATGACGCCCCAATCCAAAACGATTACCCCAGACGCGTTAGCCGCCCAAGCCCTACATCTCATGACGGCCCAAGCGCCAAAAGTGATGCAAATTTTCGTTGTCGAAAACAACAAACCCGTTGGCATTTTACACATGCATGATTTACTACGGGCAGGGATTGCATAAATATACTCCAAAACAGTATTATTCGCAAAAAAGACACGAAGACTTAACACTCAATTTCGTATTTTAATCGCAATTTTAGGGCAAGTGTGGGAACAAAGGATAGCAAAATGACAGTGAAGCCAAAGAGCGCAATACCAGCCAATACGATAGAATTTGAAAACCAAGCCCTGATTAAGCCCACTGGCTTTCGTGAATATGACGCGCGTTGGTGGTTTGGCAATCATGAAAGCATGTCCGGTAGTGGCAAGTCTCCCGAAATAAACCTTTACGGCATTCAACTTCTTGGGGCCAGCCTTGGCACGCTCATACACGAACTTGGCGTCAAACCACAAATCGTTGTTGGTCATGATTACCGTTCGTATTCTTTATCTATCAAACAGGCACTTATCGTCGGTCTTATGAGTGCGGGTGTCGAGGTTTTGGATATTGGTCTCGCCCTTTCTCCAACTGCGTATTTCGCGCAATTTGCTCTTGATGTCCCCTGTGTTGCCATGGTCACGGCTAGCCATAATGTAAATGGGTGGACAGGCGTGAAAATGGGCGTGGAACGTCCACTTACTTTTGGCCCCGACGAAATGAGCCGTCTCAAAGAAATCGCACTTGGCGGTGGCGCGATTAACCGTGGTGGTGGTGGCTATCAAAAAATTGAAGATATGGCAGAGCTATATATGCGTGACCTTGCCAAAGGCATTAAAATCAAACGCAAGCTACGCGTTGTTGCCGCGTGTGGTAATGGTACTGCGGGTGCATTTGCCGCGCACGTCCTCGATAAAATCGGCGTGGAGGTTATTCCCGTCCAGTGTAATCTGGACCATAATTTTCCTAACTATAACCCCAACCCTGAAGACATGAAAATGTTGCACGCCATGCGTGACGCCGTGCTTGAACACAAGGCTGATCTTGCAGTTGGTTTTGACGGAGACGGGGACCGTTGCGGTGTTGTTGATAATGACGGCGAAGAAATTTTTGCTGACAAAGTCGGCGTTATGCTGGCGCGTGACCTTTCTGCCAAGTTCAAAAATGCCCAATTTGTTGCCGACGTAAAATCAACGGGACTTTACCTGACAGATCCTGTTCTCATTAAAAACGGTGCAAAAACTGATTATTGGAAAACGGGGCATTCCTATATCAAACGCCGCTCCAAAGAGATCGGCGCACTCGTTGGATTTGAAAAATCGGGGCATTATTTCTTTAACGCGCCGATTGGTCGTGGCTATGATGACGGCATTCTCTCTGCGATTGCCATTTTACAAATGCTCGACAGATGCCCTGAGAAATCAATGGCAGATTTACGCCGCGACCTTCCTAAAACATGGGGCAGTCCCACCATGTCGCCTTTCTGTGCCGATGAAGAAAAATACGGTGTTGTCGACCGTGTGATCACAGAATACAAAACGGCCTTTGCCAATGGCGAAAAACTGCTTGGACAAAGCATTCGCGAGCTTATCACGGTCAACGGTGTCCGCATTGTTCTCGAAGACGGAACGTGGGGTCTTGTACGCGCAAGTTCAAACACCCCCAACCTCGTCGTCGTTGTCGAAAGCCCAACATCTGAGGAAAATAAAATTGCAATGTTTCGCGAAATAGAAGCACGCCTCGCCAAATACTCAGAAATCGGAGAATACGACCAGAAGATTTAAGAGGTGGATATAATACCTACGCGCTCGAAGATAGATCGTGCTATTCGTAGAACAAAATATGGAGCTTATGCAGGCTTTTTCGCGGCATTTTATTGTTCGATTACTATGTTATATACGCTTTGGGGCATGCACCTAATAGCTGATCATACCCTGCCAATTGAGTTTCAAATATCTACGATGAGCTTAATTTTTCTAGGCATTATAACATTAGGCCTGTCTATCGCGCTTATCTATTTTAGTTGGCAAGTTCTCAAATATCATTGCTGGAAAAGCGTGCTCATAAACGTGGTTATCCTTGTCGGAATATCAATTGCAGTTCTGCTAGTAAATTTCCGTGCCAACCTCATCATCACACTCACGTTATGGCTAGCTTGCCGAGGTTTGATTGGGGCTAGATACTATAAAACACACCACAATAACAATTTGGATGCGTTCAACTAAGGCTGTGTCTTTCCATCTTCCTATTCTGATATTATCTTTTATAGATTCAAAAACTCAGGGTAGAAATATGCGCGTTGCAATGATTGGTACAGGCTATGTAGAACCCGTTTAAGGCACTAGCTTTGCGCCTTTGCAATAAAATCAACCAGATCATCGGTAATGGTTTGCACCATTTTTGCGTCATCGCCTTCGGTCATCACGCGAATTAAAGGTTCTGTGCCAGAAGCACGGACAAGAATACGTCCTGATCCAGAAATTTGCGCATGCGCGTCTTGAATAGCCGATTGCACAGACGCCAAATTAAGCGGGCTTTCGCCACTATAGCGCACATTTTTTAAAAGCTGCGGTACAGGTTCAAAAACATTTAGCACTTCGCTTGCAGGTTTATCTTTACGGATCATTTCCGCTATGATTTGCAGAGCCGCTATTGTGCCGTCGCCAGTTGTTGAGAAATCGGTCATGAGAATATGACCAGACTGCTCTCCGCCGAGATTATAACCATCTTGGTGCATACGCGCCGCAACATGCCTATCGCCCACATCTGTGCGAATAAGTTCAAGATCATTATCGACTAATAGGCGTTCTAACCCTAGGTTGGACATAACTGTCGCGACAAGTCCATTACGGGATAGGCGCTGGGTTTCTTTCCACCCAAGAGCGATAAGTCCAAGCAATTGGTCACCGTCAATAATTTTTCCCTTTTCATCACACATGATTAAACGATCCGCGTCACCATCTAGCGCAATACCAATGTCGGCTTTGTGTTCAAGAACGGCGTCAGACAGCGCCTGTGTCGCGGTAGAACCGCAACCGTCATTAATATTCGTACCATTTGGGGTCACACCAATCGCGATCACTTCCGACGCGCCCAATTCCCATAAAGTATTAGGCGCCGTGCGATAAGCGGCGCCGTGCGCGCAATCGATAACAATGCGCAATCCGCTCAAAGTAACACGACGCGGGAATGTTGCTTTGACAATTTCGATATAACGGGCTTGCGCATTATCATATCTTTTGGCGCGGCCTAGATTTTCATTGGCGGCGAGCCCTTCGCCCAAACCCTCTTGCATAAGCGCTTCAATCTTCAGTTCTGCTTCGTCAGAGAGTTTTTTGCCGTCAGGGCCAAAAAGTTTAATGCCATTATCGCCGTATTTATTATGTGACGCTGTAATCATTACGCCTAAATCAGCACGTAAAGAGCGCGTCATCATTGCTACAGCCGGCGTTGGCAATGGCCCAAACAACCGCACATCCATACCCACCGCCGTAAAACCCGCAACAAGAGCAGGTTCAATCATATAGCCTGAAAGCCGGGTATCCTTGCCAATCACTACACTATGGCGGCGACCTTTTTCGCGCATAAAATATTTGCCCGCAGCCATGCCAAGGCGTAAAACATTGCGAACTTCCATATTGCCTTGATTAGCTAAACCACGAATACCATCTGTACCAAAATACTTCTTACCCATACTATATTCTTTCTTAAATTGTACGCTGCGCCCGTTTATAGTTATCTAATGTAATACTTCGCATTTATAATTGATGATATCCATTATAATAACACTGTATTTATATGAATTCCCTAAGTAAACAATGTAACAATACATCTGCTGTATCACATTGTGTTACACAGTATTATTTATTATTAAAGTAATGACGTTTGGGGTTTTTTATGTGTGGAATTATCGGAATTGCAGGGGACCAATCTGTTACCAATAGATTATTGGATGGGTTGAAGCGATTAGAATATCGTGGGTACGATTCGGCTGGGATTGCCGTCATCGAAAATAATAAAGATGGCGACATCCTTAAACGCCGTCGCGCCCAAGGAAAAATCGTTAATCTTGCAGAGCGTATAAAGCAAGAGCCTGTAGACGGCGTACTTGGTATTGCTCATACACGATGGGCAACACACGGGGCACCAAACGAAACCAATGCCCACCCTCATTTTGCGGGGCGCGTTGGACTTGTACATAACGGGATTATTGAAAACTTTTCACAGCTCCGCGAACAACTTAAAGGGAAACGTAGTTTCCAAACCCAGACAGATACAGAAGTTGTTGCCCACCTTATTGACGAAGCCATGAATACAGGCATGTCGGCAAAAGATGCCTTTGCCAATACACTCAAACAGCTTACAGGTGCTTTTGCACTCGGCGTTATTATTGACGGCATTGACGGCACTATTTTCGCGGCCAGACGCGGCTGTCCTTTGGCTATTGGTCTTGGTGATAGTGAAAATTATATCGGGTCTGATGCCATGGCCTTGGCAACACTTTCAACGCGGGTTATTTACCTTGAAGAAGGTGATTGGGCAATTATCACTAAAGATAGTGTTGAAGTTTTTGATGAAAATGACACTGCTGTCGTTCGTGAAACCACTATTGTTTCCACAAGCATGGCCGCTGCTGAAAAAGGGAATTACCGTCATTTCATGCTGAAAGAAATATATGAGCAACCAGAAACAGTTTCTCATACACTTACACATTTCATTGATGCGTTTCACTACAAAGCGAAAACACCAAAAGAATTAGAGCTTGAAAACCTTGACTGGCGTAAATTAGAGCGCTTGAGCCTGATCGCATGTGGCACGGCGGCCTACGCGGCCTATGTGGCGAAATATTGGTTTGAACAATTGGCACTTATGCCCGTAGATGTCGATATTGCCTCTGAATTTCGCTACCGTAAACCAGCCCTGTCAAAGAACACACTCGCTGTCGCGGTCTCCCAATCTGGAGAAACAGCGGATACGCTTGCTGCACTGCGCTATTGTCAATCAAAAGGTTTACAAACTGCTGCACTCGTAAATGTCTTAGAGTCTACGATGGCGCGTGAAGCCGATTTTGCGATGCCAATTAATGCTGGGCCAGAAATTGGCGTGGCGTCGACAAAAGCATTCACGTCTCAACTCACCGCCCTACTGTCACTTGCCATCGCGGCAGGTGTGCAACGTGGGCATATATCAGAGGAACGCGAACACGCGTTGATACAATCGCTAACGCAAATTCCGCGCCTGATCACCGAAACCCTTAAACTGGACAAAGACATTGAAGCGCTCGCGCTCGATTTATCTAAAGCCAAAAGTGCATTTTATCTCGGTCGCGGCGTGCATTTCCCTCTTGCCCTTGAAGGCGCACTTAAGTTGAAAGAGATTTCCTACATTCACGCAGAAGGGTATGCTGCTGGCGAACTTAAACACGGCCCAATCGCACTGATCGAAGAAGGCACGCCTGTTATCGTGATCGCCCCTAGCGACGAAATGTTTGAAAAAACGGTTTCCAATATGCAAGAGGTGTCCACACGCGGCGCGAAAACCATTCTTATCACAGATGCAAAAGGGGCTAAACATGCCAAAGACATGGCCGATGCAATATTGATTTGCCCAGAGGTCTGTCCTGAAACGGCCCCCATTGTTTACGCGATCAGCATACAATTACTCGCCTATCATACGGCCGTACATCTCGGCACGGATGTGGATCAACCACGCAATTTAGCAAAATCTGTAACGGTTGAGTAATCAATATATGACATACCCTAAACATCATTTTGTTGGGGAGAATTAAAGTGAGAAAAATTCGTAAAGCGGTTTTACCTGTTGCAGGTCTTGGCACACGTGTGTTGCCTGCAACAAAAGCGATCCCAAAAGAGATGATGCCCGTCGTGGATCGTCCTGCCCTACAATATGTTGTTGATGAAGCGCGTGAAGCAGGAATCGAACATATTGTATTTGTAACAGGCCGTAATAAAGGCGCTATCGAAGACTATTTTGACCGTGCTTATGAATTAGAAGCTACGCTGCAAATGAAGAAAAAATTCGACATATTAGAGCGCCTGCAAAACGAATTACCGATAGCAGGCTCAACAAGTTTTGTACGTCAACAAACACCCCTTGGTCTCGGACATGCAATTTGGTGTGCGCGTGATGTGATCGGCGACGAACCCTTTGCAGTACTCTTGCCAGATGTGCTTGTGAAATCCGAACCTGGTTGCCTTGCTCAAATGATCAAAACATATGAGGAAACGGGCGGAAATATTATTGCCGTTGACCGTATCCCAAAAGAGGAAACGGATAAATACGGCGTCATTGCACCTAAATCGCAAAATGGGCGCGTGTTCGAAATGAACGGCATGGTCGAGAAACCTGCGCCTGCGGATGCACCTTCTAATTTAAAAATCACTGGCCGTTATATTTTGCAGCCTGAAATCTTTGCGTTCCTTGAATTACAAGAACCTGGTGCAGGCAATGAAATCCAGCTAACGGATGCTATGGCAAAATTGATGGAAGTTTCGCAGTTCCATGCCCTTGAATATGAAGGTCAAGATTATGACTGTGGCTCAAAGCTTGGCTATTTCGAAGCCGTCTGTGCCTATGCTATCGACCATGCAGAAATTGGTGACGGCGCACGCGCACTTTTGAAAAAAATGGGACAAGAAGCATAAATACCTCAGGTATTATACGCATATAGGGCCTTATACATATATAGGGCCTGCCTCTTAAATTTTATAAAAATCTCTATACCAGTTTACAAAATGAGGAATGCCTTCTTGTATTTTTGTTCGTGGGTTATAGCCAAATGCCGCTTGTGCTTTTGACACATCGGCGAAGGTCTTGCTGACATCCCCCATTTGTTTGGGGAGATAAATTTTCTCGGCTTCGATACCACACGCTTGCTCTACGGCCTGCACTAAATCCATAAGTGGGGTGGGTGTAGAATTACCAAGGTTATAAATTTCATGTAAATCATCACCCGTTGGCGGTTGTTTCATCACCGCAGATATACCTTCAATAATATCGTCAATATAAGTGAAATCTCGCGACATTTCCCCTGCCGCATAAAGTGTGATGGGTTCTCCGCGCAATATTTTTTCCGTAAATATCCAATAGGCCATATCGGGCCGTCCCCACGCACCATATACAGTAAAAAACCGTAGCCCCGTCATTGGAATACCATAGAGGTGCACATAGCTCTGGCTGAGCATTTCGCCTGAAATTTTAGTTGCGGCGTAAAGTGATGATGGTTTGCGTACGATATCGCTCTCGCGAAACGGCCCGTCTTCTCGCTCGCCGTAAACAGAAGATGATGAAGCATAAACCAAATGTTTTAGGTTTTTTGCAGCCCGCGCGAACTCTAATATATTGATATAGCCACTTAAGTTTGAACGGCTATAGGCGCGTGGGTTATCTATGGAATACCGCACGCCAGCTTGCGCCGCCAAATTCACGATGACATCAATATCGTCAGGGGATACGGCCTGTTCTAGGGCCCCGTCCACTGCCAAATTCACTTGCGAAAAACGGAATTTTTTAAATTGTGCCAAGCTGTCTAGGCGCGCGCGTTTTAATTGTGGATCGTAATAATCATTGAGGGCATCAACGCCGACAACTTGTTCGCCCGCTTGCAAAAGGGCACGACAAAGATGCGATCCGATAAAGCCTGCGGCGCCTGTTACGAGAATAGTCATGGTGCTATGCCTGTGAGTACCAATATGAGGGACTCGATATTGGTTTTAGTTATAGAATAAACTTAAACCAATATACGCAAAACAAAAGTACTATATTTTGCACCCCTAGTTTGCCTTTCATACCCTGCTTTGGGTTTATGACAAATTTATAGGTTACAATAAAAACAAAACTGCACGTTCATGAGTGCGTTGTAAAAATGCCGTTTCTAACATTTCGATGAGCTCGTCCGTAAAACGCATAGATGCCTGTTCATTCCATGCCTTTGCCACATCTTTTATCAGATCAGCGCGTTGGCTATTGGCGGCCTTGCGGATACGGCCATTGGTCATGAGTTTACGTGCGAGTATCGGAACATTGGCCGTACGTAATTTGCCTTCCAGTGCTTTTCTACCAAAGAAGAAACCGCCAACGCCGATCGCACCGCCAACGGCAATACCAAGAGGGTTGGCCAAAAGTGGAGCCAGCAGATTAGCTTTTGCGAGCAAGACGCCGATTAAAATTGCCGACACGGTTGTCCCTGCAAGCGCCGTGTCATTTTCCAAACTTGCTACTTGCGGCGCAGCGACACTCAGCCCTTCCAAATGGCGGCTAACATGTGCGTTGTCATCAAGAGACAAAACCATTGCAGGCAAGCCGTGATCACGACAAAGTGGGTCGGTGATATGTTCAATGTCGCGCTGTAAACTTGCAAACCATTTTTCGATTTCAGGTTTTAAGGTCGCTTGTGCGTCGTCACTGCCTAGCCATATTTTCACGCGTTTATTTAATGCTGCTTCGACACTATCAAGATTTTTGATCGTGCCTTTACGCCAGTCGGCGAATGCAGGAATTACACATGCCTCAATCAGGGCGTCGACAAGTACAGGGGCCAAAACATCGCCCAAGGCTTCGCTCGCGGCTTTGGCCTTTTCAAATACGGGGCCATTTTCGGCGACCAGTTCAGTGACAGATGATTTAAAACTCGCATGTAAAAACTCAAACCTGCCGAGCCACGCAAGGCCACGCGCAATCGCAAATTCGGGTTCTGCGCCGCGCACAACACGTGCCTTCGGGAAAGCTTTTTCGCACGCAGGCGCAATAAGGGGGAGTCGAGACGCACCGCCTGTCAATAATACGGTTTGTGGTTCACGGCCACCAAGTCCCGATACCGCCTCTTTCAATGCATAGTCAAATGTCTCGGGCCAATTAAAGCCGTTCAACGCAGGTATTTTGGCTTTTAGAATTTCTTTTGCGTCTTCTTTGTCCATGCGAATTTCAAACAAAACGCCACCTGCGACAGGAAGTCTGCGGATCATTTCCACGGGTAATTCTTCGCCGTTGAAATATTGTTCCTTAGCCAAGCGGCACCAATATTCAAGAATGGGGCGGTAATAGGGAAAACGGGCAATCAATTTTTCAATCTTTTTGCGTTCTGGTTGGCGTGCAAGATTGCGGTCAAATATCAAGCTATCCAGCAAGCCTGACCCTAGAATATTATGACCGACATCCTCTGCGTCCAAATCCATACAATAGGTGAAGTCGGTTGTTGACGACCCTATGTCTACGATCAAAACACTTGAGCGTGCCGCCTCAAGCGAAAGATAGCCTTGCTCCAAAGCGGTCATAAGCGCCGCGCGGGATTCAGGTACAATACGCACTTTTTTTAAGCCAGAACTTTGCATAAGCTTTGTGTAGTTCGCGCGGTCATTGGCATCCCATCCAGATGGGCACCCGACAATAAAATGGCTTTCGCCCATGCCTTGGGTTTTCTTTTCTTTGGCCAGATCACCGAAAAGCGTTTTGGTAAATAATTGCGTGGGTATTTGCGTTTCCGCGTCCGTGACATCGCGGCTTTTAAATTTCACCCAGACTTTATCTTTTTTATCACCAATGGCCGCGAGGTTCACCGCTTGCGCGCCAATGCGTACGCCAGATTTTCCTTTGGCAATTGCCGTGACGAAACTGCGTTCGCCCATATGTTCTAAAATTTCTGGTTCGCGGGCAGAGCCAGAATAGGCACGCCCAACAGCCGTTTCGCCGTGCCCAAGATCATAGCCAATAAATTCAAGATTTTTATCTGTTTTACTCATCTGTTTTACTCATATGGCTTTCCAGATACTTCCGCGCCGCAGCACTTCACCATTATGCATCAATGCAGGTGAGGCCTGTTTGGTTTTTGTACCATCCATATCAAGCGCAGGCAGGACATCAAAATATTTGGCCGTTTTGCGAGAATAATCTACGATCTCTATGCCTTCGTTTCGCAATATACTTTCCAGTTCACTACCAACCAATTTCTGCGCGAATTTAGTATCACCTGATGCATTTGCCTCTAGCAAGTTTTGCACAAACCCCATGAGGCGCGCATCATCGCGCCAATGTGTCTGCACTACAGGTTCGGCGAGGCGAACAAGAATATGATCCGCAGTACGCAGAGCATCGGCGAGTGTATCTACAAAGCCCCCTGCTTCGACGGAGATATGCGTGTCAGCTTGAAAGGATTGCCCATTTGGGGCTTCTAATAACGGCGTCTTATGCCTGCCCAAAAAAGGGACTTTCCCTAAGAGGTTTTTCCAGTCTTTCGGGTCAAAAAACCGCAATGCGGCAAGGGTGAGCGAAGCCAGCATTGCAATGCGTGATGCTTGTAGAAAACCCGCGACAAAAAACAGTCCTGCGGCGCTGTAATACAGCGTGCTGCCTGCGATGATACGTTTTGAGGCCTTGGGCACTTCGCGCCAGATAATATCGGCTTTCACCCCACGGTCTAAAACGCCTGAACCAGATTTGACCATTTCCAATAACCATAGCCCAGATTTTTGCAAATGCATGTCTTCGGTTTGGCTTGCAAATATATCGCCCGTACGGTCCAAGGCCCGCCTTGCTTCAATCACGGCTTGGCTGGAAGATAAATTTTGGGCAGAGATTGCGGAACGTAGGTTTTCTCGCTCGTCTTCAAATGCACGCGCAAGTGAAGGGATGGTCGCTGGTAAATTATCGCTCATAATATAGAGCTTGGTGCAATAATAAGAAGAGTCAAGGGGTTAGCGCAATTTCGACCAAACTACGCTAATCAAGAACCGCTTCTTCTGCGGCCTCTTCTGCGGCCTGCTTGCGTAATATTTCTGCACGTTCTTCTACTTGAGTAATAATATCCTCAATCATATCTTCATTGGCCGTTTTGCCTGTACGCTTACCAGCGGCGTACATCATGCCGTAACCAGCCTTGCCGCCTGTGAAACCAATGTCTGTATAGGCGGCTTCACCGGGGCCATTTACGACACAGCCAATAATAGAAAGGGTAATTGGCTCGCTAATATGTGCGAGCCTGTCTTCGAGGGCCGCGACCGTTGTAATCACATCAAAGCCTTGCCTTGAGCAACTGGGGCACGAAATAATATTAATACCGCGTGTGCGTAAATTCAGAGATTTGAGAATATCATAACCCGTTTTAATCTCTTCAACAGGATCAGCAGAAAGCGAGACACGGATTGTGTCGCCAATCCCTGCCCATAACAAACTGCCCATGCCGATCGCCGATTTAATACCGCCCGTCCGCAAGCCCCCTGCTTCTGTGACTCCAAGGTGAAGCGGGCAATCAATCGCGTCTGCGAGTTGATGATAGGCCGCAACGGTTAGAAACACATCGGAAGCTTTTACAGAAATTTTAAAATCGTGGAAATCTTCGTCTTGCAACATGCGTGCATGCATTAGTGCGCTCTCGACCATGGCTTCGGGACAGGGTTCGCCGTATTTTTCTAGTAAGCTTTTTTCCAAACTGCCCGCATTTACGCCAATACGGATTGAACACCCATTATTACGCGCGGCGCTGACGATTTCTTTCACGCGGTGCTGTCCGCCAATATTTCCAGGATTTATCCGCAAACAGGCTGCGCCGTTTTCTGCGGCTTCGATACCCCGTTTATAATGGAAATGGATGTCGGCAACGATTGGTACACTCACAGCCTTGGTTATATCTTTGAGTGCATGCGTGCTTTCAGGGTCGGGGCAAGAAATACGCACAATATCTGCGCCTGCTTCTTCGAGGTCGCGCACTTGTTTGATAGTGGCTTGAATATCAGGGGTCAGGGCATTGGTCATGGACTGGACACTGATCGGTGCGTCGCCACCCACAGGAACTTTTCCAACCATAATCTGTCGCGATTTACGGCGTGAAATTTGGCGCCATGGGCGTATATGGTCGAATGCATTACTCATATATATGTATGTAAATCAGCACGGGCCCAAAGCAAAGCTTATTGTGCAACATCCGCTAAAGGAATATCTTTAGCGCTCTCACCTTTTTGGCCAACAGCGCCGAGACGTTTGCCACCAAAATAAAGCTCTATAGCGCCTGCGTCACGTAATGATAAAACAGGTGCAAGGTCGCGTTTGGTTTCGAACATTTCACCTGGCACCATAATGCGCGAGATTAAAACGATTCCGTCTTTATCAACAACATGCACCCAACTTGGCCCGACCGCTTTGAGGGCTATCAGATCTTCATCTCCTTGAATTGGCTCTATTGAATCAAGGGTCCAGCTTTTATCTTGTTCCAGTATCGGTGTCGTGATTTGTGCAGAGTTTGCATCTGTCTTCCATCCATACCAACTGACCACAACAATCATGCAGCTCAGAACCATGCCTGCGGCAAAACTGCCTCGTGGTAGGCGGAGTTTATTTTTTGGCACATAATGGGGGCGATTACGCAGACCCAAATTTTTAGGGCATTCGATTTCAATTTTATAGCGCGCCACGGCATCTTTTGCGTCCAACCCCAAATGCAATGCATAGGCGCGTATAAAACCCAACACATATCCTAAACTTGGCAGTGCATCTTTGTCTAAACTTTCAATCGCGGCGAGATAGTGTGTTGGGATTTTCAATTGTTCTGAAATATCGGGAAAACTCAGACCTTGTTCTTCGCGCGCAGCGCGAAGCATTGCGCCAATATGCACAGTATTCAGATCACAACTTGCTTGCTGTATGCCCACTTCATCCCTTCCCACAAAAGTTTTTCATGCCCACAAAAGTCTTTCTTGCCATAATTTCGACAAGAATTGTCTTAAACCACAAGTATTAAGATTTGCCAAGGGTAAGCCGTATAAAATTCATTTTACCCAAGTGCTTTTATTGTTTATGCAAGAGATAAGCCAACGTATAAGCGTTGTAATGAAGCTAAATGGGACGAGGACAAATTGTAAAGCATGACACAACGTATTGATACAGGGTTTGCGCTTCGGTTTTCCCCTTGGCTTGCCATTCTTTTTTCAGGTGGACTGTTGATGGGCGCACTTGCCTTTCAACATTTTGGTGACATGCACCCGTGCCAAATGTGTTATTGGCAACGACATGCCCATAAAACAATTCTTGCAATTGCCCTATTTATGCTTGTAGCACGTTATCTCTCCAAAGACGGTACTTGGGATAAAGTGTTTCTCTTAATTATGAGTATGGCGTTCATCACAAGCTTTGGTCTCGCCTTTTGGCATACAGGGGTCGAATATAAATGGTGGGACGGCCCAAAAACATGTTCCGCGATTCCCGATATTGGCACAATTAACATTACAGATATTTCTAAAATTTTTGAGCCGGGTGTTAAACTTCCGTCATGCTCGGATGCGCCTTGGCATTTACTAAAAATTTCAATGGCTGGATATAATGCCTTTTTCTCAGCCATCGCCACAGTGCTCTGCTTAGGTGTGATCTTTAAAGGAAATAGCTATGACTAATCAGTCAACTGCGAGACCTGCACGCCCAGGCGGTACATCAGGCGGCGCGGCGAAAACATTATCGTCACCGCGCATTGCTGAAATGCTTCGGGTTGACCATGCAGGCGAATACGCGGCCGTAGCTATTTATTCCGCGCAAGCGAAAGTTTTTGGGCGTTCACACCAGACCCGTAAAATCGCGGCGCAATTACAACATATGTGTGAAGAAGAACAAGAGCATTTGGATGCATTTGACGCGCTTCTTCTCGAACATAAAGCCAAGCCAACAGTTTTGCTTCCGATTTGGAATATTGCCAGCACAGGGCTTGGAGTTGCTACGGCGCTCATGGGCGAAAAAGCGGCCCATGCCTGTACCGAAGCCGTTGAATCGGTGATTGAACAACATTACGCGGAGCAAATCGAAGAAACCAAAAATAGCGATAAAGAGCTTTGTGCGCGTTTCACGCAGTTTCGAGAAGATGAATTACGCCATAGAGATTTAGCCATTGAATCGGGTGCCAAAGAGGCCCCTGCCTATCCAGTACTCTCTGCAGTTATCAAAGCAGGCTGCCGCATGGCCATTAGATTAAGTGAAAAAATTTAACGCGTTTATTTACGCTTTGCCTTCACAATAATTACAGGTTTGGTGAGCATTTGTCCTTGGGTGATTGCGTCATCGCTTATGGCGCCTGTGTCGCTCATTTGAATCGCGCGCACCACATCCATACCTTTTATGACTTTACCAAACACCGCGTAACCTTGCCCATCAGGATTTCTTTCGCCGCCAAAATCAAGTTCAGTATTGTCACCGATTGAAATAAAGAAATACGCAGCGCTCCCTGTGCCCGGCTCATCACGCGCAATTGAAATCGCGCCGTCTGTATGAGACAAGCCTGTCACTTGTGTTGTCTCATGTTCGATTGTCGCGGTAACCGTTTCCATCCCCAACAAGCCACCTTGGATGATTTCCATATTCAAACCGCGTGGGTCAGTTTGCGGACGTACAGCGCGGTAAAACCCCTCGCCGTCATATAAACCATTATCGACATAGTATAAAAAATCGGCAGCAGAGATCGGTGCTTTTTCATTATAAATCGCAATTTCAATATTGCCATGACTGGTTTCAAGGATAACATGGGAAATTCTATCATCACCACACCCCACCAATAAAAGCGCGGGTAAAGCAAATAGCGATAAAATTAGCGTAGATATTTTTCTGTTCATCTTTGTCATCATTGCTCCAATTTTCATTCTCTTTCGAGTTCAATGTCCCAATACAAATAATCCAGCCATGTTTCATGTAAATGCCCCGGTGGGAATTTACGACCCTGTGCTTGCAATGCATGCATGCTGGGCTGAAAGGGTTTATGTTGCAAGATCATTCGCGCTTCTTTTAAGCTTCGGCCACCTTTTTTAAAATTACACGGAGAACAGGCTGCTACGATATTTTGCCAACTCGTAACTCCGCCCAGTCTTCGGGGTATCACATGATCGAATGTCAGTTCGTTCTCGCAACCACAATAGGCGCATTGAAAACCATCGCGTAGAAAAAGATTAAACCGTGTAAATGCGGGCGAGCGGTTCTGTGGCACAAAATCTTTTAACGCCAAAACCGAAGGTAATAACATTTCGCTATGTGCTGAGCGTATTGTTTTTGCGTAAAAATCAACAACATTTACACGCTCAAGGCACACGGCTTTAATCGCGTCTTGCCATGACCATAATGAAAGCGGGTAATAGCTCAATGGTTGATAGTCTGCGTTTAAAATCAAACAAGGATAAGCGCCGTCGTTTAATTTCGGCGTCAGAATTTTTGAAACCTCGTCCAAATGTGTGTGTAAGACTACACCCATAAACTAGCCCATCCCATTCACATGAGTACGGATATTTTCATTATTGTTTTGCTTGTTATTTTTGAAAGCGAATCCCCTTATTCATTTCTAACTATCAAACCCCAGCACGTCTGACAAGAAGCTTAGGTTTGGTAGAGTATTTGGGCAGAGTACTTGGCCACAGTACTTGGCCATAGTACAAGGTGTAGCTTGCTCTCGCTAATGACGTTGGTTTGCGCCACTATAGCTTATGCGATTCGTTGTCTCACTTTTCCTCTGCTTTTATGGTCTTTTGCCTGCGTATGCATATGCAACGCCGCCGCAAAGAAATATATATAGAGCGGGTACTCAAGACGTACCAACAGCCCCATCTGGTTTCGCCCTTAAAAAAATTGGCCAGAACCTAGGCGACATCTCGGCGCTCGCAAGTATTAATAATGATATTTTCGTACTCGACCGCAAGCGTCAACGCATCATCAAACTTCGCGATCAAAACCGTGACGGTATGCCTGACATGAAAACTGTCTTTCTTGTTGGCTTTGAGAGGCCTTCACATATGGTCGCCGATACCGACACGCTTTATATTTCGGATGCACAGGGTGTTTGGCGTATTCATGCGGGGGCCGCTTTGCACACGGACACCATGCCCACATTGATATTCCCTCGCACACATACAACGGCACTCGCAACGACACTCGCGAAACTGCCAATCGCCGTTCATCCTAAAACGCGTAGTTTATATATAGCAGACGGCCAACACATAATGCGACTGGATACCCAAACGCTCCAAGTGTCTATTTTCGCCGCCTCTCGGAATGACGATCTCTCGGTCAATGCACTTGCCGTAACCCCACAAGGCATTTTGTGGGCCGCATTAGGCGATAAGAATATTTCCGACATAATCCCCTTAAGCCCGAACACTCATTTTGATATCGCGCAAGGGGCGGACACAAAACGCACACCTATTCATGCTATGGTATTTTGGCCAGACGGGCTTCTTATTGCCCAAACAGGGCGCAACCCAATGATTGCAAAACGCACGTTTCAATATGGAAGTTTAGCCCCATTATCAGAAGCTTTTATTCAAGGATTTTCCCGCCCTTCTCCTCTACAAGGCAAATTGCGAATCTGGGGTGAGCCATCGGCGATTATGCTTATGGAAAATGGTGATTTCATATTTGCCGAACGCCAAACACAAAAATTATGGCGTGTTAGCAAAGCCGCGCAGACAAAAGGCATTACCGTACAGGTTTCAGAGAAAGACACTAAAGCACAAGCCACAGACAAAATCCAACGCTTGGAAAATACCTCACAAAAAACATCTCTCGTGCTGCACGGGAGTTCAATTAAATCGGCTTCATCCATAAAACACGGGTCTCTGCTGAAAACGAGTAAAGAGCTTGATACGGATAAATTTAGTTACCGTCAGACAACGCAGGATGAGGGGGCGGAGTCTTCTAAAAAAGATTAGGTAAAAAAGGATTAGGCAAAGAGGATTAGAGATGAGCACTTGTGATCAAGGCGTTTAAATCCGCTAATCGCGTGTCCACTTTATCGGTAAATAAATCTTCGTAACCGTGTTGAATATTTAAGTGTAATTTTTCAGATAGATTTCCCCAATGACAGAGCAATAAAACTTTATGACTACGCCCCGAAATATCAGCACCAAGCCGCATGGCGTCACCATAAATACGCGCACTTAATTGTGCCTCATCGCTCAGAAAATGCGTCAGTACTTCATCATTAGGGGTGCTGGTTTTACTTGTATATGAACTGAAAAGCATCAAGGCTAAATACGCACGTTCTTCGTGGCTTATGTCTGGTAATGGCGCATAGATCACGGCGCGAAATACCATTCGTGCCTTGTGATCCGGGTGCAAGCCTTTGCCAAGGCTTGCCAATATACAAGCCGCTTTGCGTAACCTGTTTTCATTTTCATACGAAAAATATTTAGGAAGCCTTGCGTCAAGCCCGTTTAAAAAATCAAATAAAGATTGGCCAAAACCAATGCCCTCTTCGCCCCCCCCAGCCAATGCATGACAAGCATCAAACAAAGCTGTTCGTGATTTCACTTCGCGTGAGAGGGAATTATATACCAAGCCTTCCCGCAAACCGCCCGGTGCAACAATCACACTACGCGGCTTTAAAATATCTAACAGCACAGTCAGTAACAGGCCCGAATACGGTAAAGTATCCGCCCGCCGCGAAGAAAGACCGCGCCAGCTCTTAATAATATCAACGCCCTCTTCGCTATAGGCCCATTGCGCCAATGTATTGGCCTCGTCAACCTCAAGGCGGTAATTATTAGCGACACGCAGGGGGTAGCCCGTTCGTTTTTGGTGAATGATAAACAAGTTACGCCACGCACCTCCGATAAGAAATAAATCTTGCCCTGTTTTATGGGGTTGCCCATTATCAAGTTCGGCTTTTATACGCGCCCGCATTTCTACAGGATCAAAACTGTTTTCAAACATAGAGAACGGGCCAAGCGGATAGGTAACACCGTCTTGTGCATGGGCGTTTTTTATCTCGATAAGCTCCAGACTGGCACCACCCAAATCCACGGCAATGCCTTGCGAACGCACATCGCCAGACACGACGCCCATCGCAGATACAAACGCTTCTTGCGCGCCGCTTAACGGGGTAATGTCAAAGCCGATTTCATCTTTTACACGTTTGATAAATGCGGGTGCATCTTTGGCGTCGCGCATGGCTGCTGTCGCCGCAATTAATACGGTTTCTATTTCAAGTTCATTGACTAAAACCTTGTAGCGTTTTAGCGCTGAAAATGCCTGTTCTACCCCCTCGACATGAAGATTGCCAGTCCGTTGCAAATCCCGTCCAAGTCCTGCGAGAATTTTTTCATTATAGATTGGTGTGAAAGCGGCGCCATGAATTTCGTAGATAACAAAACGTACTGAGTTCGATCCAATATCAATAATCGCAATTTGGTCATGAATTGCTTTGGATGTGTTATGCTTCATCAGTATTATCCATAGCATATTTTGGTTGTTTTTTAAGACGGAAGACGGGTTTAATATCTAATGGCTTGTTCATTTCCAGTGCCGTACCCCGTCCAGAAAGAGACGGATTTTCCATAAAATACGCATGGGCAGAAAATGCGGGCTCATCTTCACTTGGCTGACGACGCACATATTTACCATCAGGATTTAAATCCCAACTATTCGTATTGTCGCGTAAATTAGCCGTCATGATTTGGTTCATAATTTGACGTCGCACAGTCGGATCATCCGCAGGAACAAGTGTCTCGATACGCCTGTCTAAATTACGCGGCATCCAGTCTGCGGAACTGAAATAAATCAAGGCATCTGCATTCGGCAAAACCTTAGCATTCCCAAAACAGACAATGCGAGAATGCTCTAAAAAACGTCCCACAATACTTTTAACACGTATATTTTCCGATAAGCCTTTCACACCTGGTCGCAAGCAGCAAATACCCCGCACGACAAGGTCGATCTGCACACCTGCCTGAGACGCTTTATAAAGGATGTCAATAATACCCACATCAACCAATGCATTCATTTTTGCCCAAATCATAGCTGGACGCCCTGCCTTCGCATGGGCAATTTCATCTTCGATATGTCCGACAAGTGTCTCTCGCAAATTGAGTGGCGCGACACGTAAACGCTCTAAATTACTTGGGCTAGAATAACTGGTGACAAAATTGAAAATTTTACCTGCATCTCGCCCAATACTGTCCTTGGCGGTAAACAGTGCCAAATCCGTATAAATTTTTGCATTTTGCACATGATAATTCCCAGTGCCAAGATGCGTATATGTGCGAAGTTTTCCACCTTCACGGCGAATGACCAGACTAATTTTTGCATGGGTTTTATATTCAACAAAACCGTAGACAACATGGGCGCCTGCACGTTCTAAATCCCGCGCCCAACGAATATTACTGGCTTCGTCAAAACGCGCCTTTAATTCGACAAGCGCCGTTACATTTTTTCCGCGCTCGGCCGCGTCAATCAAGGCACGCACAATAGGGCTATTTTCATTGGTGCGGTAAAGGGTTTGTTTGATGGCAACCACATCAGGGTCGATGGCTGCTTGTTGTAAAAACTGCACAACCACATCAAATTCTTCGTAAGGATGATGGACGAGAATATCTTTTTGGGCAATTGCGGCAAAACAGTCTCCGTCATGTTCACGGATACGCTCTGGAAAACGGGCTTTATATGGTTTGAAGAGAAGATCGCTGCGGTGTTTAGCGATAATATGTGTAAGGTCAGCCAATCCAAGCAGACCATCTATATCCATAATTTCTTCATCCCACGCCTCAAAACTTTCAATAAGGAATGATTTTAGATGTTCAGGTGTCGCTGCGTCCATTGCCAGTCGAATGACACGTCCACGTCTACGTTTTTTAAGGAGAAATTCGAAATGACGCACAAGGTCTTCGGCCTCTTCGTCAATGGCAAGTTCGCTGTCACGGGTGATGCGGAACAATCCATAATCAGTGATTTTGAAACCAGGAAATAGCTCTGGAGAAAAAAGTTTGAGAACATCTTCGAGCGGAATGAAGGTTTGTTCTTTACTTTCATCATCTTCTTCCAGACGGATAAAACGTGGCACATGTGCAGGCACGATGATGAGTGCTTTTCTATTGTCTTCATCGGTTCTGTGCGTAACCCCCTCTATATCCGTTGGTATATATCGCCGCGTGAGAGACAAAATAAGACCAAAACCAAAATTAGCAATAAACGGAAAAGGATGTGCTGGATCAATCGCAAGCGGCGTAAGAAGCGGTAGAATTTCGCTTTGGTAAATCTTGTGCAAATGCTCTCGGTCTTTTGTATTGAGGCTCGCCGCTTTCTTTACCCGAATGCCCTCAGCATATAATTCTTTGTGTAATCGCTTCCACTGTTTTTGCTGATCAATGATTAATTGCTTGGCCTGTTTACGGATATTGATCAGTTGTTTGTTTGCTGAAATACCGTCCAGGCTTGTAGACGGCATTCCTGCGATCACTTGAGTCCGTAGCCCAGCAACCCTCACCATATAAAACTCATCTAGATTATTTGCTGAAATCGCGAGAAAACGTAAGCGTTCCAATAATGGGTAGGAAAGGTTTTGTGCCTCTTCCATCACACGTTCATTGAATGATAACCAAGACAGCTCTCGGTTAAAATATAAATTCGTTTTATCTTTTGTTTTATCTTTTGTTTTTTTGGGCGCATTGACTGACATAGTCAGTTCTTATCATAGCTTGATGAAAAAGAGATACTCTAAAACATGAAACTTTTATGCAACGCCCGCCACACGTTTTTCGGTAAGGAGCAAATGCAGACTTTCTGCATTTGGGGCGCTACGTAGACGCGCACGCATATCTTCTTTACGGAGCAATCTAGAGATTTGCGCCAAAGCCCGAAGATGGTCACCACCTGCATTTGCAGGCGCAAGCAAAAGCACCACAAGGTCAACGGGGCGGTCATCAATGGATTCGTAATCAAGCGGTGTTTCCAAACGGGCAAAAACCGCACGGACTTGATCCAACCCTTCGAGGCGCGCATGAGGGATTGCCACACCATGCCCTACGCCCGTACTGCCCAGACGTTCACGTTCCATAACCGCGCTGACAACATCACGTGTTTTCAGATTGGTATGCGCACACGCCCCACAGGATACAGCCATCTCTGCCATTTCTTGCAGGAGTTGTTTCTTGCTTACAGTATTTAATCCAACACTTACACAAGCGGGTATAAACAGGCTTTCAATATTCATCGGTCCACAGCTTTAGCTTCCACTTTCGAAGAAGGCTCATAGCCTGCTTAACGCTGCGGGTCAATCCACCCAATATTGCCGTCTGCACGCTTAAACACGACATTTATGCCGCCATGCGCGGCATTTTTAAAAACCACGACATTAGAATCCGTCAAGCCAAGCTCTAAAGATGCCATGCTGACTGTCATTGTGCCAATTTCAGTTGTTTTTTCTGCGATTACGATCGGTTCTGCTGGAAGGCCTGCATCCTCGCTATCATCACCCTCTTCAACAGGGTTTTGCAAAATATACATGGCCATAGCCTCGGCCTTAGATTCTTGGTGATGATCTTTCAGGCGGCGTTTATAACGACGCAACCGTTTTTCAAGATGCTCCAAGGCTTCATCCGATGCCGCATATGCATCCGAGGCAGCGCCACGCGCTTGCATGGTTGTCCCCGAAGGGAGATGCATATTTATAACTGTTTGAAAACCCGCCCCATCCTTTGCAATCGAGATTTGGGCTTCCCCGTCTCGATGTATGTATTTATCCATCATGTCTTCAAGTCGTGCACTTATGCGCTCACTTAGCGCGGGTGAAACATCAATACCTTTAGAAACAATTTGGATTTGCATAGGCGATCTCCTTGTGTGTTAAGCCTGCGGTGAGCCTAACACATTTGGCGTAATTTTGGCAGTGAAAAAGGTATTTTGTTTTATTTTCAGTAAAGATTTTAAGTGCTATAATGCGTTTTTTAAAATCCGACGACGCTGAACAGACGACTGAATACCGAGAGATTCTCTATATTTCGCCACAGTACGTCTTGCAACATCCACCCCTTGGGCGCGCAGCAAATCAACGATTTTATCGTCTGAAAGCACGCTCTTTACTTCCTTTTCTTCGGAGATAAGGATTTTGATTTTATGTCGCACGGCCTCAGCACTTAACGCCTCCGAACCATCCATAGACGCGATTGCGGCCGTAAAGAAATATTTCAACTCGAACGTACCACGTGGTGTTGCGATATATTTATTTGACGTCACGCGGCTGACCGTACTTTCATGCATTTCAATAGCGTCGGCGACAGTCCGCAAATTTAGCGGCCTTAGATGGTCAATACCATATGCAAAAAAACCGTCTTGCTGTTTGACGATCTCGCTCGAAACTTTCAAAATCGTGCGCGCGCGTTGATCAAGGCTTTTTACCAGCCAACTCGCATTTTGTTGACATTCGCTCATATAAGTTTTGACACTTTGATCGGCATTTTTGCCGCAAATTTCCGCAAAATACCGTGAATTGACCAATACACGCGGCAAGGTCTCTGTATTTAACTCGACTGACCAACCACCGTCTGGACGTTCGCGTACGAAAACATCAGGCTCGACAACCGCCGCAGACTCGCTACCAAATGCAAGGCCAGGCTTTGGCGCAAGACTACGCAGACGTAAAATATACGTCCCGAGATTTTCTGTGCTCACATCACATAATTTGCATAATTTAGGCAGATCATGATTAGCAAGAAGCTCTAAATTATCCAATAAAATTTGCATCGGCGCGTCTAGTTCATTCTTTTCCTTCAGTTGTAAACCGAGGCATTCGCTTAAATTTTGCGCCATAACGCCCGTAGGCTCAAAGCCTTGCATAATGTTCAAAACAGATTGCACACGCGCTATATTTACGCCAAGGCGCTCAGATAGCTCTGCTAAATCAGCACGTAAATATCCATTTTCGTCGACATTATCTATAAGATACGCACCGATAAGACGGTCGCGCGTATCATGAATTTCCAAAACGAGTTGGGCTGTTAAGTGTTCGTTTAGCGTTGTTTCATGCGCTGTGTTCGAGGCGGCGTCATATTCACTCCCCCCATTAAAACTCCCGCCAGAGCTTGCTTTTGACCAATCAATTTCCCCACCAACGGATGGGGCAGATGGGGCAAGTTCTGCCGTTGTCGCGTCCGCATTCATCAAACTATCCGACGCGTCCATAGCGTCTGCCGCTTGGGCATTGGGCGTTGCCAGATTCAATTCTTCAAGCCCGCTTTCTGGCTCGGCTTTAACTTCGGCGTCTTCTGTACGGCGGTTTTCAGTGCCAGTTCCCCGCTCTAATAACGGATTGCTTTCAAGCTGTTCTTCTACAAATGCGGCAAGTTCAATATTAGACAATTGCAGCAATTTAATCGCCTGCTGTAATTGCGGCGTCATGGTCAGGCTCTGACCTTGCTTCAGTTGAATTTGCGGCGCTAATGCCATTTATGAACTTTCTTAAATTTTAATGGAGCGTCAAAACACTCCTTTTTCTTATATTTAATATGGTGTCTATCAGAGAGGCATTAAAGAGTGGTTTCAAAACCTTCTTGACTGCACACAGTTTCAGCAAAGAAAAAAACATGGTTAATAGACACTTAATATACCAATAATGGCGTGGCACACACAGAAGCGCACGCGTGAATTTCCATTCACCCATTATCCAAAATCTGTATTATTTTATAAAAACACGAAAGGCCTGAAAGGCTTGGGATGAACCTGATTTAACAGGGCCAGTTTAAGCGTATTTTTCACCGAGATATACGCGGCGTACATCTTTGTTGGCACGAATTTCATCGGGACTGCCTTCAAACAAGACATCGCCCTGGAACATGATAGAGGCACGATCAACAATATCGAGAGTCTCGCGCACACGATGATCTGTAATCAAAATGCCAATACCGCGCTTTTTCAAATAGCGAATAAGGTCTGAAATATCTGCAATCGCAATTGGATCAATACCTGTAAATGGTTCGTCCAAAAGGATGAATGAGGGACGAGATGCCAATGCGCGCGCGATTTCAACACGACGACGTTCACCGCCCGACAGGGCAAGCGCCGGGCTTTTTCTGATATGACCGATATTCAACTCGTCTAGAAGCGCGTCAACATTATCGCTCCATTTGCTTCGGTCTTTTTCTGTTAATTCGACAACAGCGCGAATATTTTGCTCGACACTAAGCCCACGGAAAATGCTTTCTTCTTGTGGTAAGTATCCAACGCCCAAACGAGCACGTTGATACATAGGTAAACCAGTAATATCTTGGCCATCGAGCAGGATTTGACCACGGTCGGCCTCGACAAGGCCCATAATCATGTAAAAACTTGTTGTTTTACCAGCCCCGTTTGGCCCCATGAGAGCAACAATTTCTCCACGTTTGACAGAAAGTGTAATCCCTTTGACCACAGCGCGGCCTTTGTAAGATTTCCCAATACCAATAGCGGCAAGGCCTTCTTGCGGAATCTCGGCTTGTGGTGTTTGGGCTGGCGAAGTGTCGCCTTTTGGTGTTGTGTCAGTCATAAATATTAGCTTCCAGAACCGCCTGAATTTTTAATCAGAATATTAACTCGCCCCTTTGAACCACATTTACGGCCTTTACAAGTGCCAACGACACGCGCATTTTTTGTGCCAATATTGTAATAAAGCTTATCACCTGTCACAACATTCCCACTGGCCTGCTTTAAAACCACATCACCAGTCACCACAAATGTATCATTTGTTTTTGTATATACGCCACGCTGGCCTTTTACTTCTTGCTCAGAAGTCAGATAATAAAAATTACCCTCAGCAGTAACTTCGGAAAACACCCCTGAAGAGATACCGCTAGAACTTTTAATCACCATTTTATCAGCAAGAATACGGACATCGTCTTGGCGCACATCCACTTGCCCTGTAAGAATGGTTACATCTCCTTGGTATTCAGCACGGTCAGCAGTAATTATTGTAGAAGCATTGCTGCCTGACACAAATTGTGCCGACGCGCTTAAGGGGATTGCCATGAGCGATAACCCAACGAGTGCATGTTTAAAACCAGACATAAATATGTTCATCAACATTTCCTTTTTCTTCGCAAAGTAGTCTTACGATTATTACCGTGCCAATTATTGCCCTGTTCGAATAATGACACGGCCACCTGACGTCTTAGCCCCACAACGGCCATCGAAAGTCGCACGGCTTTTTGTCAAATCATACACAAGCTTACAACCCGAAACCGTATTGCCATTTTCCTGTGTATAGCGCACCGTACCATTTTCACCTGTGACTGTGATAATATTTTTATCACGTTCGTAAACCCCTTTATGCCCAGAAACCATGCTTTCTTTATCTTCATAGCGAAAAGCACCTGTTGCCACCATACGATTAATATTACCGTATTTCACTTTGCCCTCATCCGAGGTGCTTTCGATTTCACGATATAAATCGATGCGCTTTGCACGAATATGTGTATCTTCTTGGCGGATATCAACTTTCTCAGTCAGTACAATTTTAGGCCCCGTATACACAGCTTTTTGAGCGGCTACATCAACAGCCTTATTTGTATCAAACCCCATTTGCGGCGACTTTGTATTTGATACGGATGACGCCCCACGTAAAGATGCGCCAACGTCTTTTGGGATAAGTCGCGCCGTCATCCCGTCTTTATAAACAAATTCGGTATAATTATTATTTACCTCATATGCATGACCAGATGCTGTGCCAAAGGACCCCATACACGTAATCGATGCATCGCCTATTATGCGTTTATCTTTGATAAATACCAAACTATGCTCAGTTTGGCACTCGTGACCTTCATCTGTTTTTAAATTTACATTTTTACGTAAATCCAAAATGTGGTCTTTGCTGTTATAGACGCCCGATTGTGCAAAAACTTTACTCTCGTCTACCCCGGCAGTACGCAAAAAATTTAAAACAGGCTTGCTCAATGTAACTTCATCCGGCTTTTGCAAAAACCGTACAGCCACATCGGCAATAATGCGGTAGGCAAGCCCATCCGACGTGCGCCCTTTATAAATTGGATTGACCATTTTCACAGTCTCGTCCGCACTTGGTTGCATGGGCGTGGTTTTTGGCGCACTGACAAAATACCAAACAAGCAGGCCCGCTAATAATGCGGCGCAAGCAAGTAAAACCTGGCGTGCAATACGAATAAATGAGGAATGTCGACGCGCAGCATCAAGGGTGAGCGCGCGGCGCGGCTCCCAAAATTCGGCGGACTTCACACCTTTTTCGTCGGTGGCAATACTCATACAGTTTCACACATTAGCTTTCCCACAGATATATAGCCTATTCTTATGTGTTTTGCGACAAAGGATTACATGAATTTCTGGTTAGCTTTTTTTCAAGTGCCCTTACCGAAAACTATGAGAGAAAATATCGACCTCTGCCCAACCCGCCATATCAAGATCGGCACGCGTGCGTAAAAACTCAAAACAGGCTTTGGCCATATCAAGTCTATCTTCACGCATCAGGCGCGCCGTGAGAATACGTTGTAATTGATGTAAATACAAAACATCCGAGGCCGCGTAAGAAAGCTGCGCTTGGCTTAGGCTTTCACTGGCCCAATCAGAACTTTGTTGTTGTTTGGACAAATCTACATTTAGCAATTCTTTGCAGAGGTTTTTCAAGCCGTGACCGTCCGTATAGGTACGCACCAATGCAGAGGCAATTTTCGTACAATAAACAGGTGTGACCTCTACGCCCAAATCACGTTTCAACATGCCGATATCAAACCGTGCATAGTGGAATATTTTTTCAACGTCGGGGTCGCTCATCAAAGCTTTTAGATTTGGGCAATCATATGCATTTCTATCCATTTGCACAATATGTGCGTCCCCGTCGCCCGCCGACAATTGTACCAAACATAATTTATCACGTACAAGCGATAAACCCTGTGTTTCCGTGTCTACAGCTACTGATTTTCCAAAACTGATATTATCAGGGAGGTCATTTTTGTGTAAATGTATAGCCATAATTATGTCCTTAGCGGATTTCAAAATCTTAAAACTCTGGCACAGCATGTACGATAGCCAAGCAAGCTGGTCAATTTCTTTGTGGGGTTTCCATCACAAAAACGTGCTTTTATCACGCCTTATTATAGACATGGAAAGCTTTTGGGCGTATTGGCTAGGGGATTGAATCATGAAGGGTATTAACATGACAAAAGGTCTTGTAACAGTTTTCGGCGCTAACGGGTTTCTTGGTCGCCATGTCTTGCGCGAACTTGTCCGCGAAGGATGGCGTGTACGCGCAGCCGTCAGACGTCCCCATATTGCTCAAGATTTACGTCTCAGCGGTAAAGTGGGTCAAATACATTTGGTACAAGCCAATCTTCGTTTCAAAGCCTCTGTCGCACATGCTATTGAAGGCGCAGACGCCGTTATCAACCTTGCAAGTATTTCTCACAAAGCGGGTAGCCAAACGTTTAACGCGGTTCATGTCCTTGGCGCGAAAACTGTAGCAGAAGCGGCGCATGCACACGGGATTACTAATCTTGTGCAAATTTCCTCTTTAAGCGCCGATGCGGATGCAAAATGCAATTACGCGAAATCAAAGGCTGACGGCGAAACTGCGGTCACGACTGTGCTGCCGACAGCCAATATTGTTCGCGTAGCAACCCTTTACGGCGAAGGGGTTGGGGTGTTTAAAAACATTGCACGCCTTGCACAACTTAGCCCGGTTATTCCGCTTCTGGGTGGCGGCAAAAACCGTTTACAGCCTGTATATGTTGGTGATGTCGCCGAAGCCGTCGCAAAAGTGGTCACACAAGGCCATACTGGAAAAATCTTTGAACTCGCAGGGCCAGAAACCTATAGCGTGAAAGAATTGATTACCTTCACTTTGCAAACCGTTGATAAAAAACGTGCGCTCATTCCCATGCCGTGGTTTGCAGGTACAATATTTGGGTTAGGCTTTGAAATTTTAGGTGCAATTCCCCTTCTCAACTTGCTAGTCAAACCATTTATCACGCGGGACATGGTCAAAGGCATGAAGGTCGATGTTGTCCTCAGTGGTGATCGCGCTGGTTTTGCCGAGTTAGGCGTACACGTCGAAACAATTGAAGCAATCGTACCGCCAACGCTTGAAGTCTTTAAGACGTATGGCCAATTTCACAAAGAGGCAGAGAACTAAACTCGACCTAAGCTACTCGGCCTAAGTTACTTTGCGTTAGTTGATATAAGCTAGCCAATATAAAATCGCGCCGCCGAGTAGAAAACGGTAAATCATAAATGGGAAAAAACTTACCTTCTCGATCAGTTTCATGAAAATATAAATCGCAATATACGCCGCCACTAACGACAAGGCTGCGACGATAAGGCCGTCTTGAAGACTTACCTGCATAGCACCATCAGATGTGAGAAGCTTCAAAAAGGCATAGGCGCCACCAGCCAAGATCGTCGGGATTGCAAGTAGCATTGAAAACCGTGCCGCCTCGCTACGTGTATAGCCAAGCGCCCGTGCCGCCGTCATTGTAATGCCCGAACGTGACGTTCCAGGAATAAAAGCAATCATCTGTGCTAGGCCAATCAAAACAGCAGACTTCCAATTCATCGTCTCGATGGTTTTCAGTTTTTTGCCCATAATATCTGACAGCCAAAGAACAACACCAAAACCAATCATTGCCCACGCAATAATCAGTGGAGAGCGTACAAGCTCATCCCAGCCGACAATACTCATGGTAAGACCAGTGATAAGTGCGGGAGGTGTCGCAATCAAAATATGAAAAGCGAGTTTTGCTTGCGGCTTTTGCATACGTTCGTTGTTGAAACTTAAAATATCAAACCCGCCCGCAATCATGCGTCCCACATCACGGCGATAATATATCAATACAGCGCCAAGAGAACCTAAATGCGCCATTAAGTCGATCATTGGCCCTTGATCTGGCCAGTTCATAATTTTCGAAGGCAGGATAAGGTGAGCCGAACTTGAGACAGGTAAAAACTCGGTCAAGCCTTGTACAATCGCCAAAATTAATAATTGAAGCCAATCCATAAACAATCCAATATTTTCCACATCCGCGCTATAACCATTCAAACCTAACCTCAAACCCGGTTAAAATATGTTCATAAAAAGCATATATTAAGTAATTTAAGGTAGTAGGCAACACTGGGGCAATGGAATAGGCGAAATCAATGCGTATAATCAAGAGAAAACAAGAAAATACTCACAATCGTATTAAGCTTGATTCTAGCCAGATGCCTTGGCTTGCCCCTCTTCGTATGCTCGTAATTACCATGATTGCTTTTGGGTATACATCCACCATGCCGCGCGGACTGCAAGAGGCTGAGTATTTACGTATGTTTGGCTATGACCCTAGCTGGTACGGCATTGCCATTCTGTTTATGATTTCTGGGTTCCTAGCCTTACATAGCCTCGAAAAACATGGGTCTCCCAAAGCCTTTCTTCTGTCACGATTTGGTCGAAATTTTCCGACATTAGCCGTTTTTGCGCTTTGTGTGGTCTTTATTATATTCCCGATATTTGGCGTGCCTATTGATCTGATAACAGACCCGAACGCATCACGCCTCAAACAACACTCGCTTTACCTCGTTAAGGTTCTTAGCGTTTTAGATGCGAATGAATTAACACCTGGCCTTCTTGATGATGCACTTTATAAATGCGTCATACAGGGTGCGCTTTGGACGTTTCGTTGGGGCGCTATTCTCTATGTCGGCATTGCTATTTTATGGCCGCTTGGATTATTTCAAAAGAAAAAACTTCTCCTTCTTTTCACGGTCTTTACGATTATAGCTTCGTCTATTTTAACCAGTTATTTTAGTGACGCAACACGTGTACATCCGTTGATAGAGTTTACTGCGACAGGACTGCGGCTAGGATGGGCAATGTTAATTGGCATGTGCACATATGCTTACCGCGATGACATTCCACGCAAATTAATCATTCCTTTTGTATTTTTTGGTTTTGCGGCCATTAATTATTATGTATTCCCGTGGACGCCTTTCATTGAGGTTAGCACAGAACTTGGCTTTGGGTTTTTATGCTTCCTCGTCATGACCACACAAAGAAAAACACCAAAATGGATACAAAAAATTCCAGATATTTCACTGGCACTTTATGTATTTAACTGGCCTGTCACACAGCTAACCTTACTCGTATTGCCGAGCCTTAGCGCACTGACACTTTTTGTGATTGCATTTCCGATTACTGTGCTCGTCTCATTACTGGTCTGGGCACTGGTAAGTCAAAAATGTAATCTGCGTCTTAAACAGGCATTAGCGTTCGGCTAGGGCTTTTGCGAGTTCATCTCTTTTGGCTTTGACGAAGCCTGCACATAAATTCACACCTTCCAAAGTCTGTGCGAGTGAACGCTCTGAGCCCGGGATAATGTCAATTTTGCTTTCGAAGAAGGCTTTGATCTCGGCAGATTTTTCCGCGTCACAAAAACCACGTGCTAATCTTGGAACGGCGCCGAGGCGAGCATCAGGCACACGCACTTTGACAAATGCATCGAAATTCGTTTTCGTCCATTCCCATGTTGCGTCCTTTGTTACAGAATTACCAAGCAGGCCACCCAATAGCCCCATGGCTTGGCGTCCCGTAAACACATCAGTATTGTTCAGTGCATCGTCACGGAGTTGGGCTGCGATTTTTGGGTCAGTTGTACCCGAAAGTACAGCCACTGCACTCCCCTTTTCAACGGCGGATCCATTTTGCACGAGGGCCATCAAGAGCGGGAGGGCCTTTTGAGGATATTCCCGAAAAGCTTCACCTAAACCGAGGCCGAGTACTTTTGGTGCTAAGGCCGTTTTATCAGCTTTAGCATTTATCCCTAGATAGGACGCGCCTGCCTCAGCAAATTCTTTCGCTAATGTTTTATCTTGACCATAGTGTAGCAAACGTCCCGCCAATGTTGGCGCTAATAAATCGGCTTCTATGCTGTCTGCATTTTTAATGCGTTCATATCTCTGTGCATAAAGGCTTTTTGTGAAACGGGCGATATCATCATGAGAGCTTTCGTCGAGCCAAACCCCATGCATGGAAGCAATTGGATTACCCGCTGTGCGCGAAATGTCGTATTCACTATGTTGGGCGAACGCACTTAACCCGTTCAAATATGTATGTGCGTCTATTTTGTTTGTCGCAAAACTTGCTTTCAAACTGTCCATAACAGTCAGGACTTCTTTTGAATTTAATTTATCTATATTATCAAGCAAGCCTGCCCACGCTTTCGTATCCAATGAAAAACGGTAATATCCTGCGCCATCCGCATTGACGCTTATCCAGCTTGGGCATGACTGGGTTTCAAGGTCCATAATTGTTGATTTTGTCGTCATGAGTTTACAGGTTTTTGTACGCTTGCCGTCCACCTCATAACTCACACATACGGGAATTTGCCAAGACTGACCTTGTTTAATCGTTGATCCCAATGGTGCATAGCGTGATTGAGACAGCTTCAGTTTAAATGTATCTGATTTACAGCTTAGCTCCGCACTGACAAGAGGAAGGCCCGGTTGATCAACAAAGCTTTTCAAGGCTGGCACAACTTGGGCATTGCCAGAACCATCAGCAAGGGATTGAAAAAAATCATCCGCCGACGCCACATCATCTTCAAACCGTTTCATGTGCAAACGCACACCTTTTTGGAAGGCTTCTTCGCCGAGATAGCTTTCAAACATTGCTAAGACACCGCCACCTTTGCGGTATGTAATACTGTCAAACTGATCCATGACTTTTTCGGAACGGTGCAGAGGCTCTCTCACCTTGCGGGTTGAGGCGAGCGAGTCTGTTGACATCGTTCCAAGCGCACCCCGCAAAGTATTGCGACCAAAATTACCTTCTGGTTGCCATAAATCGACGCCTTTATTGCCCATCCAACTGGCAAAGGCTTCGTTCAACCAAATATCCTCCCACCATATTGGCGTGACGAGATCGCCAAACCATTGATGTGCAAGTTCATGCGAATTGACCGACGCATAGGCACGACGTTGGCGGAGTGAAGAATTTTCGTTCATTAACAATAAGTATTCTGTGAAAACAATAGCGCCCGGATTTTCCATAGCGCCAAAATTAAAATCTGGTGCGGCGATTAAATCCAGTTTTTCATAAGGATAAGGAATGCCGAAATAACTTTCTAAGGCTTCCAAAATACCGGCTGTATTTTTCAAAGCATATTCCATTTCCTTGGCTTTGCCGCGCACAGCAATGCCGCGCAAAGGGATTGTGCGTGCGCGTACAGATGTAGCCGGTATGTCTGCATATTCAAGCACGTCCCAAGGGCCAACACCGAATGCAATTAAATATGTTGGCAGTGGGCGTGTGGTTGCAAAAACATGTTTTGTCCACCCGTTTGCCAAGTCAAGAATTTGTGTTTTGGGTGTATTCGCATACACATTATCTCGGGTAGGCGCTGTGATAGAGAGATCAAATGGTACTTTAAAGCGAGGCTCATCAAAGCTAGGAAACGCCTGACGTGCGCCAATAGCTTCAAACTGGGTGACAATATAATTGTCAGTACCTGCATCCGTTTTACGCGTCACTTTATAAGCCGAATTTAGCGCAGTATTATACGGCGTTTTATAGGGCAAAACAAAGGTCACATCTCCAACGATTTTTTTAGGGAAGCTAAGCCATGCTACACCTGAGGGGGCTTCTTTGGCGTCTATTTCTGTGTAATTTAGAGAAATTTCTGTACCATTTGAAAGCTTGGCCACACCATTTGTGACCGTAATATGTTGACCATGTAGCCAGATTTTATCTGTAGCTTTTTTAATATGTACATCAATCGTCACAACACCAGAAAAACCGTCTGCACCTGGATCGATTTTCATTTCCAAATTATACTTTGTCGGTGCAACATTTTCACTTAATTGTGCGTGTGGTATTTTATCATTATCGCCATTGTGAGTTGTCGTGTTGTCAGTTGTTGTGTTGACCTCGGACGGTGTGGATGTTTCGTTATTTTGCGAGCACGCTGTCATGCTGACCATCAAACTTGCGCTTAACAATAATGTTTTCATATATGTCATAGTTTTCTCTTTTCAATGAAATGATATGTACCGAAATTATCGGTAAGGATTATAAATAAAAAGTCACGCGAAAAATATCTATCCCTTGCGAAAGTAATGCTATAACAATCCATATCAATAACCAAGTAGGCACTATGGCACGCGCGCAAAAGCAATTTCCGAAACGCACACCAGGTAGCGTTCCCTTTCGCGAAGGACGCCCTGGCAGGCTATCTGCACAAGCAAGTTCTCGTATTACACGCCGCATCACTGCCTTTTCTGTCGGTGTTGGGCTTCTTTTGATTACCCTAAAATTCATTGTTTTCAAAGAATCAGGCTCGGTTGGCATTTTATCATCCCTCGTGCATTCGGGTCTCGATTTTGTCGCCGCCCTCTCTAGTTATTTTGCTGTGCGTTACGCGGCCCGCACGCCAGATACACATTACAGATTTGGACGGGGCAAGGCCGAAGGATTTTCTGCCGTTCTGCAAGTCTGCCTTATCATTATTGCCGCCATGCATTTATTGGAAATGGCTTTCGAAAACGTACAACACCCACACACGATTGCCCATGGCGGGTATGCGATTGCTGTGATGGGGATTGCGGTTTTGTTGACCACATGGCTATTAATTGCCCAAACATGGGCGATTAAAGCGACAGGTTCACTTGCCGTACGTGGAGACCGCGCCCATTATTTCGCTGATATGTCTGCTAACCTTGCGGTTATTATTGGTATATTTATCACCAGTTACACATCATTTGTACGTGCAGACGCCATTGTAGGCGTAGGGATTTCATTGTGGCTATTTTATACCGCTTACCGCGTAGGTCGGCTCGCATGGAGCCAATTGATGGATCATGAACTGCCAGAAAAAGAACGCTGGCTTATTCGTGATCTTGCGCTTGAGGACAAACGCATAAATGGGGTGCATGATTTACGAACGCGCGCGGCGGGGCCTCATGTCCACATTCAAATGCAACTTGATCTGGATGATAAACTGTCCCTCAGCGAAGCCCATGAAATTGTCGTTGCAGCTGAAAAACGTATGATGGAATCATATCCTGCCGCAGACATTCTCATCCACCCTCATCCGTCGAGTTGCCATCAATTACATGGCAATTCTATTTTCCATCAAGACAAACACGACCCAGACGAAAAATGCTGCCAAATTAATGTGGAAACCTAGCCAAAAACACATTCATATTCGCGCGTGAAAACGCACTTTATTCTTAACAATTTCTTACCCCCTTAACGTTATTATCTGCCTATGAGAACTCTATATCATTGGCCGCTTGATCCGGACTCGCGCCAAGCGCGGTTGGCACTTGCGGAAAAAAAACTTAAATTCAAACTGGTATCCATTACACCATGGGAACCGGGCAACTCTTTTTTGCGCCTGTGTACAGAGGGGGTTCCCCCCTGTCTTGTCGAAGATACAAGTGTTAGCAAAACGATTATCAGTTCCGCCCGTGCCATTTGCGAATATGCCGCCGATGACCAAAATGCACGCACGTCTCTGATGCCTTCAACACCAAGAGAGCGCGCAGAAGTGAGGCGTATTGTAAACTGGTTTGACATTAGATTTGCAGGGGATGTAAATACCTATATTCTCACCGAACGTCTCGAAAAAACACTCACGGGAAGCGCCGCCCCCAACCCCGCGAATTTAAGAATTGGGCGTGAGCATTTAAAATTTCACCTCGAATATTTTAACTGGTTATCAGAAAGCCGTGACTGGCTTGCAGGTAAAACCATAAGCCTTGCTGACATTGCTGCGGGTGCGCATATTTCGTGCCTCGATTATTTGGGTGAAATTGATTGGGAAAAATGGCCAGAGCTCAAAGCCTGGTATCAAAAATTAAAATCACGACCATCATTTCGTCCATTGTTAAAAGATAAAATTCCAGGGCTGCGCGCGCCACCTCATTATGCGGATCTGGATTTTTAGCGCGTGTTTGCGCTCTCGAAAAACCTCCAAACGCGCATTCAAAAGCTAGGGTTTTCAACCTTTGGCATTGTTGATCTGGGGGATGTCGGAAAGCAAAACGGCGCGTGGCTAAACGAATTTATCAACAACCAATATCACGGCACTATGGACTGGATGAAAGAAACCGCATTTCGGCGTGCCCATCCACATAATCTTTGGCCCGAGGCACGTTCTGCCCTCGTACTCGGATTTAATTATGGCCCTGACACAGACCCAATGGCCAGTCTATCGCAAACTGATAAAGCCACTATTTCCGTTTATGCACGTAACAAAGACTATCATAGCCTCATCAAGGGAAAACTAAAAGAAGTCGCAGGATTACTCGCAAGAGATACGACTAAAGATGTGAAGGTTTTTGTCGACACGGCCCCGTTAATGGAAAAACCATTGGCGGCGATGTCGGGTATTGGCTGGCAAGGCAAGCACACAAATTTAGTCAGTCGTGAATTTGGATCATGGTTGTTTCTTGGCGTTATTCTTAGCGAGGAACAGCTAACCCCCACAATTCTTAAAACTGGGGATTGCGGGTCATGTACGGCGTGCCTTGATGTGTGCCCGACCGATGCATTTCCAGCGCCGTATAAATTGGACGCGCGTTTATGTATTTCGTATCTGACGATTGAGCATAAAGACCCCATTCCAAAAAACCTGCGGGCCAAGCTTGGCAATCGTATTTATGGTTGTGACGATTGTCTTTCTGTTTGCCCTTGGAATAAATTCGCGCAAGCGGCCAGTGAACAAAAATTGATCGCGCGACCTGATTTAAACGCGCCTGACCTTGCTATGCTTGCGAAATTAACAGACCAAAATTTTCGCACCCATTTCTCTGGGTCACCCATAAAGCGGATTGGTCTACCGAGGTTTTTACGCAATGTGCTGTATGCAATTGGCAATTCCGGAGATGCAAATTTTGGTGATATTATCTCACCACATTTATCACATAGCGACCCTGTTGTACGGGACGCAGCCGAATGGGCATTGGCGCAAATTTCGAACTAGTCTTTTTTGTGCGCCCAAGATGGTCGCCGTATCCCAAAATCTATAAATGGATTATCTGCGTCACTCACACCTTCTTTTTGAGAATAGTGAACGGCTAACGCCATTTGGAAACTTTGGGCAATACGTTTTGCAGTTTGATTGAAACGTTCATGTTTATGTGGCGCTAAAGCCTTTGCGCCTGCTTTGTCAAACAGTTCAAGCCAACGCGTGAAATGCTTGGGGCTCATCGTTGGGAAGCCAATATGTTTACTCAAAGGTTGCCCATGATAACGACCTGTGCGGAGGAAAATATTAGACCAAAAATTATTGATCTTTTCAATATGGGGTTCCCAGTCTTTATCACTCGTCCCAATTTTTCCGTTAAAAATTGGGCCAAGCAGATCATCTTTTCTGACCCAAGTATAAAATACATGGGTCAGTTTTTGAATGTCTTCTTCGGTAATGTCGTCGGAAACGTGTATTGTATCTGCCACTATTTCATAATGACAGTTGGTACGAGGATCGCAAACATAACCAAGCCCCATACAATCATATTCACTGTGCTACGCACAATGCCGCCATCTTGTTCTGGTGTAATACCAATAGCACGAATGACCAGATTACCCGGGAATAAAAATACGGCTAATACGCCTTTAAGGAAACCCACGTTTCTCTCCGTCAATATACCAAATATAATGCCTATTTAGGCGCCAAAACCATCGTCATTAAACGACCTTCGGTTTTTGGATGAAACTCAACTTTAGTGGTTTCTGCGAAGTCCTCCTTGACACGGATCAAGAGATCACGGCCACGGTCCATATGGGCCATTTCACGGCCACGGAAACGAATTGTCACCTTAACCTTGTCACCACGGTCAAAGAATTTTGTCATCGCTTTTGTTTTGACAAGATAATCATGCGTATCAATATTCGGACGCATTTTAATTTCTTTTACTTCTTGGGTCTTTTGGCGTTTTTTGTTTGCGGCTTTTTTCTTTTGCGCTTCAAAACGCATTTTACCGTAATCAAGAATTTTACAAACAGGCATATCCGGGTTTGGAGACACTTCCACAAGATCAAGGCCAACGGAACGTGCTAAAGCGATTGCTTCGTCAATAGCGACGACGCCACGTTTTTCTCCGGTTTCAGTGATAAGTAAGACTTTAGGCGATGTAATATCATCGTTAGTGCGTGGCCCTTTTTTTGAGGGCGGCGCGGCAAGTGGTCTGCGGGCTATGTTTGTTCTCCATTTTGTTGCAGTTTAGCTCATGTGTGTCAAAAATTTCACACGGCAGGAATATGGCTTTTCATGACACAATTTTCAAGCACTCTTATGTGGAAAACTATGGTTTTTATGAATTTGTTGCTTATTTGCCCAAGCAGAGAGGCAGGAAAGCGGCGTTAAGGCGATTTATTCGTCGCTATGGCCTGTTGATACACAGCCAATGTTGCCTCTTTCAGAGCCTGCGCCGAAAATTCTTTCATTATGCGTTTTCGCGCAAAGCCTCCCAGTGTTTTGTATTTTGCGGGCGATAAAGCCAACGCCTCGGATATCCCTGTTGTTAAGGCCTGCACGTCAGAGGGCGTCACTAAGAAACCAGTTTCACCCTCGATGACCGTTTCCAATGCACCGCCGTGTTTTGTGGCAATGACAAGTTTTTGCATGGCTTGCGCCTCGACAGCGACACGGCCAAACGCTTCTGGGTCCGTTGATGCAGAAATTACCAGATTAGCAGCCATATATGCCGTGGGCATATCAAGTGTATGTGAAACAATTTTGACACGGTCCGAGATGCCCAAGCTCTCGCTCAACACTTCGATCTCTGTGATATAATCATCGCGGCCTTGCGCGTCACCAAGCAAAACAAGATAGGCATCAACACCATTTTCTTTTAATTCTGCGAGTGATTTGATGGCAACCAATTGACCTTTCCAACGGGTCAAACGACCAGGGAGTAATAAAACAGGCCATGAAGTATTTTCAATACCCCAGTTTTTCTTACAGTCCTTGACCGCCTTTGCTTTGACAAGCTTGGGATCGAAAACAACCATATCGACGCCACGTGCAATCACGATGATTTTATCGGCTGATATATTATGTTCTTTTATAATATGGGCTTTGGTGAATTTTGAATTGGCAATAATAATATCACCCTTTGTCATCACGGCATTATAGCGACGTTTCAATCCAGATTTCGCATTATAGATACCGTGATACGTCGTGATAAACGCAACGCCAGTGGCCTGCGCCGCCGCTTTGGCCGCCCAAGCAGGGGCGCGGGAGCGTGCATGGACAAGATCAATCTTATTTTTTTTAATCAGATCAATCAGCGCCTTAGTATTACTCCTCAAATTCAGCGGATTTTTACTGCCCATTGGCAAGCGGTGCAAGGCCCCCTGCGCCGCCCGCAATTCATCTTCCATGCGTCCACCTTCACTCGCCACATGGGCGGTAAAGCCACGCGCATGCAAAGCTTGGGCAATTTCAATCGTAGTGCGTTCAACACCACCTGCATTTAATTCAGGCACGACTTGTAAAATATTCATGGCTATACTTAACTAATGATTTTGTTGGTAATGGGAAAGCACATAACATGACAAATGCATGTACGGTAAAATATTTAACAGCGCCTGCTTTCGCAGACCAAGAGATCAACAAAATCGCCTATTGCAAAAACCAAGGTAAATCTGATGGTGCAGGCATTATTTGGTGTGGTGGACTTAAGTCAGATATGGAGGGTAGCAAAGCGCTTGCTCTACATGATTGGGCCAAAGCACAAGACCGTAGCTATGTCAGGTTTGATTATTTTGGCCACGGCAAGTCCACAGGTCGGTTTCGGGACGGTACAGTTTCACGTTGGGCGCAAGACACGGTTCACGTCATTGATGAACTTACATCAGGGGATCAAATCATTGTCGGGTCAAGCATGGGGGGATGGACGGCGTTGCTCGCCGCCCTTGCAAGACCAGAGCGGGTGAAGGCTCTCGTGCTTATCGCCCCTGCCCCCGACTTTACCGAGAAATTGATGTGGGCAAGGTTTGATGACACCATTCGCAAAACCATTATGGAAGACGGCATATATTATGAGCCATCCGATTATGACGAACCTTATGAGATTAGCCGCGAGTTGATCGTCGATGGTCGCGAAAACCAACTCCTCGACGCCCCCATATCTTTTAACGGCCCCGTCCGTATCCTCCAAGGCATGCAAGACACCAGCGTCCCTTGGGCACACGCCCAAAAACTACTCGACGTGGTAACAAGTAATGACATGGAGATGACACTTGTCAAAGACGGCGATCATAGCTTGTCACGGGAGAGTGATATTGAGAGATTGTTGAAGACAGTTTCCCTGCTAAATTTTTAAAATAGCCTTTAGGCCCTCTTTATAGTTTGGGTATTTCAACGCCCATCCCAATTCCCGTTTTACCCTCTCATTAGAGGTACGCCGTAAATCGTTGTAGAAGCTGCGGGCGAGTGGGGACATGTTTGCGTCTGTGAACGCCATTTGAGGCAGGGTTATACCAAGTAATTCAGCCGCATAATTAAGCACATCTTGCGGAGGGCATGGCGTATCATCTGCGAGATTATAGATACGTAACGGGTTTGGATTTTCCATTGAGAGCAGGAGCGCCGAGACAATATCATCGACATGGATACGGCTAGACACATGACCTTCTTTTATAATGGCTTTGGCATTATCGGCGCGGACACGTTTAAAGGCATTTCGGTCTGGGCCATAAATACCTGCGAGCCTGAAGATATGCACAGGTGCACCGCTTTCACACCAATCCAGTTCAGCCAGTACACGGTATTTTCCACGTGATGTCGTGGGGTAGAGAAATTCTTCCTCGAACACCCACTGCCCACCCCGATCGCCATAAACACTGGTCGCGGACAAATATCCCGCCCACTTTAGATTTGGTGCTCTCTTGACCCAATTCTTACCAAGGGCATTTATCACGGGATCACCATCGGCGTTCGGTGCAATAGATGACATTATATATGCGGTTTTTTTCAAGACGGTTTTTAACTCACGTGAAGCCGCACCATTAAAGCGTATTGGCGTAACGCCTAAGGCTTCACACGCTTGCGCGGCGTCTTGGGTGCGCGCCGTTGCGAATACGTGAAAACCTTTTGCAAGCAATGAAGGCAAGAGCGCACGGGCCACATAGCCCAGTCCAAAGAACAAGAAAGTTTCTGACTGTAATTTAACGTCTACGCCCATTGTGTTTAAAACGTCTCCTCGTTACATAGGCTTTATGAAAACCCTATTCCTCACATGCGCCAGTTTATGCGCTTTCATTGCAGTGCCTGTATGGGCCGATGAAGTCAAGCAGGGAGCAAAACCTGTTAAAGTCAGTTTTGACGCCAAGCATAAAAATTGCCTTGAAAAAATCGCGGATGATGCAGAGACCGCATTCGAAGACGCGCTTATCTGGCAAGGTGACGGGGGCGGTCGTCGCGCACGTCATTGTGTCGCAATGGCATTATTCGCACTCGGCCATGAAGAAGAGGCCGCCTTTCGCCTCGAGAAACTCGCCAAAGCCCCTGATGGCGGCAGTCCTGCTATGCGGGCTGGCTATTACGCCGAGTCTGCTGATTTATGGCTAAAAGCGAACACTCCACACAAAGCTTATGACGCAGCAACGGCAGGTCTGAAAATTGCAAAATCAGACACGGCGTTACGCATTGTGCGTGCACGTGCATATGCGGCAATGGGGCGGTGGGATTACGCCGAGACTGATCTGACATCTGCACTGGCTTTCGAACCACAAAATGCGGCCGCTTTACGCTACCGCGCCGATGCACGGTTACGCCAAGACAAGCTCGACCAAGCCCTCGTCGATATCAAAAAATCAATGCGCTATAATCCAGACAGTATCGACACACTTGTCGTGCGCGGTAAGATCATAGAGGCCAAGCGGTTAAGGGCTTTTCAGCCTGTAACCCTGCCCCCTAGCCATTCCGTCAAAGCGCCAATGTCTTCTGTCATAAAACCAGACGCAAAATAGCGATTCAACGCTTGCATTCCCTGTGGTTAGGCCTATAACCCGAATTCCTCAATGATTGGGGTGTAACCGTATGGGCTAAAGGCATGCCTGTCGGTTCTTAAGTTCAGGAATAGCTCGCTATTCGTAAAATGGAGAACGAAATGCCAAAAATGAAGACAAAATCGAGTGCCAAAAAGCGCTTCAAATTTACTGCTTCTGGAAAAATCAAAGCAGGTCAAGCTGGTAAGCAGCATGGTATGATCAAGCGTACTAACAAGCAAATTCGTAATAATCGCGGCACAACTATCCTTGCCGAGTGCGATGCGCGCGTTATCCGCAAAAAATTCATGCCGTACGGCTAACAGATACAGAATTGGAGTAGACTATGGCACGCGTATCAAGAGGTGTTACCAAACACGCACGTCACAAAAAAATTATCGATCTTGCAAAAGGCTATCGCGGCCGTCGTAAGAATACATTTCGTATTGCTAACCAAGCAGTCGAAAAAGCTGGTCAATATGCATATATTGGTCGTAAACTTAAAAAGCGTCAATATCGCGCGCTTTGGATTCAACGTATCAATGCGGCTGTGCGTTTGCACGGCCTGACATATGGTACATTCATCAACGGTTTGAACAAAGCCGATATCGAAGTTGACCGTAAAATGCTTGCTGATCTTGCGATCAATGAACCAGCAGCGTTTAAAACCTTGGTAGACAAGGCCCAAGCTGCTCTTTAAGAGATTAGCTTATAAGAATTTCAAAAGGCCTCTTGCACTCCAAGGGGCCTTTTTTTATGGTACAGACGACAAATCAAATGGAAATCCACTATGACCGATCTCAGTGAATTAAAATCTAAATATGCGAACCTTATCGAATCAGTCACCGACCTTGGCAATCTCGACGAGATACGTGTGGCCGCGCTTGGCAAAAAAGGTGAAGTGTCGTTGCAAATGCGTACACTTGGCAAAATGAGTGTTGAAGAAAAGAAAGTCATGGGCCCTGCCCTGAACGGTTTGAAAAACGAACTTGCCGCTTTGGTGGAAGCGCGCAAATCTGTACTTGAAGGCGAGGCATTAAACGCGGCGCTTGCGTCTGAGACGCTCGACATGACATTGCCCGTCACGACAGACACAGGCACGCTTCACCCCGTCATGCAAGTGATGGAAGAAATGGCTGTGATTTTTGCCGATATGGGTTTCAGTGTTGCCGAAGGCCCAGATATTGAAGACGATTTCCATAATTTCACCGCGCTCAATTTCCCTGTCGGGCATCCTGCGCGTGATATGCATGATACATTTTTCTTGGCGCCAGATTCTGAAGGCAATAAAATGGTGCTCCGTACACATACAAGTCCCGTGCAAATTCGCACAATGATGAGCCAAAAACCGCCTATTCGTATTATCGTGCCAGGGCGGACTTATCGTTGCGATAGTGACCAGACACATACGCCAATGTTCCACCAAGTCGAAGGCTTGGTGATCGACAAGACGACACATATGGGGCATCTCAAAGGCTGTCTCATGGATTTCATCTCCGCGTTTTTCGAGACCGAAGTTGAGACCCGTTTCCGTCCGCATCATTTCCCATTTACGGAACCAAGCGCCGAAATGGATGTGCGCTATGAACGTGTCGGCGACGAAATTCGTATTGGCCAAGGTGATAAATGGATGGAAATTCTCGGCTGCGGCATGGTACATCCAAATGTATTGATTAATTGCGGCCTCGATCCAGATGAATATCAAGGCTTTGCTTTCGGCATGGGCGTCGACCGCCTCGCCATGTTAAAATACGGCATGCCCGACCTGCGCGACATGTTCGCCTCCGACCAGAGATGGCTCGGCCATTACGGTTTCAGTCCGTTATTGCAAGCGAACTTGGCAACAGGGTTGAGCTAAAGAGCATAAAATGATTATTGAACTGAAAACATGGGTTCCTGTCATCGTTAGCTTCATTGCTATCCTTAGTGCCTTCATAACTTATTCATGGCAAAAGCATGTAGACAGAAAAACGGACCTACTGAAGCAACGCCAGCAAGTTTATATCAAGCTACTCGTTAGCCTAACCAGACAGATCGTAGATTCCTCTCCACCAAACTTGGCAAAGCTAAACGAGGCAAGAGCTGAACTTTTTTTAGTCGCCTCTGATCAGGTTGCTATAAGCACTGGACGTTTTTTTAAAGCCCAAAATAGAGCTAGTAGTGAAGAAAAATCACAAGGCTCTGTCAATAACCCAGACAAAATACTTAATCAATATACAGAAATGGTTTTTGCAATGCGGAAAGATTGTTTTGAGAAATCAAAATTAGATATTTTGCAAGCAGTAGATGGCCTTCCAATTCATTATTATAAAGTACAAGAAAGGACGATAGTCCAATGAAATTCTCACTCTCTTGGTTGAAAGAACACCTGAAGACAGACGCAGGCATTGATGAAGTTGTTGAGGCGATGACCTTGGCGGGTTTGGAAGTTGAAGAGGTTGAAAACCCTGCCGAAAAATTGGCGGCATTTTCAATTGCCAAAGTGGTATCCGCAGAGAAACACCCCGACGCGGACAAGTTGAAAGTTTGCCAAGTGCAGACCAAAGACGGCATGAAACAAATCGTCTGTGGCGCACCGAATGCGCGCGCGGATATGACTGTGGCCTTTGCGCCGCTTGGGGCCTATATCCCTGGTCTTGATTTCAGTCTTGATAAAAAACCACGTAAAATTCGCGGCATTGATAGTTCTGGCATGATGTGTTCTTCCAAAGAATTGGAAATGGGTGATGATCATGACGGCATTATGGATTTAGACAATGGGCTCGAAATGGGCATGTCACTTGCCGACGCGCTTGAGCTTAATGATCCTGTCATTGATTTCGAAGTTACGCCTAACCGTCCCGACTGGCTGGGTGTTGATAATATTGCGCGCGACCTTGCGGCCGTCGGTTTAGGGGAATGGATTACGCCAAGCGTAGAGCCTGTGAAAGGCACATTCCCTTGTCCAATCACAATCGAAATTGACGCCAATGAAGCGTGTCCTGTATTTTCTGGCCGCGTTATTCGCGGTGTGAAAAATGGCCCATCACCAGAATGGCTACAGACAAAGTTGAAAGCAATTGGCCTCAAGCCGATTTCTGCGCTTGTTGATATCACCAATTTCATGACCTATGACCGTGCGCGGCCTTTGCATGTGTACGACACATCCAAAGTTACGGGCACAATGCGTGCGCGTCTCGGTGCAGGTGAAACATTCACTGCGCTTGACGATAAAGAATACACATGCGCAGGCACAATGTGCGTGATTGCCGATGATACCCGTGTGCTTGGGCTTGGCGGCATTATGGGCGGCACGCATTCTGGCTGTTCCGAAGAGACAACAGATGTTTTGCTTGAAAGCGCCTATTTTGATCCGTTAACAACACGTCGTTCAGCCAAAACGCTCGGCATAAATTCCGACGCCAAATACCGTTTTGAACGTGGTGTGGATACGGGGTTTGTTGTGAACGGTCTTGAGATGGCGACCAAACTTATCCTTGAAATTTGCGGCGGTGAAGCGTCTGAAGTTGTGGTTGCTGGTGAAGTCCCTGCCCCGCCTGAACCAATTGCATTTGATCCAAAGCTGAACAAACGCCTGACGGGTCTTGATATTGAACACGCAGAGATGGTCCGCATTCTGGAAACCCTTGGGTTTGACATTGATGCGAGCGGTGATATTTGGACAGTGAGCGTGCCGAGCCATAGACGCGATTGCAAACTTGGCGCTGACCTTGTTGAAGAAATTGCGCGTACGCATGGTCTACATCAAATGGAAGCAAAGAGCCTTCCCGTTGAGCGTGGTCGTCGTGAACCGACAGCGACGCCTCTGCAAAATAAAATTCGCCGTGCACGTCGCGCGCTTGCCAATCAAGGTTTGTCCGAGGCGGTCACATGGTCATTTAGTTCACGTGCACATGCGAAAGTATTTGACGGTGGTGATGCCGCGCTTGTTTTGGACAATCCAATTTCAAGCGATCTGGATTGTATGCGCCCAAGTGCGTTAATCCATCTTTTGCTTGCGGGACAACGCAGTGCGGACAAAGGTTATCCTGCCAGCGCATTGTTCGAAGCTGGCCCGACATATCAAAGCCAAGCGCCGAACGGCCAAGCACCAACGATTGCAGGCATGCGCCGTATTGAGAGTAAACGTGATTGGCAAGGCGATAGTGTCCCTGATGCTTTTACCGCCAAAGAAGATGCATTTGCGGCACTGAGCGCAATGGGCGCGAAGGTCGATAATCTACAAATGTCAAAACCAACGGGTAGCTATTGGCATCCCGGACGGTCTGGGCGTTTGCAAATGGGGCCGAAGAATATCCTCGCCGATTTTGGGGAATTACATCCGAGCGTATTAAAAGCTCTCGGTATTGAAGGGCGTGTCTGTGCATTTGAAATTTGGCCAGACGCTGTGCCAGCAGGTCGCAAGAAAGCAAGCAAGGCCAAAGGTGCGCTCAGCATTTCTGATCTTATGCCTGTCCACCGTGATTTTGCATTTATCGTACCAGAAGACATGGGCGCAGATAAATTACTCCGCGCAGTGAAAGGCGCTGACAAAGCGCTTATCACTGATGTTTCCTTGTTTGATGTCTATCAGGGCAAAGGCGTAGACGAAGGTTTCAAATCCCTCGCACTCGACGTTACCCTGTCACCTAAATCAGAAACTTTGACCGACAAAGACATCGAAGCCGTCACCCTCAAAATCATCGCCCAAGCCAAAAAATCTGGTGCAGAGCTACGCGGGTAGTTTTACCTTTATAGGGTTTTCAATTTGTTCCGATAGCAGGCGAATACCGCAGGAAGCCGCTAAGGCTTTCGAGGATATTTAACGCACTATCGGGACAAAGGGTAAATCCTAGAATGGTAAAATTTTGCGTTTGCGGGAATAGGATAGATATCCGATATTTGCACCGAGACGTGCGCCAACACCTGTACGGATCGGGGCGAGTGTGATGCCGTCTGCGCGTTGATAATTCACAGCCATGCCACCGACGAGGAATGCTGAGCCGTTCACGCCCGGAAAACGGCGATATAAATCTTTTGGATCTTCGAGACCATAGACGAGTACGAAAGCTTTGGAACCGTCTGCGCCCCAATCAAAACCAATGCTTGGCCCTTGCCAATACACAACTGCGGAACGTCCGTCTTTCATCCATAATTTGCCTTTGCCGTAGCGAAGACCTGCGATAAATGCACCGCCGCCTTCTTGGCCGACGATATAGCCGACTGGGCGACCTTGTTTGCGAAACATGCGTTCAATTACGCTCGCGCCGCTTTCGGCTGTCACACCCAGATGACCTGAAATCGCGCTGACAAGCTCGTTTTCATTATAAGTACCCGTCACACGTTTTTCACGCGCAATTTGGTTTTGCCCTGTTGGATCATTTGGCGCAGTTGCACAGCCAGAAAGGCCAAGACTAGCCGCGAGGGTCAGTGCCAAAAGCATATGCGGCGCGTAACGCACCATTGATCTAATGGGTGATGTTTTTAGACTTAGAGACATGTGATATCCTCCCAATATATTAGGCAAAACTTCGTTTTCGCTATCCTGTCTATTTATGGTTAAGGAAACGAAAATTTTTGATGAAGAAGGGGTTAAGAAACGGTCATGTCTGAATCTAGCACGCAGAGAACCTCACCTTGACGGCTATACGCAATTCTGCTTGCGATTATCCAGTAATCCTATAGAGAAATGCAATGACCATTGAACTCTCCAAAATACGTAATTTTTCTATTATCGCGCATATTGATCATGGGAAATCGACACTTGCTGATCGCTTGATCCAAACGACAGGTGGACTGTCTGAGCGCGAGATGAGCGCGCAGGTTCTCGACAGTATGGATATTGAGCGCGAACGCGGTATTACCATCAAGGCGCAAACTGTGCGCCTAAATTACACGGCTGATGACGGCGAGACATATGTCCTTAATTTGATGGATACACCGGGGCATGTCGATTTTGCTTATGAAGTGTCGCGGTCACTTGCGGCCTGTGAGGGCTCCCTTCTTGTTGTTGACGCGTCCCAAGGGGTTGAAGCCCAGACGCTTGCCAATGTATATCAAGCCATTGAACATGATCACGAAATTGTGCCTATCCTTAATAAAATTGATTTGCCAGCCGCTGATCCAGACCGTGTCAGACAACAAATCGAAGACGTTATTGGCATTGATGCCTCTGACGCTGTCGAGACGTCTGCTAAGTCAGGTATTGGCATCAAGGACGTTTTAGAAGCGATTGTTACCCGCCTCCCCGCCCCAAGCCACGGCGACAAAGACGCGCCGTTGAAGGCACTATTGGTTGATGCATGGTATGATACCTATATGGGTGTTGTTGTTCTCTTTCGCATGATCGATGGTGAGCTGAAAAAAGGTATGCGTATTCGCATGATGAATAATGGTGCCAATTACACCATTGATAAAGTCGGTATGTTTAACCCAAAACCCACAGACGTAAAAAGCATGGGGCCTGGCGAAGTTGGATTCTTTACGGCAAGTATTAAAGAAGTTGCTGACGCCGCCGTTGGCGACACAATTACCGAAGAAAAACGTCCGTGCGAAGAAAAACTCGTCGGATTTAAGCCCGTACAGCCCGTTGTGTTTTGTGGTATTTTCCCAGTCGACGCCGCAGATTTTGAAGACCTTCGTGCTGCGATGGGGCGCTTGCGCCTCAATGATGCGAGCTTCTCTTATGAGATGGAAACAAGTGCCGCGCTTGGTTTTGGTTTCCGTTGTGGTTTCCTTGGTCTCTTGCATCTCGAAATTATTCAAGAGCGTCTTGAGCGTGAGTTTAATCTTGATCTGATTACGACAGCGCCTTCTGTGGTTTATACACTTGTGCTGAGAGACGGGACCGAAGAGTTTTTGCACAATCCTGCCGACATGCCTGACGTTATGAAAATTGAAGAAATTCATGAGCCTTGGATTACGGCGACGATTTTAACGCCTGACGAATATCTGGGCGGCATTATCAAGCTTTGCCAAGACAGACGCGGTGTTCAAAAAGAACTGTCCTATGTCGGCAGTCGCGCCATGCTCGTTTATGAATTACCGCTCAATGAAGTCGTGTTTGATTTTTATGACCGTTTGAAATCTATCTCTAAAGGGTATGCCAGTTTTGACTATCAACCGATTGGTGTGCGTGAAGGCGATCTTGTCAAGATGAGTATTCTCGTAAACGGCGATCCTGTGGACGCGCTTGCTATGCTCGTGCATAGATCACGTGCGGAAAATCGTGGACGCCAAATGTGTGAACGCTTGAAAGATCTCATTCCGCGTCATTTGTTTAAAATTCCGATCCAAGCTGCCCTTGGCGGTAAAGTCATTGCCCGCGAAACCATTGCCGCTATGCGTAAAGATGTCACGGCAAAATGTTATGGTGGTGACGCCTCACGTAAGCGTAAACTGCTTGATAAACAGAAAAAAGGTAAGAAACGTATGCGCCAATTTGGTAGCGTCAATATCCCTCAAGAAGCCTTTATTGCGGCGCTTAAAATGGATGATAATTAGGCACATATCTCTTCTGTTGATACTTTAGCTCTCAATTTCGCGAAAATTTCAACATGCTTTTTTGTTGTCATCGCCAAAATCACCACTTATAATTAGGCTTCGTGTGATTATGTCATACATGGGGTATTTTGGCGAAGGGGTGAACTTGCGACTGCAAGTAACGAAACAAGTGCGTAATATACGCATATTATCTGCAGAATGGTCATCAAAAAGAGCAAATACAACTTACAATTGGATTAATATTAGTACCTCTTTAGGTTTAATTTTTATATTTATATTTTTCCATTCCCATATTTTACCAATTTTATTCAATATGAGTTATTTTATTATTGTCACTATGGCGGCACTGCGCGTATTGGCGTGCCTCACCATAGCCTTAACGAAAACAACGCCTCATCCCACATATTTACAAGAATATCCTCACCTCACAATACTTGCGCCTCTGTACAATGAAGCTCACATGGTCGAAAAGCTTATGCAGCACCTTTCTCAACTGGAATACCCACGTGAAAAGTTGCAAATTATCATCGTTTGTGAAGCCGACGATTTGCAAACATGTGCGGCAGTGCGTGCACGTCTACACGCACCATTTTCCTTGTTCGAAACACCGCCTAGCCTACCACGCACGAAACCCAAAGCGCTAAATGCCGCGCTTGCACATATAGCGCAAAAATCCCCAGATGAGATCGTCACCATATATGACGCCGAAGACCGCCCACACCCTTTGCAATTAAAAACCGCGGCGTGCGCCCTTGCACACGATCCAGATTTAGCCGTCGTGCAAGCGCCTTTGGGATTTTACAACGCGCCGAAAAACCTACTCACGGCATTTTTCTCACTCGAATATGCGGCGCTATTTCATATTATCAATCCAGCGTTTTGCGCGCTCAAACTGCCCTTCACACTCGGTGGGACAAGCAATCATATTCGCCGCAGCATCCTGTCAGCTATCGGAGGGTGGGATAGTTATAATGTGACTGAGGACGCCGATCTCAGTTTTCGTATTGCGAGCTTACGCGACACAAAACACCCTTCCAAAATTGGTTGTATTCCCCACGGAACACAAGAAGAAGCCATCGATAATGTGCCTATGTGGACCCATCAACGCTCACGCTGGCTAAAAGGGTTTATGCAAACAGCGAATGTGCATACGCGTAAACATGATATGGGGCCGACAGGTGAGGATATGTCATTTTTGACGCGCGTAAAAAACCTTGTGGCGCTGAACTTAACAATTGGGGCGACTTTGTTTTTTGCTTACTTACATGTGCCGAGTATTGTTTTACTTTGTACAGCTTTTCTTCTTGAATATTTTGGGTTCAAATCGGTAGCCCCCTTACCACCTCTTTTTTTACCCGTTCTTGTGTTTGGATATAGCGCCGCGATTCTTACGTCTATTCTTGGCGTACTGAAAGAGAACAAACCCTTTCTCATCTTTTTCGCACCACTCCTACCTCTTTATTGGCTGTTACAATTCCCGGCCGTTCTTATCGCGAGTTATGAATTTATTGTGGCCCCAAGTCATTGGCGAAAGACAAAACATGTTGGGCAAGATTACGAAATCCCCAATAACGCAACAGATATAGAAATTCTTCCCCTTGAACAGCCCCAATTCCCCCCTATATAAACGCGCATGACGCCAGAAATTTCTACATCTTTATTTGCTTTATTATGCTGTGTTTGCCTTGGCATGTTTTGCTATAAACGGCATACGCGCGAGCATAATGAATTAGAGCCGCGCATGATACCTTGGATCATTATCGCCATTGGTTGTCTGGCCGTAAGCTTTATGATTATCGTGCATATTGTCAATCTATTGGGTTTCGAGACTGGGAACCGTTAAATCGTTTCGCTTAAATCTTGGTAAGGAAGTGCGGACGCCCCTTGTGGTTTTTGAGAGAGCGGCTATTTCTAGGCTTATCAATACAAGGAGTAGATGATGAAAAAATCACTATTAATCAACGCTGCTAGCTTTATCTTCATAGGCGGCACCCTTATTTTCGCCCCCACAGCCTCTGCACAACATGGGCAAGCTATGAAGGTTGATCCTTCGCGCGGCGTCATGACCATCGCCCCATTGTTAGAACGCGTCACCCCTGCCGTTGTGAACATTTCTGTGTCATCAAAAGTTAAGGTAAAAACAAATCAGTTTTCCAACGACGAATTCATTGAACGTTTTTTTGGAAAACGCGGCGAAAAACCTGATCAAAAGTCAGATAAAGGCGAAGCCAATACACGCACGCAACGCAGTGTAGGCTCGGGCATTATCGTCAATGCTGGCAAAGGATATATCTTGACCAATCATCATGTCATTGATGGGGCAGATAAAATTACCGTGACACTCAAAGACCGCCGCACAGCAATTGCTACTCTTATCGGCAGTGATCCTGCGACTGATGTGGCTTTGCTCGAAATAGATTTGCGCGGGCTCACGGATATGCCATTTGCAAAGTCAAGCAAGGTTAAAGTCGGTGATTATGTGGTTGCCATTGGCAACTCCTTTGGTATTGGGCAATCTGTGACGTCTGGCATTGTCAGTGCGCTTGGTCGTTCTGATTTTTCTAGCCGTGATAAATACCAAGATTACATTCAAACAGACGCCGCCATTAACCAAGGGAATTCAGGCGGTGCGCTCATCAATTCCAAAGGTCAACTTGTTGGTATGAACACCGCTATCCTTTCGCGCTCGGGTGGTTCAAACGGCATTGGGTTTGCAGTCCCTACGGATATGATCACCAATGTTATGAACCAAATTATTTCTTATGGTGAAGTCCGCCGTGGACGTATCGGTGTAAATATTCAAAACATCACACCCGAGCTTATGGAAGCTATGAATTTAAAAGATCGTAATGGCGCACTGATCAGTAAAGTCGTTGATAAAAGTGCGGCTGAACGTGCGGGTTTGAAATCTGGCGATGTTATCATTCGCTTTAATGATGTCGATATTTTAGACGCAACTGATATTCGTAATGCTGTCGGCTATATCGAGCCTGGCAAACGTGCGAGCATTAGTTATCTCCGTGGCGGGCGACGTTACACGACTAAAATTAGCGTTGATAAAATGCCTGACGAAGAAAAAGATGATGTTTCGGTCGATGATATAGGCGAAGAGAGCGAAATAGATACAGCCGTATTCCAAGCTTTCGACGGAGCGAGCTTTAGTGCTATTCCAAAAGACCTTGATCCTGAGGGCGGCGATAATGGCGTACTTATCATCAACGTCAAACGTAATTCAAATGCGTGGGAAGCTGGCCTTCGCAAAGGTGATATTGTACGTTCTATTGACAATCACGATGTCAAATCTTTGCGTGACTTCAAAACAGCAATTGCCAAGAAAAAGGGCGCGCATTTCCTTTCCGTTCAAAAACCCCGTGGACAGGTTTTTATTGCAGTTAAATAGTCTCAGACACATTTAAATGATGAAGGGTAGGTTTCGCCTACCCTTTTTTTATGGCAGTTTAGCTACGATCTATATAGCAACGCGACTTGCCAGTGATAATCCAAACAAACACGAGTATAGCAGGCGCATTCACCAATGCGCTGATGATTTTTTCTGGTGCGCCAATACGTTGCAAAATGTCTTCGCCGCTGATGAGCCACGCTGCTACGAGAAGTGAAACCCCGATTAATGGCCATATTTTGGAATTGTTTTTAAACATATTATTTTTTCTTTTCATCAATTTCATCTTTGAATATTTCTTCGATGGGCATCGCAAATAATCGTGCGATTTTAAACGCCAGCGGCAAAGATGGATCATACCGTCCTTTCTCAATCGCATTGATAGTCTGGCGAGACACATCAAGCCTTTCGCCCAAATTCGCCTGTGACCAATCACGCTCTGCGCGGAGTACTTTTAATCTATTTTTCATCGCGGTTTTTCACCTGTACTGCGGTTAAAAATGCTTCGGGTTGATCGCGCATAATGAAATGATAACTATTGTCTATCCGTGTGAACTGCGCATTTTCAAGGCCAGTATATTGTCCTTCATACGTGTTTTTCATTTGGTCAACAGATATGCCCATAGCCGCGTCCCACGCATAAATCACATGGACAGGAGTTGCGATATTTTTTAAACTCTCACGCATGTCTTGGGTCATAATATTGTACATGGCATTCGCCATAACATTACGGTTTGACCGTACTGACCATTTCAAAATATCTTTTTGCGTTTGAGTGTCTTTGGACATGCGCGAAACGGATTGTGCTTGCATGGTTTCGAAAGCATCATCTTTCATCGTCATAATTTGCGTTCGCATTTGTGTTGCGCGAGGCGTTGATGTTTCGGTGGTTACGTTCGGGTTGAACAAAGCGGGATAGAAAGGCAGCGCGTCTACGATAACAATTTTGTCGAGTGCCTCCCCAATATTTTCAGCCGTTTTAAGTGCGGTAAATCCCCCCATTGAATGCCCCATAATGGTGACATGTTTCAACTTCTCAGTCTCGATATAGGCGCTGAGTTCATCGGCCAATGCTGCCACTATATTCTCGCTGTTTTCATTTGGCGAAGGCGTGCCTGCAAACCCCGACACATCAACCATGTGCAAGCGATATGTTTTCGCCAAAGTGTCAGTGACACGATCCCATGATTTTGAGGAAGAGACTAATCCAGGTATTAAAATCATATTCGGAGCGTCAGCGGTTTCTAAACCTATCACCCGAATGTTGAGCCAGTTTGATGTGTAATCAAACGGGGCCGTTTGATGTGTTCGCCCCTGTGTTTTATTCACATTTTTTTTGACGGTATCAGTGTCATTGGCTTGTGAACATCCGCTTAGCATTGATATGGCCGCGACACTAATTACCAAATTTTTCAATATGAAATCGTTTCTCATTATTCACTCTCCTCATTACGACCAAGGCGGCAAGCAATGGCAAAACTTAGTCCTTGAATAAGATAAAAGCCGGGTACGACATAAAATATTGGTACTGGCGGTAAATCGACGAGAAGCTCAATCAGTCCCCAAAATGTTGCGAATGACATAATTGCGGCCAAGCCAAACATGATTGATTTAACTTGCTGCGCCCGAAGATATTCATCAATCTCGGTGATATAGCGCATATGCCCCCACATCCATACAATCATGCTCACCGCAGGGACAAGCGATAGCGCGATTAATACCGTCCTTGCGACCTCTGTGTGTTCTCTTAAATATACCACTGTGAGAATTCCAATGACATAGACCAACATGGCGGGGGCGAAAATTTTCATATAACGGGTATGTGCTTGTTTTTGTCTCATCATATGTCTCCTTATTATATAGATGTATTTTTGTATGACACGGCGAGTGTCCGCGCACTTTTGTACGAAATTGCAAGGAATATAATCGGGGCGTAGACAGCAAAAACACCGATTAAATTCTTACTAAATACGGATTGGTAGAGGGTGAATCCACAGACAAAAATCACGGTGATGAGGCCTGCTTGCGCGACCGCTTTATTAAATATATCTTGGACAAATTCATCATTGGGTTTTGTTTGCTTCATTAAATGGCTATAAACACCCGCCAAAAAACCTACATAACCAAATGTCAAACCTGCGCGTGCAGAGAAGGATATATTCGGATCTATTGCTGTTTTAAACACAAAATGTGCGAGCAACATGCCAAGGGCAAAACAGAGTAAAACCAATACATCGTATTTCGATCCATAGCCTGCCTCTAGGGCATCCATATTCACATAAAATGGTTTTTGCATTAGTTTCTCCAATTTTGTCAAGCACGCTTTACATAACTGGCGCTCATCAAATGTCAAGCACCCTTTCCAAAAATCAACCTAACTTGTCAGGGGCCTTGATATGAGTTCACGATATTGTGTATGACTTCTACCTTAAAAACAGATATGGAGAGCTATGGATATTTCGACCAACACAATAACCAAGAATATTTTGTCCTCACAAAAATTCTCTGATCCGAACATTACGGCCAAGGGCGAAACACGTGCACATATTGACTTCAAGGGTTTACAGACCCTTTGGTTTAATACGGGCTCGCTGTGTAATATTGAATGCATCAATTGTTATATTAAAAGTTCCCCCTCCGCAGATCATTTCGTATATTTGACGCCAGACGATATGACGCCATTTCTGGACGAAATCGACGCGCTTGGCTATGGCAAGATCGAAATCGCATTTACAGGCGGTGAGCCTTATCTCAATCCATATATTTTTCGCCTCAGCGAGATGGCGCTCGAGCGCGGTCACACCCTCCTTGTTCTTACAAATGCTATGAAACCGATGATGCGCCCGCGTATACAAAAAGGCATTTTGGATTTGCAGGCGCGGTTTGGTAATGCTCTGACTTTGCGTGTCAGCCTTGATCATTATACCGCCCTTCACCACGACGAAGAACGCGGCACAGGGAGTTTTGACATTGCCATGAAAGGCATGAACTGGTTATCAGAGCACGGCGTCGCATTACATATTGCGGGGCGTACCATGTGGGGCGAAGCAGAGGACAGTACGCGAAAAGAGTTTGCAAAGCTGATCGCGAAAAACGGCTGGAACATTGACGCGCAAAATTTGGGTAAATTAATTTTATTCCCAGAAATGGACGAGACCGTAGACGTTCCCGAAATCACCAATGCCTGTTGGGATATCCTCAATGTATCGCCAGATACGATGATGTGTAGCAGTTCGCGCATGGTGGTCAAAAATAAGGGTTCGTCCCATGCAAGCGTGCTTGCCTGCACACTTCTTTGGGATGATCCTCAATTTGATATGGGCCCGACCCTCGAAGGTGCACGCGCCCCCGTCAAACTCAACCACCCTCACTGCTCAAAATTCTGCGTCCTCGGCGGCGCTAGCTGTTCTGGTTAAAACGCCTCCAAGCTATGGCGCGGCTTCGCTCACGCCTAAATTTTTTGCTAAAAACACATCAATTGTTTCATAGAGCTTCTTACGGTCCTCAAAAGACTTCAAGCTATGGCCTCCATTGTCAAAACTAAGGTAGCTGATATCAGCCCCACTCTTTTTTAGCGCACGCTTCATTCTGGTATACTGATCATAATGAACTATAACATCTTTTTTTCCATGAACTAACAATAAGGGAACAGTCAATTCTTTAGCACGTTTCACAGGTGAATTTTCACGGATATCATCTTTGTCTTCAAAGCCTCTTAGGATAAAATCCTTGGCAGAAAACTTACCAAATCTATATTTTTTCATATCACGGATCATATCTTTTAAATCCGTGACCCCGGCGATACTGATTGCACATTGATAAAGTTCTGGGTTTTTAAGCGACCCCATTAAAGCAGCATAGCCACCATATGACCATCCAACAATACAAACACGGTTAGGATCAGCATACCCTTTTTTTATGAGCCAGCGTGTTGCATCTTCGACATCTTCTTGCATAATCACCCAGTTCTTACGCCCTGCGTTTTCATGCGCTACACCTAACCCTGTTGACCCCCTGAAATTCATTTGTAGCACTAAATACCCTCTCGACGCCATAAACTGCGCCATGGCATCAAAAGTTTTCGTATCACGTGCATTAGGCCCTCCATGAGGCATGATGATAAATGGTAATTTTTTGAATGGCATTCCAGCGGCAATTTTTGGAGGTGTTGTCAAATACCCAGTGATTTTATAGCCATCCCGTGCAGCATATTTTATTTTCGTGACATCTCCTTGTTGAGAGTTACCTATTTCGGGATAATCATATTGTAAATCTTGTGATGTTTTCGTTTGCGTATCATACAAGGTCAAAATATTCGGATTACTTGGGCTACCCGATTTAAACAATATTTTTTTACTATCAGGTGTTATATCAATAACTCTAGCATCAAACCCTTTACGCGATGCCTGCAACCCATCCATCATCATTTTAAAATTTGGGTCAAATATAACCCGAACCGTCGTATCGGCTATATATGTGGCACCAACAATTTTACGACCATCTGCACTCTTAATAATTCCAGACGCGTCATATTTATCATGATGCAACAATTTGCGGGTCCGTTGTTTTTTTACGAGATCATAGACGTAGATCCCGCGTGTATTTTTTCCATTGCGAGCGCCAATAATCATCTCATTCGGGTTTTCGGTAAATCCATATACTGTTGTTTTAGCCGTAATGCCTGGATACTCCGATACGTCACGCCATTCCTTACTACCAGTAGCATCGCGTATGGTCATACGGTATTCGCCACCTTTTTCGCGTCGTCCTTCGCCAAGGCGGACTTCGTGGTTGAGATCAACAGTCCATGTTTGAATACTCGTTGAACCACTTTTAATCTCTTTACTCTGACGGGTGTTGACATTCACCTTATGAACGCCACCACCAAAATTAGTCGTTTTACTAAATTTCATGAGAATGTGATCAGGCTCATCAGGTAAAAAATCCACCACCGTAGCGTTAAACTGCCTCGCCCCAACATGACCAACTATACGGCTGCCTGTCTTTTGTGCCTTGAGTTTCGGATCCAAAAGTATACGTACATTTTTTAAGTCAACATCGGCAGTATAAAGATAGCTAGTCGCGAATATTACCCCACTCGCTTGTTCACTTTGACGTGTATTAATCAAGAGTGTTTTATTATTCGCCCATTTAATCCACCCAACTTTTACGTTTTTACCATAAGAAACTACTCTTACCGTTTTATCTGTTTCATCAGCTAGATTAAAAACACGGACAATATATTTCCCTTTTGAATCAATAACTGTCGCTAAATATTTACCGTTTGGGGAAATCGCCGCATCATAAATAGCTGGCATTCGTGAATAAAATTCCGCAGGAACTGGCTTTGCGCTTACGCCCACGCTCCAAAAACACGTAATGACAACCACTAGCACACGAATACAGTTCATCATATTTTCTCCCGATTCCACTTGTTACCTACACATAGGAAACAACACCTGAACTGGCAAATACTATTTACGTAACTTAAAATGCTTTGACAGTCTTAGGCCTTGGGCTTGGTAGTGGGAGCCGTTTTGGCCGTAGAGGTTTTCAGGGAGAGCGGTCATGGGTTCAAACTCTAATTTCGCGACAGCTTGACCATGACGCAGCATGAAGGGCACGTCCCGACCACGTACTTCGAGGACAGCGCGAGAGCCAGAACCACCAGCCTCTGAAAGTCCGAAACCCGGGTCAAAAAACCCTGCATAATGGGCACGGAACTCACCTATTTCAGGTGCGATAGGTGCCATTTCTGCGGCTTGGTCATTTGGAATTTGCACAGATTCTTTCGACGCCAAAATATAAAACTCGTCAGGATCAAGAATAAGAATACCCTTAGGCGCAGTAAGTGGTTCCCAATACTCTAATGCATTATGGCCGCCAATATTTGACAGATCAACAAGGCCGCTATGTCGGCGCGCGCGCCAGCCAATAATGCCGTCATCATCTATGCCCTTAAGATCAATGCTGACCGTTTGTGTATTTAGCACCTGCACGTCCCCACGACGAAAACGAATTTGCACGAGCTTATCACCTGGGCGTGCGAGGACTGAGAATGTACGCGGTGCGATCTCAACATAAAGCGGGCCGCTATATCCTGCAGGAATCGCTTCGAATTGTTGTGCATTATCGGCGATGACACGCGTGAACACGTCTAGCCGCCCTGTCGAGCTTTTCGGGTTTGCACTGGCAGATAAATCATCTGGTAAATTTAGCACTTCTTGCAATGGTACAAGATAGACACATCCTGTTTCTAAAACTGCGCCGCCGCTTAAATCAATTTTATGCATCACCAATTGATCATCAAGGCATTGCGAAATACTACGTTCTCGCCCTGGCAAAAAACTGGCCCGCAAACGGTAAGCCACATCGCCCAGACGTAGATCCAATGAAGCGGGCTGAACTTGCGTCGCTTCTATCGGGGTGCGTGCGCTCAGGGCGTCGCTTTCGATTAAGGCGTCAATATCTTGTTTGGGTAAAATCCCCATAATTGCTCAATACTTTCTTCTTATGATTCTAGTCTTTGCTTCTAACAGAGGGTTAAAGATGTTCAAAGTCATAGTTTTCCCCTTCTACTCACATGAATTACAGTTAATACGCTCGCGCAACTGGTTTATTTGCTTGCGCCTTTTTTTACCTCCTCTAAGTTAGCCTCAATATTGGGACGACATATTATAATATGCGTGAAATAAAAGGGTGGATTATGTACGAGCGAAAAACACGTGACATTGTTGTACGCGTAGAACCTGAATTTCTTACTGAGCAATCTTCACCCGCAGATGACCGTTATATCTGGGCCTATACTGTCGAAATCGAGAACCAAGGCGAATTTGATATTCAAGTCGTAAAACGCTGTTGGCAAATCGCTGACCGTGATGGTCAGGTTCAACAAGTGAGCGGCGAAGGTGTTGTTGGCGAAATGCCAACTGTGAAACCTGGTGAAACATTTACCTATACATCTGGCGCACCGCTTTCTGCACCATCTGGTGTCATGCTAGGTACCTATGGTATGAAAACCCTCGACGGCGAATGTTATGATGTTGAGATTCCTGCATTTTCTCTTGATAGCCCGTTTGAAGCGCGCATCCTCAACTAGATAAAATCTTCCATATCCGGAATGCGCCCAAAGGCGATTTTCGCGCCCGTATAACCACCCGGTGGTTCTATATGCGTGCCCAGACTGATCATGGTTTTGGCGTAATGTCTGTTTAGACCGTCGAGCAATAGTGTTATGTCCTCCCATTTTTTGCGCTGATGACGGGCATGATGTGTTTCAAGCAAATCTTCGGATCTTTCGTAAACAGGGGTAATGGCAAAGAGGTTTACAGAGACCTGAAACGGAGCCATATCGGGCGCATCTTGCCAAACCGTTTTCAACAGATTCTCAAGCGCGTTGAGAAATGTTTGATCGGCAATGGCGGGAACACTAAAGCTTTGCCGTACGCTGCGGTGTGTTTTTTGCGCGACACCATGTATGGCCCTGCCCTTAAACGTGACAGAAAGACTTAACTGCCCTGCCGCAAAATCTTCACGTCTCAATCGGCGCGCAGCCTTGACCAACAACATGCGCGCACAATTGCGGACACCTTTTACATTGCGCCAATCAGGAGACAGAATACGGCCATGCCCAAACATGCCGCGCACCGTTTCAAGTTTCTCGACTTCATAACCATGTAAGCCAGCCCAAAGGCGCTCCCCCTCAACACTGCGCCAGAGGCTACGCATTTGCTTTGCGCTCATGGCCATAAGTTGCCGTACAGATACGATATTTGCGTTGGCGAGGCGCAATTTCATACCGCGTCCAATTCCCGGAATATCGCTGAGTTCAATTTCATAAAGTCGGTGGGGTAAATCGGCAGGGTGTAAGCACACCAAACCGTTTGGTTTATTCATTTCCGCCGCGATTTTTGCCAAAACCTGRTTRGCRCCAAASCCGATAGACGGGGTGACATARGCACCAATTTCGCGTGCAAGATTRTCACGAATTTCCACCGCRATCCGCAGCCAGTCTTTGCGCTCKCMCCCCATKARACGGCATTCKACTTCGTCGATTGACCATGTTTTRTGAATGGGCAATGTCTTGCCTACGCATTTCAGTATTTTGTGGTGCATACGAATATATTCGTCATGRCGTGCSACRGGCGCAGGAAARTCKGGRTAGATTTTACGTATATCRATWAGACGYGCRCCGCGTTTAATCCCCAGAGCTTTTGCYTCGCGGCTAACRGCGATAAAACCCGAATACGGACTATCAAGCGGCAAAACCCCCATGGGRCGRTTRCGATARGCWGGYACTAATTGCTGTTCGACTGACGCAAAAAAACTATCAAAGTCGATATAAAGTGTTTGTATGTCCGTTGGTTTACGCATTGCCTTAAGTAGAACAAACAACGAACAAATTCAATTGCAAACTAAGGCATATATATTTTTATCAACATAAAACGAAAAAGTGTAACCAATGCTCTATGATTGTTTATTCCGCCCATTCTGGCGCTTTTGGAAAAGTAATTTTGCGAAAGTAATTTTCGCAAAGTCATTCTGAATGGGCGGAATAAGAGCTAAGCAAGGTCAAATAATATCATCTCGGCGTCAGTTTTCGCCACAAGTTCCATAGCGTCACGACCTTCAAATTCCAAACCATCACCAGCGTGCATGTCCTGCCCATTAATGCTGATTTGGCCCTTGATGATTTGCAGGAAACCATACCGTCCCGTTGCAATCGGAAGGGTTTTGCGGTCCCCTTCGTGAGGGGTGTAGAGCGAGAGCTTGGCATCTTGATGAATCGTGACCGCACCTTTGCCACCTTCTGGCCCCGCAATGAGTGTGAAGTCTTCTTTCGCCGCGTCCAAACGGATTTTGGTTTGTTCATAGGAGGGTTTATGACCTATGGCATCGGGTTCGATCCAGATTTGCAAAAGATGCACGCCTTCACTATGAGACGGATTTTTCTCCGAATGTCGGATACCTGTCCCCGCGCTCATGCGTTGGATTTCACCAGGGAAAATACTAGACCCATTGCCAAGACTATCTCTATGGGCAACTTCGCCAGACATAACGTAGGTGATAATTTCCATGTCTCTGTGGGGATGTGTTGCGAAGCCCATCCCCGGTATGACGCGGTCTTCATTGATAACCCGCAAAGCCCGAAACCCCATACGTGCTGGGTCATGGAAACTTCCGAATGAAAAAGTGTGATAGCCGTCAAGCCATCCGTTTTGTACGCGTCCGCGTGCGTGTCTGTCGTGTATTTTTGTCATGTTAGTCTCCTCTTGTTCGGATTGGTTTTTTTCAATTTGGGTTTATTAATTTTGTAAAGCTTTGATGGCTTCTGATGCTGATTTTCGTTTTTGCTCTGCGTCGGAACTCATGGCATCGGCGGCTATGATTTGCACATTTGTTATGCCCATAAAGCCAAGCACAAATTTCAAATACGGTGTGGCAAAATCAATAGCACTACCGACATTTGTTCCACCAGACGCGACAAAAACAATCACACATTTGTTTTCAAGCAAGCCAACTGGGCCTTGATCTGTGTAATGGAATGTACGGTGCACCCGTGCAACCATATCAACCCACGCCTTTAAACTTGCGGGTACACTAAAATTATAAATCGGGGTTGCGATAATAATAGTATCCGCTGCCACCAGTTCATCAACGAGCTGGTTAGACAGAGAAAGCTTTGCCCTTTGTGCATCTGTACGCGCATCATCGGGTGTAAAATTGGCACCGATCCATTCCTCGTCAACAAAAGGCAAGCCTTGCGCGACGTCACGTGTGACGATATTTACGGCGCCTAATTCTGCGAAATGGTTGATGGCTTCATCCGCTAAACTGCGTGTGATTGAATCTGTTTTACGAGCGCTCGCATCAATGCGTAATATATTATTTATTGTGTTCATTATGATCTCCTATTTCTGTCGTTCATATATAGATTGGATACATAAAAAGAATTAGAGGCCTATTTTTCAAAACATTGTTCTGATATAGAGAACAAATGAACCGTTATGAAGAATTAGAAACTTTTGTACGCGTGGTCGAGGCAAGTTCGATCACTGCGGCTGCCCATCAACTCCATATTGCGAAATCTGCCGTTAGTCGGCGTCTGAAAGAGCTAGAAACGCGGCTCGGCGCACAATTAATGATACGCACAACACGCAAGCTTACCCTGACGGATACGGGGAATGCTTTTTATCAGCGTGCAGTGCGATTGCTCGCGGATTGGGCCGAGACAGAAAACTGCGTCCGTCAAGACCAGACCAATATTGCAGGTATTATTCGCATGGCTGTGCCTTTGTCCTTTGGTGTCACCCATCTTGGCGCGGCCATATTGGATTTTATGGAATTACATCCTGACATCGAATTTGATATTGATTTCAATGACCGTAGAGTTGATTTGATTGCTGAGGGCATGGACCTTGCCATTCGCATAGGCAGCTTGCCAGACTCCAGTATGATTGCCCGTAAAATCGCCCCGATCAGCGCTGTTATTTGCGCCAGCTCCGATTATCTCCGCGCCCACGGCACCCCCCAAACGCCTGAGGATTTACAAACACATTTAGAACTACGTTACGGCAATAAAATAAAAGGAGGCTGGTCGTATACTGGCCCCGATGGCAAAACAGGGCAGGTTGATATGAAACACCGTTTGCGTTCAACCAGTGGTGATTTTCTTCGCGACGCCGCGATTGCTAACCAAGGCATATGCTTTTTACCACGCTTTATTGTTTACCAAAATTTAGCCAATGGAAAACTTGTAGAACTCTTGAGCGACTATCATTTTGCCTCCATTAATGCCTACGCAATTTACCCCCACACCCGCCACCTCTCAACCCGTGTCCGCACCTTTGTCGACTTCCTCGTAGAACAATATAAAGGCACGCCCTATTGGGAGGTGTGAGTATAGTCACATTGCAATAACCCGCAGAAGGTGTAATGTCTGTATCTAGCTAGTTGTGAGGGAAAATATGCAAAAATTCAAACCATATATGGTTGTCGCGCTGACCAGTATACTTTGTAGTATTTCCACAATAGTTTTTTCACACCCAGGCTCGGAGCCACACACCCAAATTCCGAAAAACAGACAACCTGCTAAAATGCCTTTTTGGGCATACCAATCTGGTTATTGCTGTATGGTTTACGATATCAAAGAAGATGGAACAACGACAAATATATATGCACAATATTGTACTGAAAACTATCTACGCATTAACTCCGTAAAAGCAGTGAAGAAATGGGCTTATGAAAAAATTACAAAAGATGGCAGGTCTGTGAAAACCAAAAGGTTTGAAACACGTACCTCCTTCATAATTTCTGATACAGACGGTACGATTTTATATGGAAAAAATGGCTTTCCTCGCAAGCTAAAAAAACGAGGGAAAGATAGCTTTTATTGCGGTGCAGCGCTCATTTCTTAAATTCCCCCGAACATACTGTCTTCTTTGATATAAGAAGTTTCTACATAGCTTCAACAATTTCAGCATTGCATTTTTTTGCGTTTTGCGTAAAGCCTAGTTTATGCCAGATTTACGACCGGTTTTATTTGTTGTGGGATTGATGATTGCCGCCCTTGGGGTCATCATGTTTATACCCATGCTCGTAGATAGAGCGTATGGGGATTCCAGTTGGCAAGCTTTTGGCATGTCGGGATTTGTCACCACATTGGTTGGTACGATTATGGCCTTGACCAATTACGCCCCTAAGGCACATTTACGGGCGCGTGGCGCATTTTTACTAACCACGATTTCTTGGGTATCACTGGCTGGCTTTGCTGCACTGCCTTTATTCGTCGCGCCGATTGGTCTAAGTTTCACAGATTCTTTATTCGAAGCCGTATCGGGAATTACCACGACAGGCTCTACCGTCATGACCGGGCTTGATGACGCGCCAAAGGGCATATTGCTTTGGCGCGCGATTTTGCAATGGATTGGCGGCATCGGCATTATCGTGACCGCAATGGCGATTTTACCCATGCTGAAAATTGGGGGTATGCAACTTTTTCGCATGGAGAGCTCTGATATGGGTGAGAAAATCCTGCCCAAAGCCGCAAGCCTCGCCGCCGCCATTAGTGTTATCTACCTCATTCTTACGATTTTATGCGCCATAGGATATGCCTATGCGGGCATGGGGGCGTTTGACAGTATCGCACATGCCATGACCACGCTTGCGACTGGTGGATATTCGACGTCAGATGCGTCACTCGGCGGCTTTATGGACGATGGTGCAGATTTGGTAGCGATTGCCTTTATGCTCGCAGGGGCTTTGCCATTTGGTGTGTATTTACTCGCGGGTCAACGAAATTTTAAACAAGCTTTTTCTGATCCACAAGTGCGTGGTTTTTTGTTTGTCATTACGATTCTTATCGCTGTCATCACATTTTATCTGTGGCAACATAGCGAAATGACGGGCAGTCGTGCTTTACGACTCTCTGCGTTTAATGTTGTCTCTATCGTAACAGGCACAGGGTTTGCGACCTCTGACTATAATGCGTGGGGGCCATTTGCTGTCGCCGCGTTTTTCACCTTTATGTTTATTGGTGGTTGCGCGGGGTCTACAGCCTGTTCGATCAAAATTTTCCGCTTTCAAGTCGCGTTCGAAGCCATGCGTGCCTATATTTTTAAAATGCCCCGACAACATGCCGTTTCGCCAATGCGGTATGGCGGTAAACCTTTACCAAATTCCGTTGTCTATTCGGTGATGGGGTTTTTCTTTTTGTTTTTTACCTGTTTTGCGGTCAGCGCGATTTTACTCTCTATGCTTGGGCTAGATCCGATTACGGCTTGGTCTGGCGCGGCCAGTTCTATTGCCAATGTCGGGCCAGGACTTGGTGATATTATCGGCCCCGCAGGTACATATCAATCTCTACCCGACACAGCGAAATGGGTATTAATGACTGGCATGTTAATCGGACGTCTGGAAATCGTGACAGCATTGGTTCTTTTAACGCCGTCGTTTTGGCGTGCATAAAAAACGCCTATACTGATTTTACATCTTGCGCGGTGAACACATAATTTGTGCCGCAATATTCACAATTTGCAGTAATTTTACCGTCCTGCATCATGTCCGCAATTGCCGCGTCATCAAAGTTTTGTAAAGTTGTATGAAGACGTTCACGCGAGCATGAACATTTCGCCTGTACGGGTTTTTCCTCCATACGGCTGACGCCTTGTTCATGAAACAAACGGTAAAGAAGTGTGTCAGCCTCTAGGTCGGGGTCTAGTAATTCTACGTCACTTAGGGTTTTCATAACGGCTTTGGCAATATCCCAACTTTCTTCTGAATCACCACGCGCCGCATCACCTGCAACACGTTGCACCATAATACCGCCGCCACGCCAACTCGCCTGTTTTCCGGTCTGTACTTGACCAACAGAAAGTTTTACCCGCGTCGGGATTTGTTCGCTTTGGGCGAAATAATGTTCGGCGCAATCGCCAAGGCTATCACCTTCAATCGCGGACAAACCTTGATAACGGTCCATATTTTTACCTTGGTCAATCGTCATGGCAAATGTACCGCCGCCCATAAGTGTTGTCGTATTTGGATTTGGATCTTCGGCGAGAATACGGTCAAGCGAGGGCTGATCAAAACGCGCATAACACCGCACATCGCCGTCTGTTGTACATTCGGCAATCAGCATGGAAATCGCGCCTTCATTCGTGCCATGTGCTTGCACAAATAAACGACCTTCGAATTTCAAGGAATTGGCGATAAGAGCACTGATCAACACGGCTTCACCGAGAACACGGGAAACGGTTGGCGGGTAATTTCCATGTGTTATTGCTTGATCCAGCGCGTCGCCGAGGCGAATAATCCGACCACGTACAACGCCGTCATCATTTTTCAAACCACCAATACGCACTGCGGCTGTGTAATTATCTTTCATGTCAGGGCTCTTTTTTAAACAGTGAGTATTTAAGCGTTGAGTATTTAAGCGTTAAGACAATATGTTAAAATTGCTTTTTGCGCGTGAAGTCTGTTTTCAGCTTCGTCAAAGACAACCGATTGCGGCCCGTCAATGACAGAGGCAGAAACTTCTTCGCCGCGATGTGCAGGTAGACAATGCAAGAATAACGCATCGTCTTGCGCGGCCTTCATCAAGCGGTCATCGGCTTGCCAGTCGGCTAAATCTTTCATACGTTGATCCGCGTCAGCGTCCCCCATAGACACCCATGTATCTGCTATGACAACATCGGTAGCGGCACAGGCTTTCACAGGGTCTTGTATGATTTCGATGCGCGCACCATTGGCTCTCGCCCGTTCGACATCTTGGCCACGCACTTGATATCCCTCTGGGCAAGACAATACGAGACGATAGCCAAATTTCGCCGCCGCATTTACAAAACTCATGGCAACATTATTGCCGTCACCGACCCATGTCAGCGACATGTCTTTAAGGGTGCGCCCCTGTTCTTCGAGAGTTTGTAAATCGGCCATGATTTGGCAAGGATGGTTATAATCCGTAAGGCCGTTAATAACGGGAATATCTGCATTGTGTGCAAGTGCCGTCAAAGTCTCGTGAGAATTTGCACGTAACATAATTCCGTCGACAAAACGCGACAGGACTTTGGCTGTATCTTCAATTGTTTCACCGCGCCCTAATTGCATATCTGCGGAGGTCGCGGTGATGCTTGTACCGCCAAGTTGGCGCATGCCCATATCAAATGAGAAACGGGTACGGGTCGAGCTTTTTTCAAACAAAAGCGCAACCGTTTGCCCCGACAATGGCGCGTCGGCGTCCACGCGCCCTTTTGTCCAAGCCTTACCCGCGGTTTGGCGTGCAGCTTTACGGGCATGGGCTTCGTCTAAAATGGCACGAAGTTCACTGGCGGGAATATCCGCCAGTGAGAGAAAATGTTTAGGCTTCGAAGTCATCCATATCTTTCGCTTTGGTGAAAACCTCGTCCAAAATGGCGATGGCTTCACGTACATGTTCTTCGCTTATGATAAGTGGAGGCACCATACGCAACACATTATCACCAGCATTGCCAACGAGGAGTTTATGCTCACGAGCAAGATTGCGTACATCTAATGCTTTTTTCTTAAGTTTCAAGCCGCACATCAAACCTTTGCCGCGCACATCAAGAACAACATCAGGATGGGCGTCTTTTAAGGCTTCGAATTGTTGGGTCATATAATTGCTGATTTTCACAACATTTTCCATCAACTCTGGTTTGGTCAACTCGTCAAAAACAGCATTGCCCACAGCGGCGGCGAGCGGGTTGCCGCCATATGTGGAACCATGAGTTCCTGGCACCATGCCTGCGGCAGCGCGCTCAGTCGAAAGACATGCGCCTAGCGGAAAACCACCGCCCATGCCTTTGGCAACAGCCATAATATCAGGATCAGCTTCGCCGTCAGCCCATTGATGGGCAAATAATTTACCCGTACGTCCTGCGCCGCACTGCACTTCATCATAGATCAATAGCAAGCCATGCTCATCACATAAGGTACGCAAATCTTTGAGAAATTGGATGTCGAGTGTGCGTACACCGCCTTCACCCTGAACAGGTTCAATAAGAATAGCGGCTGTGGTTTCGTTGATTGCCTCTTTAATCGCGTCCATGTCACCAAATGGGAGATTTGTGAACCCTGGCATTTCAGGGCCAAAGCCTTCCATATATTTCGGGTTACCACCTGCATTGACTGTCGCAATTGTACGCCCATGAAATGCGCCTTTGCTTGTCAGGATTTCAAAGCGCTCTGGGTGGCCTTCTACGAATTGACAACGACGTGCGGTTTTAATAGCGCACTCTACGGCTTCTGCGCCAGAGTTTGTAAAGAACACTTTGTCTGCAAATGTAGCCGCGCAATATTTCTCGGCCAGTGCAATCGCACCAGGCACACGAAACATGCCTGATACGTGCCACACTTTATCCGCCTGATCTTTTAACGCCCCCAAGACAGTCGGGTTGCCATGACCAAGACAGTTCACAGCAATACCCGCAATAAAGTCGAGATATTTTTCACCAGATTCGGTGTAGAGATACGCACCCTCACCGCGAACAAATTCTTGTGGCGGTGGGGCATAACAATTATAAATATGATCATTCGTAGGCATTAGCGTGCTCCTTTATGAATAGTTATGAATTACATTTACGCTTTTAAGCGCCAACCTGATTTTAAAACTTTAAGACAAATGATAAACAAAACAGCATTTAACATTGTTGTGAAAATCACGCCCGTCAGTATATCGCTTTCCGCAACCCCCGAAAATCCATAACGGAAACCATCTATGAAATAAAACAATGGGTTTACAAGCGAAATTTTATACCAGATTCCCGGCAATTCATTGATATGATAAAATGTCCCCGAGAGGAAACTCATCGGGAGTATAATGAACTGACTGACCACAGCAAGTTGATCAAAACGCTCTGCCCATATTCCAGCAAGAATACCAACCATAGACAAGGCCAAGGCCGCGCTTATGCCAAAAAACAAAACGGCCCATAAATGTACGGGTACGAGAACTGCGAAAATAGAAAGGGCGAAGGTGGTAATAATGGCAACAATAATGCCACGCGTCACCGCACCGCCAATATAAGCAAGGCAAAGTTCGAGCGCAGATAAAGGCGGCATGAGGACATCTATAATACTGCCCATAACTTTACCCGTCAAAATAGACGAGGACGAATTGGCCGAGGCATTATTAATAATGCCYAACATGATAAGACCWGGAATYAAAAAACGAATGAAATCATCKGCRCCTTCTGGACGRTTTTGCGCGAAAGCAAAGACGAAAACKGTCATATAAAGAAGGTTRGAGACGACAGGGGCRAGTAATGTCTGAGGGCCGACCTTCATRAAGCGGCGYACCTCTTTYTTATAGAGYGTCCAAAGACCYAACCAATTTACTGCACCRAATGTGCGYGTTTCTAACGTGYGCATATCGCACCTCATNTATTTATAKTTTTGGCRTTKYGCCGTGTTTGGYCAGAGCAATCAACATTGNCCCNCWAGACGRATACTTGGCTGTATCAYGRGAAAGTAAAGAGGCCAAGCCTGTAWAAAAACWAACAAYAATTATTAACAGGTTTCTAAGATTTTYCASAAAAYACMCCACYATATGTAGAAATCTGTGGATATATGACGCGYCTATCTTGTATCTGYCTTAAAAAYRGGTACGATATGTTGAGACAAACACCACAATTTGTCRAAAAACCAAATAGCAAACACTATATATRGTGTTTTATACTCAAYTCAGGSCCTTTTGTTGTCAAAATGGCTTTTAAAATTACGCATATAAATGCGGATATTAATACTCAGGGGGAATACAATGGCTTGGACTGAAGATCGCGTTGAAATACTTTCAAAACTCTGGGCAGATGGCTTAAGTGCCAGCCAAATCGCCAAACAACTCGGCGGTGTGACAAGAAATGCTGTCATTGGCAAAGTACACAGGCTTGGCCTTTCTGGTCGCGTGAAAACGAACCGCGCCGCCGCAAAACGTACGACTCGCCCTGCGACAGCAAAAACCCGCACAATCACGCCGAGCGTGCCGCGTATGCCTAGGCGCGTTGCGGCAACGCCTGCGCCTGTGCCAATTGAAGCAAAGAAATTGCCAAGCGGTGAGTTTGCTACAATCCTGACGGTCACAGACCATATGTGTAAATGGCCCCTCGGTGATCCTGCGACTTCTGACTTTCGCTTTTGTGGACGCGGCACTGATAAAACCGATCCATATTGCAAGGCGCATTCACAGCTAGCCTATCAACCCGCAAGACGCCGCGGCGCGGCGCCAGCGCGCGCCATTAACGCGCCCCTTAAGCGCCGCGCACTCCGTTAAAATAAGCGCTCTATAGAACAAAGCATTCAAAGCCCTGGTTTTCCGGGGCTTTATTTTTATGGGTGTGTAGCACTAATGTAACACTCAAGCTTTATTTCAAATTATTATCGTTTTTCAATAATAATTGATTGACTTTCACTATGGAGTGCGTATGTATAACTGAAAAGGAGCCATACAGTGCGAATACAGATTACAAGCCTACTCTTATCGGTCAGCATGCTAAGCCTTTCTGGTTGTGCAAGCTTGGGTATGAATGCATTAGCCTCTTCAAAAACAGAGATAGCAACACAAATTCCGCAAGCGCCACAAGATGCCGAAACAGGTATTCAGGGCTGGGTTGCACCAAGTGCTGATCGCTTGCCGTCTACAGACTGGATTTCTGAGTTTAACGACACCATGCTTACCGCATTAGTCACAGAAGCAATGAACGCGAATACAGATGTACGTCAAGCGGCAGCACGACTAGCGGCGGCCGAAGCCAATGCTAAATCGTCACGCGCAGGCCTTTATCCCAGCATAAGTACGTCTAATAGCGCAAGTCGCTCAGAAAGCTTAAGCAATCGTTCGCCTGATGGGTCTAGCTTTAGCCTCGGTGCGACAGCTAGTTGGGAAGTTGATATGTGGGGGCGTGTACGCAACCAAGCAGATGCTGGCGATTTTGATGCGCAGGCTTCCAATGCCGATTACGCGGGGACACGTCTTGCCATTGCTGGCGTCACGACACAGACATGGTTTAATCTTATTGAAGCGCGATTACAAACGGATCTTGCAATCCGTAATGTAGAAACACAAGAGCGCGCATTGCGTCTGACAAAACGCAGGTTTGACGGCGGTGTATCGGGATCATCTGATTACCGTCTTGCACGTTCTGCCCTTGCCAATGCGCGGGCTAGTCTTGCAACACGCAAACGTATTCAGTCGTCGACCACACGCCAACTCGAAATATTATTGCGGCGCTACCCCGAGGACGCCCTGCAAACACGCGACCAACTCCCCCAATTACCCCTGCTTTCGAGCGCAGGCGCACCACGTGACATTTTCCTCCGTCGTCCTGATTTACTTGCCGCCGAACGACGTATGTACGCGGCAGGTCTACGGGTTGATATCGCCAAGAAGAACCTGCTACCACGCCTCACACTTAGTGGTGGGCCATCAACAGGTGCTGGGTCCTTAACGCGTTTGTTTAGCCTTGAGAATCTCGCGGCCTCAATTGGTGCAGGTTTGACTGCGCCCATTTTTCAAGGCGGTGCATTGAAAGCAGATGTAGTGCGTAATGAAGCACTCCTTCGTCAGCAGACGGAAGCCTATGCAGATATCGCACTTAACGCTTACCGCGAGGTTGAAGACGCGCTTGATGGCGAAGGCCTATTATCTGAGCGCGAAGACGCCCTTACAATTTCATTGCGCGAAGCACAAAAAGCTGAAGAACGCCTAGAACAACGCTTTAGCGAAGGTTTGGCAAGCATTTTGCAATTGCTTGATGCACAAGGCAGACGTATTAGTACCGAGGGGCAGCTTATTAGCGCACGTAAAGAAAGACTAGCAAACCGCGTTAGATTGCATTTGGCGCTTGGCGGCGGTGTCCACGGACAAGAAACGGCGAGAGAAAAACTTGCAAAGCCTAAAGTAAGCTTACCAAAGCTTGCAAAGCTAAGCCCGTTTCCATAGAAAACGGGTAACAAGCGTAGGCTTGTATATATTATATCCGCATGCATAAAATATGCGGCAGGGGACGAAGCCATTTGTTCCAGACAATACAGGAAAGGGGCGCGGCTTTTACAGGCCGTGCTCATAAGTGTTTGAGGAAACAGTTATGTCAAAACAATTAAATCCAGAGCTAATGCAGGACTCTACACAAAGGGCGACGGGACTGTTAGAGCATCTCTCGAAAATTTGGGTGCAACTTATCTCTGGTCTCATCATTATTGTGTTGTTTTTTGGGCTTAGTCAATCTTTGATGGCGCTTAAGGAAAAGCCAGAAATCAAAAAACGGAAATCTTCTATTCGCGCAATTATGGCGACGCCAGCTGTACTCGATACAGTCAGACTTACTGTACGTGTTCAAGGCGAAAGCAGAGCGCAAACGGAAATTGATCTTGTCCCCGAAGTTGCGGGGAAGATTACCTATGTCTCCCCTAAATTTCTTACAGGCGGTAAATTTACAAAAGGCGACGTTCTCTACCGTATTGATGATGCAAATTATCAAGTCGCCATCATCCGCGCTGACGCAGGTGTCGCGCGCGCGCAGCAACTCCTAACCCGTGAAAAAGCTGAAAGTGAAATTGCACGCCAAGACTGGGAAGATCTTGGGCAAGGCCTTGCCTCGGGTTTGACCCTTCGCAAACCCCAACTCCTCGAAGCGCAAGCCAACCTACAATCCGCGCAAGCAGATTTGGAAATTGCCAGACTGCAATTGGCGCGTACTGCCGTAAAAGCCCCTTTTAATGGACGTGTTCGTGAGAAAATTGCGGGCTTGGGGCAATATGTAAATCCAGGCTCTGGTTTAGGGCGTATATTTTCGAGTGATGTTGCCGAAGTGCGCTTGGCGCTTAATGACGCTGATCTTTCACGGCTAGACTTACCAATTGCCTATGTCGCGAAATCTTGGGATGACGCACCAAACGTACGTCTAAGCGCAATTATCGGCGGTAAAGAACGGGTATGGCAAGGCAGAATTATGCGTACTGCCGCGACATATGACACAAAAACACGCTCGCTCTTTGCTATGGCAGAAGTGCGCCACCCATATGACAAAGGTGCCGCTGAAGGTGGATATCCTCTCGCCCCGGGCCTGTTTGTCAGCGCCGATATTGTAGGTAAAAATCTTTCTGATGTTATCGTGATTCCGCGTGATGGTCTGCGTCCGGAAAGCATTGTTTATGTGGTCACGGAAGAAGGTATTGCGGAAAGTCGCACCACACAGGTTCTTGATGTAAATCCACAACGTGCAGTGATATTGTCTGGCATCGAAGCGGGTGAGTTTATCATTCTCTCGCCTTTAGAAAAATCTCAAGTCAATGTTAAGTTCAAAGCTTTGGATGTAAATGATCCGACAATTATTTTGGTTGAACCTAAAGAAGAAGATGAAGAAGACGGTGATAAAAAAGATGATGATGTGAAATTTTCGAAAAAAGAGCTTCGCAAAAAACACAAAATTGAAAAACAAAAAAAACGTGAAGATGCTAAAAAAGCAAAATTGGCAGACAAAGAAAAACAAAAGAATGCGGCAGGGGGATCTAAATAATGAAAGGTCTGGTCGCTTGGTGGGCAAAAAATGGCGTTGCCGCAAATCTTTTAATGATTGCTATTATTTTGATGGGCGCGGTTGGGTTTAATAAATTAGATCGCGAATTTTTTCCGACATTAACCGTGAACGGCATGACGGTTGCTATGGGCTGGCAAGGGGCCTCCCCTAGTGACGTAGAAGAACAAATCATCACCCGTATTGAAGACGCAATTGCCGGGCTAGACGGCATTGACTATATCGAGTCTCGTGCGAGCGAAGGTCGAGGTGCCGTCAATATTCGTACAAAAGTGCGCGCCGATTATGACAAGCTTCTTGATGAAGTTAAAAACCGTATTGATGGTATTAATAATTTTCCGCCTGATGCATACCGCCCAACCGTACAGCGCTGGGAACAGCGTGCCGATTACATGTATATGGCTTTGCACGGTGACATGGACCGCTTAACGCTCCAACGTCTTACAAATGACATTCGTGACGAAATGGCAAAAATTCCAGGTGGGCAATTGACGAGCGATATAAGCAAGCTTGAAGAAGAAGTGACGATTGAAATTACCGAAGAAGCTTTACGTCGCTACGGCCTTACTTTCCGTGAGGTGGCGGCTGCGATTTCCGGGAGTTCTGTGAACTTGTCGGCTGGTACAGTGGAAACCTCTAGCGGTAACTTCCAAATGAAAGCACGCAATCTTGCGAATACCAAAGATCAATTTGAGCAAATCATAATCCGTCAAACGCCTGATGGTGGTAAAATTTATCTCAAAGACATTGCCAACGTTATTGACCGTTTCGAAGATTTTGAATTCTCGGCAACCTTTAAAGGCCAAACGGCGACAATGTTTCAAGTTGTAACGCCTGATAGCATCAATGTCACAGAAGCGGGCAAAGGCTTTCGCGACTATATCAAACAAAAAAATAAAGAATTGCCACCTGGTGTCGAACTTTCTATGTGGTTTGATGGCTCCACCGTATTTGACTCGCGGATGAGCCTTATCGGGCGCAACGCTCTGACAGGCATGTTGTTGGTTCTTATCATTCTTGTCCTTTTCCTTCGTCCTGCCGTTGCGATTTGGGTGACGATTGGCATTCTTGTTTCATTTGCAGGCGCGCTCGCCGTTTTGCCTTATCTTGGGGTAAGCCTGAACATGATCTCGACATTCGCCATTCTCTTGGTCATCGGGATCGTGGTCGATGATGCCATTGTGGTGGGGGAAAGTATTCACTTCCATGTGGAACACGGTATTGAGGGCGAACAAGCGGCCATTTCAGGTACAAATATGGTCATTAAACCCGTCTTTTTTGCGGTGGTGACGACGATTATGACCTTTATGCCGTGGATGTTACTCTCGGGACCAATGGTCGCGGTGACACGCCAGATTACCCTTGTGGTCATTGCTGCACTGGTCTTTTCTCTTATCGAAGCTTTCTTCATTCTTCCTGCTCATTTGGCGCATTTAAAACCGATGAAGCCTGTAAGTGAACTTGGGCGTTTTGGGCGGTTTCAGCGCTCTCTCTCCGAAGGCCTGCTTTCCTTTGCGCGTAATTATTTTCGACCCTTTGTCAGTCAAGTTATTAAATTTCGTTATATTACTGTGGCGATATTTATCGGCCTTATGTTCCTATCAGGCGGCATTGTTAAGTCTGGTCTCGCAAAGGTTGAAATGTTCAGCAATCCTGAAGGGGACATGATCCAAGCCTCTGTGCGTTTTCCGGAAGGCACAAGTTTTACCCGTGTCAAACAAATCAAAGATAAATTGAGCCTCGCGGTACAGGAGATCAATGAGAATTCACAAAAGGATTTTGGTGTCGATTTTGAATTAATTACGGCGCCAGGTGGGTTTGCTGCCAATACCCGTGTACAGTTTTTCTTGGGTCTTGCCCCCGCAGAATCACGTAAACATATATCGTCCAAAAAAATTGCAGAAAAACTTGAAGAGTATTTAGGCCCTGTTCCTGATGCAACACGTGTTCAAATCAGTTCTGATTCCGGATTTAGTTCAGGTGGTGGACGCGGTGTCGCATACGGCATTACTTCCAATGATACCGATGCTTTGGCGCGTGCCAGTAAAGACTTGAAAAATCATTTGGAGACATATGGCAATGTCACACGCACGTGGGACAGCCTTGAAAGTTCTTCACAAGAAATGCGGTTTGCACTTAAGCCTGGTGCCGCGCATTACGGTATTTCACTTGCAGATGTGACGCGGCAAGTCCGTGAAGCCTTTTATGGTCGTGAAGTCCAACGTCTTCCGCGTAACGGCGAAGATGTACGTGTCATGTTACGCTACCCAAAAGCCGCTCGTAAATCTATCGACAGTCTAGAGCAACTCCGTATTCGAGGTGCAGACGGCATTGAAGTTCCTTTATATTCCATCGCAGAGGTTAGCTTTGCCCCCGGTGTAAGCCGCATTCACAGACGTGACCGTAAACGGACTATGCGTGTTGGTGCACGGATTAAAGGTGGGCCAGAACCTATCGCGGACATTAAAAAAGAAATGGATGAAGACTTCTTTCCACAATGGGAATTACGTCATCCAAAGGTTGAACGTATGATCGTTGATGACGATGATATGGAAAAAACATTTAAGAGCGAACTTGTGCTGTTCTTTGCCATTGTCATGTTCATGATGTACGGCTTGCTGGCCATTGCCTTTAAATCTTATTCACAACCATTATTAATCATGGTGGCCATTCCCTTCGCTTTCGTTGGCATGGTCTTTGGTTCTATGGTTATGGATGTGCCGCTAGGTATGATGTCAATCTTTGGTTTCTTTGCTGCTGCAGGGGTGGCCGTCAATGATAATTTGGTCTTGATCGATTACATTAACCGTTTACGTGCGAAAGGCACTGGGGCGTATCAAGCTGTTCTGGATGCATGTGTATCGCGCTTTCGACCGATACTGCTCACCTCGGTGACGACATTTGTAGGCATTATGCCCATGCTTTCGGAGACATCTGTTCAGGCGCAATTCCTTAAGCCTCTTGTTGTCGCGCTTGCCTTTGGTGTGCTCTTTGACTTTTTCCTCACCCTTATCATGGTACCGGCCATGTACGGTATCGGGATTGATATCAAGCGTAAGTTTAAAAGCATTTGGACGGGTGTGAAGCAACCTCCATTAGGTACGCAATACAACGAGGAACTTGCTGTGATTTTAGAAGGCCATGAAGCTGAGGAAATCATTCAAAACAGCAAAGCATAACCACATACACCCTTATAATAATAACAACACAAACGAGGAATGGAGAACCCAAATGAAACTTAAACACCTTATCGTGCCGAGCCTTTTTGCGCTTGGTATCGCAACTGGTTTAAGCGCATGTCAACCAAAAGACGGCGCAAATACACCAGAGATATCCACCGTTGTTGACGTACAAAAACCAGAGCTTGGCAGCTTTGGCATTGCAACCGCGTATATGGATTTGTCGGTAAAGCCTGGTGATAATTTCTTTCTTTATGTCAATGGTACATGGTTGAAAGAAACGGAAATTCCTGCGGATAAATCAAATTATGGTTCATTCACAGCTTTGGCTGACCGTTCCGAAGCACAAGTCCGCGCAATTATCGAAGATTCTGCCAAAATGAAATCTGCCAAGGGTTCTAATGAGCAAAAAATTGGCGATCTCTATGCATCATTCATGGACACAGATGCAATTCAAGCAAATGGCCTCAAGCCTGTACAAGCTGATCTTGACGCTATCGCGGCTTTGAAAGATCACGCAGATATGGCGCGTATGATGGGTGATCCGGCTATGGGTATACAATCTATTATGGGTGGTTGGGTTACTGTTGATTCCAAAAATGTTGAAAAGAATATTTTTTACATGACACAATCAGGCCTCGGCATGCCAAATCGCGGTTATTATTTAGACGCGGATGAGAAATCAGTTGGACTACGCGCAGACTATCTTACATTTCTAAAAACCATGCTCAGTGCCTCTGGCGCCGATGATGTTGAGGCACGTGCCAAAGCTGTCATGGCGTATGAAAGTGCCATTGCGAAAACCCATTGGACACCTACTCAACGTCGGGATCGCGATTTGACGTATAACAAAATGACCATGGTAGAGCTTGTGGCTTACGCCCCGGGTTTTGATTGGCAAGCGGCTGCGGACGCCAGTGCAATTGGCACTGAGGAAGCCTTTGTTATTCGCGAGAATGACGCGCTTCAAGGCTCTGCAAAGATATTTGGCGACACAGATTTAGGTGTGTTAAAAGACTATGTGACTATTCATTATCTTAGCGGCAATGCGAAATACCTTCCCTCTACCCTTGATACAGCCAATTTCGCATTTTACGGGAAAGCCCTACGCGGTACAGAGCAACAACGCGAACGTTGGAAACGCGCCGTTAGCCAAGTCAGCGGCACACTTGGTGAGATGATCGGGCAGGTTTATGTCAAACGTCATTTCAAACAAGACGCCAAAGACCAAATGGACGAACTGGTTAAAAATCTACGCGGCGCGTTCGAAGAAGGTATCAATAACCTTGAATGGATGAGCCCTGAAACCAAGGTGGAAGCACAAGACAAGCTTGCAAAATTCTATCCAAAAATTGGCTATCCGAAAAAATGGATAGATTATTCAGAACTCAAAATTGATCGTAACAACCTTATTGCCACAATTAAATCCGCGAATGTTTGGGCGTGGAAAGAAGAAATAGAGAAATTGCATAAACCTATCGACCGTGAAGAATGGGGTATGACACCGCAAACTGTGAATGCATATTACAACCCTGGCCTTAATGAAATTGTATTCCCTGCGGCAATTTTACAAGCACCGTTCTTTGATCCTGCGGCGGACGCTGCGGTTAATTACGGCGGTATCGGCGCGGTGATTGGTCATGAAATGGGTCATGGTTTTGATGACCAAGGTTCCAAATCAGATGGCAATGGCGAACAGCGTAATTGGTGGACTGAATCTGACTCGGCAGCTTTTAAAGAGCGTACGGACGCACTTGTTGCCCAGTATAACGAATTTGAACCTCTTGAAGGTCTGCACGTGAATGGCAAGCTGACTTTGGGGGAAAATATTGGTGACATGACGGGCATCACAATGGCCTACGCCGCGTATAAAAAATCACTAGGCGGCAAAGAGGATAAAGTGATTGACGGTTTTACTGGCGATCAACGCTTCTTGCTTTCATACGCTCAAATTTGGCAACGTAAATTCCGTGAGGAAGAACTACGTACCCGTGTGAAGACAGACCCGCATAGCCCAAGCGAATACCGCGCAAACGGTATCGTGCGAAACTTTGATCTTTGGTATGAAGCTTTTGATATTCAGCCCGGTGACGCACTTTATCTGGCCCCAGAAAAACGTGTAAAAATCTGGTAAATATACCTCATTACATCAGAAAAGCCCGCGCAGAGTGTCGCGGGCTTTTTTATTAACTTTATATTGATTACGTTATAACATCTTGATACAAGTAAATTTGTATTGGTCATTATGGTGCGCGTTACTTTGTTGAATTTGAAAAAATACTCTGCATTATTTTTTGCATTCTTCTTCCTTGCCCTGCAAGGTGCGGGCTTTGCACATAGTATTGAATTTGATTTTGGCCGACATTCTCATGACGGTATTTCCTGTTCCATACTCCACAATCATGAAGACCATGATGATGAAGACCGGGATGATGAAGACAATGGTATAGATGAAAATAACGGTGCATTACCGTCACCCACAATACCCCCCATATTGACGGTTCCTTTTTCTACCGTTCATTATGAACCTAGACAGCAACTCTATCAGAATTTTACGAGCCTTAACTGCACGCACGCACGCGCACCGCCCCTTCCATAAAGACCATTTTTATTCTTTAAATCTAAATCCTGATGTCCTCATCAGAACGTCTTATATGGAAATCTTACATGACATTTTATTCTTGCGCTTTACGCGCCTGCACAGTGTTTGGCATTGCCACACTTGCACACACACCTGTTAGCTATGCCCAATCCACACCTGTCCCACTTGATGAAATCATTGTCACAGGTTCCCCCTTGTCCGTCAGTCCCAATGATAATTTAACGGGTACGAGTGTGATTAGCGGCGAGGAACTTCGCCATCGCCTTAACGGTTCTTTGGGTGAAACCCTTAAATCCGAGCCTGGTATTTCTTCTAGCTTTTTTGGCCCCGGTGCCAGCCGCCCGATCATTAGGGGGCAAGGTGGAAACCGTATTCGTATCCTCAGCAACGGCATTGGCTCTATTGACGCGTCGGCAACCAGTCCCGACCATGCGAGCGCCGTCGAACCTGCCCTTGCTTCACGTATAGAAATCGTGCGTGGTAGTGGTTTGTTACGCTATGGCAGTTCTGGTTCTGGCGGTATTATCAATGTGATTGATGGTCGTATTCATGATCATATTCCCACGCAAACCCTATCAGGCGCAGGACGCCTGAGTTATACGAGTGTTGATAATGGTCTTGAGCTCGCATTGGCTAGCGATTATGTCGTGTTTGAAAAATCTGATACGGGTCTTGTTCTCCACCTCGAAGCCTCTCACCGTAATACCGACGATTATAACATTCCCGCGTTTGCAGAAAGCGAAGTCTTACGAGCGGCGGAAGAACTTTCAGGGGAACATGAAGACGAGCATGAAAGTCCAGAAGGAATGCTGGAAAACTCCGCAACGGAAACGACCAGTTTTGCGGCGGGGCTTTCTTATATTGGCGTAGAAAATTTCATTGGATTTTCTTTGAAAGCACAGAATGCTGATTACGGCATTCCCGGTGGACATGAACATGAAGAAGAAAGTGAGGGTGAAGATGAAGAAGGCGGCGTCACCATCGCGCTTGAACAAATCCGGTTTGATGTGAACAGTCAGTTCTTCTTACATTCCCGTCTTTTTGATAGTCTCACGGCGACACTCGGTATTGCGGATTACACACATACAGAATTTGAACCTGATGGTCTTGTAGGAACAGTATTTAAAAATAAAGGCTGGGAAACACGAGCCGAAGTCGTGCAAAATACATCTGGCATCTGGAAAGCGGCCCACGGTATTCATCTGAGCCAAAGAGATTTTTCAGCCATAGGCGCAGAAGCTTTTGTCCCCCCAAGTCGTTCTCATTTATACAGTGTTTACAGCTTTCATGAATGGGATATTTCAGACGTCAAAATCGAAGGGGCAATCCGTTATGAACACAATACCCAAACTAATCTTACGTTGAATTCGGATAAAAACTTTAACGGCATTAGCCTTTCATCTGGGCTAAAATATGACATTTCTGACACACTACAAATCAATGGTAATATTTACCGCACCCTACGCGCCCCATCAACAGAGGAACTTTATTCCAATGGCCCTCACCTTGCGACACATCAATACGAAGTAGGAGATGCCACATTAGGAAACGAGACGGCTTTCGGGGTTGAGGCGGCGTTCAGTTATGTCTCGCAAGATCAAAGTTTGAAAGTAAATTTGTTTAATATTCTCTATGATGATTATATTTTTGAAAGATCTACAGGTCAGCAAAAAGATGGTTTAGATATTTACCAGTTTTCTGCCATTGACGCTCGCTTTCAAGGTTTTGAGATAGAACTTGGTTCCTATATTGCCAATATTGTCGGTTTTGATATTTCTGGCAATGCATCATTAGAATATGTCAAAGCCCAAAGCCGTGAGGATGATAAAGCAATGCTGCCACGCATTCCTCCTCTTGGTATCTCGCTTGGGTTAGAAGCAAAGCACGATAAAATTACGGGACGGGTTGAGGTTGAACACGCGGCCGCGAAAGACGTCATTGCACCAAACGAACTAGTAACGAAAAGCTATACGCTTTTCAATGCATCTTTAAATTATAAGGTATCAGACCATTTCACGGCGCGTCTCGCGGTGAATAATATTACCAATGCAGATGCACGTCAGCACACATCATTTTTGAAAGAAATTGTACCGCTACCTGCACGTAATGTGAAACTGACATTGTCGTCCACATTTTAAATACACTTATTTCGGCGCGCCTTTGAAGGCCTCGAGCATAGCTTTGGCGCGCCTGCTCATACGTGGTTCACACGCACTGATTTGTGTATAGCGGCGGCGTAATTTTCCAGCAATAGCACCGAGTTTTCCGAGCTTCTCTTCGCCGAATTTTTCAAAACTTGCATATGTTTTACTGCTGGCTGCACGCAGACCGCTCACCGCAAGATGTCCTGAACAGACCTGAATATCTTCGCTCGCATAATGGCGTTTATAGCCGTCTATGCCTTCACCAAGATCAATACGTGTATAGCCTAATGCCTGTGCGTTATCGATCATCTCTTCCAACAACTGAATGCCGGGGGCAAGGTGTTGTAGGGTCTTGTCATAGCCGACCATCCAACTGTGAAAAACCTGACCGTCTACGATTCCAAAATCAACTGCGGCCAGTTTATCCCCGAAATACAGAGCGTGCATTTGCGCGCAGAGTGTACCCGTTTGCGGTTCATTTAAATTCCGCGCCCATAAAGCTTCAAGCAGTGCGAGTGGCCAGCCCGCGCCAAGAACATCATATTTTCCTGTATCTGTGAATTGTTGATGTTTCCACGCAATCAACTGATCAAATACATCTTGGTCTTTGCAATTGAAAACAAGCTTTCGCGCCCCAATTTCTTCAGATTTACGCACCCGCCGTCTATGGCTTTTCAAATGACGACGATAGGCGGGTTCACGACCCTCTCGCCATTTTTGTGCGCCGTCTGAAATATCCATCATCGTACACGGGCTGGTTTCTCTTATATAAACATCGTTCAATTGTGCAGCCCCAACTAATGCACTGAAACGGAACATACCGATCCCTGCTTGGCGTAAACATGTGTGCACATCTATTTGTATATCTGGAGGACAAATAAAGCCGTGATAATCGGTCATAGGTGCGCCGATTGGGCGTGCATGTCCTATTTTTCCCTTTGCATTTCTCTTTGCTTGAAATGGTAGGAAGGCGAGCGGCATATTGTTTTTGGTGATACATAACACAAAAACATCATCACATAATTCACTCAAAATCCGAGTGTAATCAAAATGAAAATATGGGCTATACAACACTGGGTTTTGCGTGCGAAATTCTGCCCAAGCCTTTATATCTGCTTGGCCTAGCATATTCACCGTCTTGATTTCGCTTAAGTATTCTTCCACAGTAAAGCCTTGCCATCCCACGTTTCAATCACTCCGAAAGCTTTGCTAGCAGGATATAGTTGCAACAGGCTTAACGCTAGCGTGCAGGAACGGCGGAACTAATCAAATTGAGCGGTAAAGAAGTTGTATCTTTGGTTTGGCGCACGACAATGCGGGATTGAATGTCTGACACCAAAGATATCGACAATAAAGTCTCTCGCAAAAAACCATCATATGTATGCATGTCTTTGGTCAAAATACGCAACATAAAGTCAACAGCACCCGTCACAACGGCGCATTGAATGACCTCTGGCATGGTCATAATCGCACGCTCAAACTTTTCCATATTTTCTTTATTGGGAAGTGCGAGCTTTACCGCAACAAAAACTTCAAAATCGAGACCTAAATGTTTGCGTGACAAGCGGGTGACGCGTTGTTGAATGATCCCCAACTCTTCCATACGCTTAATCCGTCGCCAACACGGCGAAGAAGACAGGCCTACGCGCTCTGCAATATCTGCGACCGAGAGCGCCGCATCATTTTGTACTTCATATAGTATTTTTGCATCAATATTATCAATTTTTATAGACAAAATATCCCCCAATTCGGCATCATATAAGAATTATTTCCCATTAAATAACGATTGTTTGCAAATTTAGCAAACATAAACGTCATTATAATAGGTAATATCTTCCAATAAACATACCGTTTAGCCCAATTCTAGTATTTGGATACTGCCATGAATTCTCCCAACGACACGGCCACACCTAAAACAGGTCAAAACCGTTCCAAGTTATTTGTCCCCGAACCGCCCTTTCGTCCCGGCGATACACCCGATTTTTCACATATAAGAATTCCTGCGGATCATAGTCCGGGGCGGCCTGATCCGATGGTTGATGCCTATGACACAGAACCGCAAGCAACAGGCCTTGTGCGTGTGCTTAGGCTTGATGGTACAATTGCAGGGGAATGGAATCCAAAACTGGACGCAGACACATTGCGCGAAGGTCTACGCCATATGATGCTAACCCGTTGTGTTGATACGCGGATGTTCTCCATGCAACGCCAAGGCAAAATGTCATTTTACATGAAAAGCGCAGGCGAAGAAGCGGTTGCCGTTGCGTCTGCTATGGCAATCAACAAAACGGATATGGTGTTTCCCACCTACCGCCAACAAGGTATTTTAATGGCGCGTGGCTGGCCGTTAAAAGAATTAATGTGCCAGTGTCTTTCGAACGCGGGTGACAAGTTGGAAGGCCGCTCTATTCCCGTATTATATTCGGTTCGTGATCATGGCTTTTTCTCTATCTCTGGAAATTTGGGAACACAAATGATCCAAGCTGTCGGCTGGGGCATGGCCTGTGCTTATAAAGGTGAAGACGGAATTGCCGTTGCTTTTACTGGCGAAGGGGCCACGGCCGAAGGGGATTTTCATTACGCACTAAATTTTGCCTCGACTTACCGTGCACCCGTCATTTTGAACGTGGTCAATAATCAGTGGGCGATTTCAAGTTTTCAAGGTATTGCCGCAGGGCAAGGCAAATCTTTTGCCTTTCGTGGCCTTGGCTTTGGTCTTGCGTCAATCCGCGTTGACGGTAATGATTTCCTCGCTGTCTATGCCGCTACAAAATGGGCGGCAGAGCGTGCGCGGCGCGGCGGCGGTACAACCGTGATTGAACATTTCACATACCGCAAAGAAGGGCATTCCACATCTGATGACCCTACGAAATACAGACCAAAGAGTGAACCTGATGCTTGGCCATTTGGCGATCCTATTGAACGCCTTAAAGGTCATCTGATCGTGCTTGGGGAATGGGACGAAACGCGTCACGAGGAGCTCCACAAAGCCCTGACGATAGAAGTGCGCGAAAGCTATAAAGAGGCGGAAGCCCTTGGTACACTCGCAACACCATCAAAAATCAATCCCGCCAGCATGTTTGAAGAAGTATTCGAAGACGTACCCACTCATCTGCGTCGTCAACGTCAAGAGATGGGAGTATAATCATGGCACAAATGAACATGATCGAAGCTATTCGCTCGGCGTTAGATGTGAAATTATCCCAAGATCCAGACGTGCTTATTTTTGGTGAAGATGTTGGTTATTTTGGCGGTGTGTTTAGATGCACGGCTGGCCTGCAAGAAAAGCATGGTTTGCACCGCGTCTTTGATACGCCGATTGCCGAGGGCGGCATTGTCGGCGCAGCGGTTGGCATGGCAGCATTTGGTCTACGGCCTTGCATTGAAATTCAGTTCGCAGATTATATTTACCCCGGCTATGATCAAATTTGTTCAGAGGCGGCGCGAATGCGTTACCGCTCTGCTGGTGAATTTACATCACCTCTGACGATACGTACACCTGTGGGCGGCGGCATTCACGGTGGCCAAACCCATTCTCAAAGCCCCGAAGCCTTGTTTACCCATATTGCAGGTATCAAGACGATTATTCCGTCAAATCCATATGATGCGAAAGGTTTGTTGATCAAGGCGATTGAGGACAATGACCCCGTTCTTTTCCTTGAACCTAAACGCCTTTATAATGGCCCGTTTGAAGGCGACCCCAACATCCCCGCCGTCAGTTGGGCAGGTCACGAACTTGGTGAAGTGCCAGAAGGCCATTACACAATCGATTTTGAAAAGGCACGTTTGCATACGCAAGGATCGGCACTGACGATTATATGTTATGGTACGATGGTTTGGGTCGCAGAAGCAGCGGCAAAAGCAGCAGGTATTGAAGCCGATATTCTTGATCTACGTTCACTCATGCCACTTGATTTAGACAGTATTATAAAATCTGTTAAAAAGACAGGGCGGTGTATGGTCTTACACGAGGCAACACGTACATCTGGCTTTGGCGCTGAACTTATCGCAGAAATTCAGGAGCATTGTTTTTACGCGCTTGAAGCGCCGATTGTGCGTGTGACGGGTTGGGACACCCCCTATCCACATGCGCTTGAGTGGGAATATTTCCCCGGCAAAGCCCGTGTGACCAAAGCGATTACTAAAATGATGGAGGGCTAGTCATGTCCGAATATATTTTCAAAATGCCCGACATTGGCGAGGGCGTCGTCGAAGCAGAAATTACGGCTTGGTATATCAAGGTCGGCGAGATGGTCGAAGAAGATACACCTGTCGCAGACGCTATGACCGACAAAGCCACAGTTGAACTGACGGCCCCTGTCACAGGCCGTGTCATAAGCGTTGGGTGCGCGGAAGGCGAAATCATGGCCATTGGTGGTGATCTGGTCGTCTTTGAAACAGATGGTGACGTCCCTTCTCCTAAACCTGCGCCTAAAAAGGAAGAGGTTAAAACTGCGCCACAAATTGAGACGCCTAAACCGACGCCTATTGCGAAACCTGCTGCGAAACCTGCACCAGCGCCAACACCAAGAACAGGTGCGAAACCGCTTGCCTCCCCTGCTGTACGTAAATCTGCAATGGATCAAGATATTGATCTGTCCCTTGTTACCCCAACGGGTAAGGCAGGCCAAATTACACATGAGGATTTGCAAGCTTTTGAAAAAGGCGGTATTAGCATCTATCAAAAGAAGACGGGGGTTACCGAGGTTAAAGTCATTGGCATGCGCCGTGTCATTGCCCAACGCATGGCGGAATCAAAACGTAATATTCCCCATTTTTCTTATGTTGAATCCATTGATATGACCGAGGTCG
>NVXK01000022.1 GCA_002733905.1 Robiginitomaculum sp. | reverse complement strand
ACAAGGGGCTTATGCCGATCTTGACGGCCTGTACAGCACTCTCGGCGTTTTGAAAAGGAGCGCTTAGCGATGACAACTGTCTTTGACAAGAATGCGATTAATGCGGAGAATATCGTTGACTACATCGCCAGTATATTTGAGCGTCGTGGTGCTGAATCCTATCTTGGGGAACAGGTCTCAATGGCACAGCATATGCTGCAGTCGGCCCAGGCGGCAGAAATGGCCAAGGCAATCACAGACAATAAAGAATGGCGCGAAAGCCGCCCTGCCCAAAAAACTGCAAAACGCGAAGACCTTGTGGCCACAATCAAAGACATGCTTGTTTAGTATACCAAATAGAAGTTGGACGGACTCGTGCAAGAGACCGCCCAGTTTGAAGAGGTAACTTTAAAAGTTACTCTATTTTACTGCCATGCTTTTCCAACATAGTTCATGATCTTTCATCATGGTTTCGTGATGTTTTGCACACAGGTTTGTGACACTTCATTCGTTTTCAATTCGGTCACGAATGATACGCATTTTACATTGATGCGAAAAAGAAACCCGCCTTTGGTAAACCGAAGGCGGGTCTAAGTCAGAAAGAGAGATAACTTATCCGATAGGTTAAGTTATCTTTATATACCCCACTGCGTCTGAATGGGGACTGAACACAAATAGCGCACAATTATACTTGACCTGACATGATAAAATAGGCTCCATAGTCTTCACATATATAAGGACGATTTCATGCCCAATATTGATCAACAAAATGCGGCGCAAAACACATTGGATATTCGCATTATCCCTGTGACGCCATTTGCACAAAATTGTAGTTTGATGTGGGATACGAAAACCATGAAAGGCGTCCTGATTGATCCGGGCGGCGAAGCAGACAAGCTGTTAAAAGCCTTGGAAGAATTTGGCGTTGCATTAGAAGCCATTTGGCTCACCCACGGGCATCTTGATCATGCTGGTGGTGCAGAAGATATTAAGGACGCGCTCGGCGTACCTATCATTGGCCCTCATAAAGATGACCAGTTCTGGATGGACCGCATTAGTGAGGACTGGGCGAATTATGGTCAAAAGGGCATGGGGCGTAATTGTAAACCCGACCGATATCTTGAAGACGGCGAGACCCTAGAACTTGCTGGCGTGAAATTTGGTGTCAGCCATTGCCCCGGCCATACGCCTGGCCATGTTGTCATTTACAATACAGATATGAAAATCGCCTTTGTCGGGGACGTCATATTTGAAGGCAGTGTCGGGCGGACAGATTTTCCCAAAAGCAATCCGCAACAACTCATCAAGAGTATTACTCAAAACCTCTGGCCGCTTGGTAATGATATGCGCTTCATCCCGGGTCACGGTAATATGAGCACATTCGGTGCTGAGCGCCGTTCCAACCCATTCGTCGGCGACCATGTCGTCGGGCAAGGCAAAGGGCGTTCTAGCGGAATAATGTAACCCTTACTCCGCTATTACAGTGCCGTTATGGTTTCACAGATTGAGGCATATGCGATTTGATAGGCATTTTAAAACGTACCAACATATACATGAGTGCGAAATGCATAGCCCCTAAAACAATCACCATAAAACCGATTTTCTTGCTGAGAAATTCAATGGCTTGTGCATAATTTTGCGGCGCTTGGCCTGTGCTTTCCAATGTGTAACAAATAAAGCCAATATTGATCAGGTAAAACCCGACAAGTAAAAGGTGATTGATGGCGCTTGCTAATGTTTCGTCACCTTCAAAGTTTTGCACTAAGAATACGCGACCATGTTTATTAAGTGTTCGCCCGACCCAAATTGTGATGCCCAAGCTGAGTGTTATATAAATGAGATATGTGAGTTCCAGCATGATTTCCTCCTTGAAAACTGGTTTCATATGTGCTTATTTAACTAATAAGCTAAATGCTTAAATCATAAGTTAGATAGTTAGTCAATTAGTTAAATAAGATTTTTATGCAAAAAGTTTTCCAAGCCTTGTCCTCGCAACCCAGACGCAAAATTCTGGCCTATCTTTCCGCAACCTCATTAACCGCAGGAGAAATTGCGGCTTATTTTGACATGTCCAAACCTGCCCTTTCCAAACATCTCGGTATTTTGGAAAATGCGGGTTTAATCGGGCGCGAGAAAAAAGGGCAATTTGTACATTATAGTCTCATACCTGATAATCTCACCAATACCTTAACTGGCTTTGCCCAAGAAGTGTGTCCTGTCACACGCCCCATTCGTAAGGACAGTGAAAAAATTGCTGAAGACAACGCAGAAGATAACAAAAAATAATAGGAATGTTTAATGGGTAAAATTCACGAAAAACTGGATGATAAACTCACAGCCTTTATCAAGGCGCAGAAAATGTTTTTTGTGGCGACAGCGCCGATGTTAAGTGATGGCCATGTGAATATGTCGCCCAAGGGCTATGACAGTTTCTCTATTATAGATCCCCGCACTGTCGCCTATCTTGATCTTGGTGGTTCGGGGATTGAGACACTTGCCCATATCAAAGACAACGGCCGTATCACCATTATGTTTTGTGCCTTTGAAGGTCGCGCAAATATTTTACGGCTATATGGTCAAGGTGAAGCGATTAGTTTTGATGACGAAAACTACGCTGAGCTTCTCGCCCTTTTCCCTAGCCATACGCATGCGCGTTCTATTATCAAAATCAACATTACCCGTATCCAAGACAGTTGTGGATGGGGCGTGCCTTTTTATGAATTCAAAGGCGAGCGTGATCAATTAAAACGCTATATTGAAAACAAGGATGTCAAAGACTGGCAACAATCCCGCTATGACGGTAACTTTGAAAGTATTGACGGGCTAGAAGGTCTCATAAAACCTAAGACATGAGGCGCATAGTATTTTTCAGTATATGCCTTTGTCTCTCCACCATTGCGATTGAAGGTTTTACGGCCCCCAAAACCTGTACTTACGATACCTATAAATGGAATGTCCCTGCGAAGAAAAGTGTTGAATATCACGCAGTCACGAAACCCTATAGCGAATTGGCGCATACAGAAATTGATCCCAAAACTGGGTGTTCTATATGTCGCGAGGATCAAACGCGTATTGCGCTCGATAATGGTAAACCGGTTTTCGTCTGCACACGTCTCGCGCATGACATTGAAATGTCTTTAAACCGCGCACTAGATCAGGGCGCGATTATCAATTCAATTATTGGATACCGTGTTGGACAAACACGTGGTGATATTGATGTTGACGGCAACCGCACCCAATTTAGCAATCATTCCTTTGGCATCGCGGTTGATATTAATGCAGAGAATAATGGACTTTACGGGAATTGTTTTCAGTTCAGTGCACAATGCCGACTCCGCAAAGGTGGTGCTTGGCGGCCATATGCCAAAGGCGGTCTACATGCACACTCTCCTATTGTACTGGGTTTAAGACAAATTGGTTTACAGTGGGGCGGTGAAATTCAGGGGCGACAAAAAGACTTCATGCATTTTTCGCCGAGTGGGTATTAGTTAAAACATATTGCTAAAGCTTGCGATTAAATCTAATCACAATATATGTCCACCCGTTCCACACTCATCCCCTCATTCGCAATTTTTCGCCACAAAGCCTATTTACATTATTGGGTTATGCGACAGCTAAATTCTGGTGCGCGGCAAATGCAAGCGGTGGCGATGGGGTGGCAAGTTTATGAGCTTGCGCGGCTCAATCACGGAGTGAAACAGTCTGCGTTGTTTCTTGGCTTTATCGGGCTTGCACAATTTTTACCTGTGCTTCTTCTCTCGCTAATTGGAGGGCAGGCCGCAGACCGTTTTGACCGTAAATTGATTTTAATTCTCACTAATATTGCGCGTTTTTTGTGTGCATTTGCATTGATTGGCTCGGTTTTCCTACCTATCAATTCTGCGCTGACATTATTGTTTAGCGTCGCAGTTGTGTTGGGTATTATTTATGCCTTTGCGCCTGCGGCCAGTTCATCTCTCTATCCAACCCTTGTTCCTAGACGTGAGATTCAAGACGCGATTGCGTGGAATTCTTTGGGCTATCAAGTCTCTGCGATTGGGGGGCCTGCGATTGGCGGATTGGTGTATATTTTCGGGGCACAATATGTGTATCTGATTGCAGCAGGCATGGGCATGGTTGGTACAATGGCTATTTTAAGTGCGCCAACGCCTAAGCATAAACCAGTTATTGGCGCGCATGGACTTTCCATGATTATTGAAGGTCTGAAATATATCAAAGGTAATAAAGTCGTCCTCGGCGCAATTTCACTCGACTTAGTGGTTGTGTTCTTTGGCGGCGTTACCGCCCTTCTCCCTATATTTGCCAAAGACGTACTCCATGTCGGCGCATTGGAATTAGGGCTGATGCGGACTGCGCCAGCTATTGGCGCGTTTATCGTGGCCTTCATTCTCGCCGCCCGACCACTGACCCGAAATATCGGACGTTATCTCCTGATCTCTATTTTTATATATGGGCTTAGCATGCTCGGTTTTGCAATTTCGAAAGTGCTTATTCTCTCCACCATTGCGCTGGCGATTACTGGGGCGGCAGATATGATTTCGGTGTATATTCGTCAATCCTTGATACAGCTTTCTACGCCAGACAACATGCGTGGACGCGTGACCTCGGTGGACTTTATTTTCATTGGCGCATCAAACGAATTGGGAGAATTTGAATCAGGTATAGCCGCACGTTTTTTAGGGCCAGTTGGCGCGGTAATTTTAGGAGGATGTGTCGCGATCACCGCCGCCCTCGTCTGGCCTAAAATCTTTCCCGAAGTCGCCAACGCAGATACAATCAAACTCATTGACGACGAATAACATCAAGATGATTATTCTTTTTCCATCGCTACATAATAGAATATAGAACTACACGTTATTGACAGCGGTAGAGTAACAATCACCCAAAGTATCCCATGTAGAAAACTGCCTATACCCAAAACCATTATATTGTCCTCATCTATTATGGGTGTGTTTGGCGACGAATATTCATAAACTAAATAGATAAAGTAAAATATGGCGGCGATAAAATGAACAAGAGTTGCCCACTTCAACCCTATTTTTATAATACTCCATTTACTTTTGAGCACGCCTAATTTGCTCTTTTTGGATACACGTACTGCACTGAAATAGGCAGTCAACATTGTTCCAAAGATAAAGGTAAGACCCGTTGGACCAGCCCATATGTTATTACGTGTATAATGATTGGGACTCCAACATTTCCCTGGGCGGCCAGGTGCATGACAATCCCATATATACACTTCTATAAAAGGAGTGATCATCGATATGCCAATCGCCATAGGAATTACACATGCGGCGATTACCCCTAAGCCCAACCATTTTGTTTCGGGTGTTTTTAAAACTATTTTAGGGTTTTGCTTATCCAATATTCCATCCTCCGTATACGAAGTTAGAGTGTCGGTATGAATAAAGCGAAAATATGGCAATTAAAACTTAAAGTAAAATAACCCGCCCACAAGGGACGGGTTATGCATTTTAATAAACGTCAATTAAAAGTAGCTAGAAGCCTGCTTTGGTAAGCTCTGCTTCGAGTTCTGGCACTGCGGTAAATAGATCAGCGACCCAACCAAAGTCTGCGATTTGGAAGATAGGGGCGTCTTCGTCTTTGTTGATGGCGACGATAACTTTACTATCTTTCATACCAGCAAGATGCTGAATTGCGCCCGAAATACCAACAGCGATATAAAGCTCTGGTGCAACAACTTTACCCGTTTGACCAACTTGGTAATCATTGGGGACAAAGCCCGCATCGACCGCAGCGCGAGATGCACCTACAGCCGCGCCGAGTTGATCGGCAACTTTTTCAATGATGGCAAAGTTTTCACCACTGCCCATGCCGCGTCCACCAGAGATAACAATCTTGGCAGCCGTCAACTCTGGACGATCAGATTTAGAAAGCTCTTCACTGATAAATTCTGATTTCAGTGGGCCTTTTGGATCAGCGATGACTTCGACAGAAGCAGAGCCGCCTTCAGCCGCCGCAGCGAATGCCGTTGGGCGTACTGTGATGACTTTTTTGCCGTCTGAAGATTTGACAGTTGCCATTGCATTCCCTGCATAAATCGGGCGTATAAATGTATCTGCGCTTTCCACACCAGTGATCGAACTGATTTGCATCACGTCAAGTTTCGCCGCGATACGTGGCATAAAGTTTTTGCCCGTTGTCGTGTCAGGTGCGAGGATAGCGTCATAGCCGTCCATCAAGGGCACGATGACTTCTTGCATGGCTTCGGCAAGTTGACGTTTAAGTGACACATGGTCACAAGCCAATACTTTACGAATGCCCGCGATTTTTGCAGCTTGGGCACTTACGTCTTTGACGCCTTTACCAGCCACAAGAATATCAACGTCACCACCTAATGCCAAAGCCGCCGTTACGGTTTTGTGTGTAGAATCTTTGAGGTTTTCATTGTCATGTTCTGCGATTACGAGAATAGCCATTATATTACTCCTGCGTCTTTTAGTTTCGCAACAAGTTCAGCTGCGTCCGCGACTTTCACACCCGCAGAACGACCTGCAGGTTCAGCAACTTTTAGGGTTGTCAGGCGCGGCGTAATATCAACACCGAAATCTTCTGGTGTTTTGGCGTCAATCGGCTTGCGCTTGGCTTTCATAATATTTGGCAGAGACGCATAGCGTGGTTCGTTCAAACGAAGGTCAGTTGTGACAATCGCAGGCAGGGAAACTTTCACAGTTTGAATGCCGCCGTCAACTTCACGACCAACGGTCAGGCTGTCGCCGTCTTTGGTAAGTGTATTGGCGAATGTTGCTTGTGGCCAATCAAGAAGCGCGCCAAGCATTTGACCCGTCTGGTTGCTATCATCATCAATGGCTTGTTTGCCCAAAATGACAAGATCAGGATTTTCACCTTCGACAATTGCCTTAAGGATTTTTGCGACGGCGAGAGGTTCGACCTCTGCGTCGGTCTTGACGTGGATGCCACGGTCAATACCCATAGCAAGCGCCGTACGGATTGTTTCTTGTGCTTTGTCTGGGCCGATGGAGACGACAATCGTTTCCGTCGCGTCACCAGCTTCTTGCATACGCACAGCTTGCTCGACAGAAATCTCATCAAACGGGTTCATGGACATTTTCACATTTGCCAAATCTACACCAGTTTGGTCAGACTTCACGCGAACCTTTACATTATAATCAAGCACGCGCTTGACAGGGACGAGGACTTTCATATGGACGACTCCTAAACTTTATTCTCGGTTTAATATTCAATTAGTTTCATATGGGCTATCTGTTGGCCTTAGGCAAGCCTGTATAACGATTCCAACTCATTCTTGTACTAGAGCACCTCTTTACCCCATGTTATGGGGGTTTTCCACCCGTTATATTCTATTTTTTCCCGGTATCCATTTTACATCTGTTTCCCCTTGAGCGTTGCACCAGCGGGCGGCGACGAAAAGGAAGTCAGAGAGGCGGTTGGTATATTTTAGGGCCAGAGGATTGAGTTGTTCTGTGCGGCTCATATGCACAATTTCGCGTTCAGCCCTGCGGGTAATGGCGCGTGCCAAATGGAGATAGGCGGCGGGCTTGCTTCCGCCCGGTAACACAAATGTTTTTAGCGGTGCGATGTCTTTGTTCAGATGATCAAGCTCGCTCTCTAGGCGGTCAATTTGGCTTTGGACAACACGCAGGGCTTTGCTATCATCATCGAGTGTGGGCGTTGATAAATCTGCGCCCAGATCAAACAGATCGTTTTGAATACGTTCTAACATACGGTCGAGTTCAATATTGTCGACATAGAGGCGTGCAATACCTAAGGCAGAGTTTGCTTCGTCAACTTCGCCGTACGCACGCACACGGAAACATTCTTTGCCAATACGAGAACCGTCGGCCAGACCTGTCGACCCGTCATCGCCTGTACGGGTGTAGATTTTATTGAGTTTGACCAATTTAACCCCCCGTTTTTGTACGGAGATAATAGGCCAGTCCGAAAATGCAGATTGCGACAAATTGCGCCGCAATACGAATACGCATTAATTTATTAGACTTAAGCTGTGATTCTTTGTCAGGCTTTCCGATTTGGAATACGCCCATCACCAAAGTGCCAAAGACAGTCAGCAAGGCGGCGCCCATTAATATATTCATAAACATAATCTTATCCTTTTCAGTCTCACTTATAGCGAAGATAGAAAAGCAAACAATAGGGATATAGTTTAGTGCTGGGCTTTAATCATATCGGCGGCTTTTTCCGCAATCATGATGGTTGGAGCATTTGTATTGCCCGAATTCAGTTGTGGCATAATAGACGCGTCAATCACGCGCAAGCCTTCGAGACCATGAACTTTTAAATCTGGCGAGACGACGGCCATGTTATCAACGCCCATTTTACAGCTACCTACGGGATGATAAATGGTGTCTGCACGGTCACGGATTTCTTTGTGCCATGCCTCCTTGCCTTCTAACCCTTGCGTATAAATACGCTCGCCGCGCACGTCGTTAAAGGCAGGGGCGTTCATCAGGTTTTCCATAAACCTGACCCCCTTATAAAGTAAATCCAGATCGGCATCGTCATTTAAGAATGCGGGATCAATAAGAGGCGGTGCATATGGGTCAGCGCTAGCCAGAGCGACTGTGCCGCGTGATTTAGGGCGCACAATGCAAACATGGCAAGAATAGCCATGACCTTTGTGCATGATACGTCCGTGATCATCCACCAAGGTTGATACAAAATGGATTTGCAAGTCTGGGACTTCTACGTCAGGGCTGGATTTATAAAACCCGCCTGTTTCTGCGGCGTTAGTTGTCAACAAGCCTGTTTTCTTAAAGGTATAATTAAAGAAACCTTTTACGACATTTAAGATACCTTTAAGTGATGTGCCAATCGTGTCTGTATTGTGCGTGCGGTATAACATGGTGTAGTCAAGATGGTCGTGCAGATTTTTACCCACGCCTGGCAAATCATGCACACAGTCTATGCCATGTTCAGCCAGTTCTTCTTTCGCGCCAATCCCCGACAGCAAAAGCATTTGTGGTGAACCAAATGCACCCGCGCTCAGCAAGACTTCGCGGCGGGCGACCACAGTGTGCTTCATGCGTTTTGTTTCAAATGTCACACTGTGTGCACGTTTGTTATCGACATTGATTTTTAACACATGGGCGTTGGTCATCACGGTTAAGTTTTTACGCCCTAGGTTTGGCGTCAGGTACGCTTTGGCGGCGGAGCATCGTTGGCCATTTTTTTGTGTAACGTCATAATAACCAGTGCCTTCAAACTGGGCTCCGTTAAAATCGTCCGATCTGGGTAATTGCAATTGGTCGCTGGCTTTGAAAAAATAGTCGTTGAATTTGTTTGGCGAACGGAGCTTGGTGACGTTTAAGGGGCCGCCTTGACCGTGAAATTCATCTGCGCCTGCTTCGCGGTTTTCGGATTTTTTGAAATATGGCAGAACATCATCCCAACCCCAACCCTCTGCGCCCATTTTTACCCAATTCTCATAATCACTTTTATGGCCACGAATGTAAATCATGGCATTAATGGCAGACGAACCCCCAAGCGTTTTCCCGCGCGGTTGATAGCCTCTGCGCCCGTTTAAGCCTTTTTGCGGTACGGTTTCCAACATCCAGTTTAATTTTTTATTTTTACTTAAAAATGCAAAGCCAAGCGGCATGTGTATGAGCGGGTTTTTATCCTTGGGCCCAGCCTCAAGCAGGCAAACATGTATATCAGGGTCTTCGGTCAGACGTGCAGCCAGTGTGCAGCCCGCAGACCCACCACCAATAATTACATAATCATAACTTTGCATACTCATAGGCCACATCCCCCATTTTGAACGTACTTGGTGTTAAACGTGCTTGATTTTAAGCGTGTTTTTCAATTTAGTGTTAAGCGTGTTTTTTAAGAAATTTAAGCAATTTATCTGTTTTCTCTGTGTAAGGTGGATAGAACATTTTTGTGCCGCTAAACTTGCTTTGATGAAACACACTGCGTGCATGCGAGAAGGTTTTGAAACCATATTCGCCGTGATATGATCCCATGCCAGACCCACCAACACCGCCAAATGGCAGGTTTTCCTGAGCAACATGCATGATTGTATCATTAATCGACACGCCGCCAGACAAAGTCCCGTTCAGTACTTTTTCACGGTTTGTGGTGTCAGAACCAAACCAATAGAGGGCGAGAGGGCGGTCATCTTTCCCTATATGATTGATTGCCTCTTGCGGGCTTTCCACACTTAAAATCGGTAGTAATGGGCCGAATATTTCTTCTTGCATGACACGCATATTTGGCGTTACCCCAAGAATAATACTTAGCGGTATTTTGCGGCTTGCCGCCATTGCATTATCACTATCATTGCCAGCCTGCATCACAGTCGCGCCTTTTTTGCGCGCGTCGTCAAGCAAGTCCATCTGTCTTTGATATTGGCGGTCCGAAACAATCGATGTATAATCTGGATTGTCTGCAATGGTTGGGTACATGTCTTCGGCTGTTTTAATGATTTGTTCCGCGAATGGCTGAATGTCCTTTTGCGCCATAAGAATATAATCGGGGGCAACACATGTTTGCCCTGAATTCATTGTTTTGCCCGCAGTAATACGTTTAGCACTGAGGTTTAGGTCAGCGCTTGGATCGATAATCACAGGAGATTTCCCCCCGAGTTCCAAGGTCACTGGCGTCAAGTTTTTGGCTGCCGCCTGTGCGACAATTTTGCCAACCATGGTTGAACCCGTAAAGAAGATATGGTGAAAAGGCAGTTCAGAAAATTCAGTCGCGACCTCTACGCCACCAATAACGGTTGCAACGGTTGTTGCGTCAAAAAGCTCACCAAGCATTTTTGCCAATACATCGGATGTATTGGGTGTATGTTCAGATGGTTTTAACATCACACGATTACCAGCCGCCAAAGCCGCCACAATCGGAACGATGGCAAGTGAAAACGGATAATTCCACGGGCTGATCACGCCAACAACACCCAAAGCCTGATAGCGAATTTCACCACGCCCGGGTTTGAAATGAATGGCCGTTTTTACTTTTTTAGGGCGCATCCATTTTTTCAAATGTTTTAAGGTGTGTTTAATTTCTGTTTTGCTGACGAAAGTTTCTGCGATAATCGTTTCATGTGATGACCGCCCCCCAAGTTCGCCAGAGCCAAAGTCACTGCTAATCGCGGCAATAATTCTATCTTCCCATGCATCAATTGCGACTAATATTTTCTTTAAATTCGTGACACGCTGTTCATAAGTTGGTGCGCCATTGGCTTCAAAGTCTTTCAATTGTGCTTGAAATATATTAGCGGTATTTGACATTTTATTCCCTTTTATTGTTTTTGTTTTTACTCTTTTGGCAGAGGCTTTACTATTTTACTGGGTGATTGTGATCGGTTTTTTAACGCCGTCAAGAACCACACCCCAAATTTTTATCTCAGGCCATTCCTCGGCTTTTGTGGTAAGCGGGTTTTGTGCGAGCACAGTAAAGTCCGCACGTTTGCCGACCTCTATTGATCCAATCTCAGTTTCCAACCCCATCGCCCACGCCGCGTCCAGAGTGATCGCGCGCAAAGCTTGCTCTGGGCTTAGGCGTTCCGAAGGGGTCAGTACACCACCTTGTCGCGTCGAACGTAACATATGCACGGACGCGGCGGTGAGTGGTGATGGCGGCGCTAGAGGTGCGTCGGAATGCACAGTCGTTGGGAGGCCGGCGCGCATGCTTGATGCCAGTGGGGTCATATATTTGACGCGCTCACCAATGGCTTCAACATAACTCTCGCCCATGTAATGCACATAATGGCTCGCGGCAGAAATGCCGACATTCATGGTTTTCGCTTGTGCAATATGTTCTGGTCGCACAAGGCCAGCGTGTTCAATCACGAGGCGTTGCTGAATGTCTGGAAACTCGGCACGGACTTGTGCCAAAGCGTCCAAAGTTGCCGTTTGCGCGGCGTCACCGTTTGAATGAATACGAATGTCAAAACCTGCTTGCCAATAGGGGCGCATGGTGTCGGCGAGTATGTCGGGGCCTGTGACCCAAACACCTGCATGGCCTGCGGATTGGCCCGCAATATATCCTGGCTCTTGCAAGCGCATGGTTTGCGAATAAAATGCAGCGTCAGTAAATAACTTTATTTGCGGTAAAACACGCGGCCATTTATCCGATGTTTTTGCGACTAATTTGTTGATTTCTTCAATTTGACTGCCCTGATATTTTCGGGCAAAGGCACGGTGTTCTGGTACGAGGTATAAGCGCGTATTAAAATCTTTGCCGTAGAAAAGTTTGTAATAAGTGTTTTCAAGTTTGAGACCAAATAATCCATAGCCAAGTTCCGCGACACTTGTGACGCCTGAACTGGTCAACATATCTTCGAAACCATTAAAGCCTTTCTTGATATCCGAAGGGCCAAGAAGAAGTTTTCCAATCACGGGGAAAAAGCGCTCAAGCGCGTCTTCATACACACGCCCCGTCGGCAAGCCATCTTCGCCCAGTGGCACGCCGATATAAGTCTCCGCCCATGAGGCATCAACTTTCAAATGTGCGAGCGCCTTTGTGTTTAGGTAAAAATCATGGCCAGAATAATGCCAAATAATGAGCGGGCGCTCTGTTGTGATTGCGTCCAAATCATGTTTGTCCAATGCCCCGTGAACGAGGTTATGATAGCCATATACGACGAGAGGCTTTTTACCCTTGTGTTCGGATTCTATTTTCGCAACACCTTTAAGAAAGGCTTGCCGATCCGCAAGGCCCTTCACAATACCATTTGGTGTTTGTACATCCCACGGTGGGGCAAATGGGCGTGCATACATCATCGCGCCTAAGATCATATGGACATGTGGGTCGATCAGACCTGGTACCAAAACGTGGTTTTTGAAACTATTATCTATCTGTGATTTTGGAAATTTAATTTGCATCTCGGAAAACCCACCAACACCAACAATCATGCCGTCCTGAACAGCAACGGCCTCTGCCTGACCTGTGCTTACAGTCAATATAGTCTTTGCTGGATAAATTATTGTTGTAACTGCAGATACGTCATGATTGCGCGGTGAACATGCCCACACGATCAAAATGAGCGTAAAAACACCTATTGTTTTCATTAATGTTTTCATACTCACCTTATAGCGTTTTTTGGCTAATGGCTCAAGTTGCATATGCAAAACCATGCATAGAGACTTGTTACGACCGCCTAATTCAATATAAATATTGTATACTATCAACATGTTACATGTATGAACACTGGCTATACAGCAAAGTATACATTGCTATATACATAGTATTTGCTAGAGTTATGGCTAAGAAGCCACAAAGGCTCTACTATAAAAGGACTCCATAATGTTTAAAAAAACTATATTAAGCGCTTCTGCGCTCACCTTTATCGTTGCGAATTCTGCATTTGCACAAGAAGGGCCCGTACTCGATGAAGTCATCGTCACGGCCCAGTTCCGCGAAGCAGGCTTGCAAGATGTGCCAATCTCCATGTCCGCAGTCAGCGCAGATGTGCTAGCAAAAAATTCAATCGTTAAAATCGAAGACTTAACCAGTATTGTACCAAATTTCACCTATACGGAAACTGGTATTTCTACCAATTTCTTTATTCGCGGTATCGGCTCTGGTATTAATCAGGGTTTCGAGCAATCTGTTGGTGTTTATGTTGACGGTGTACATTATCCGCGTGGCCAACAAGTGCGCGCCCCTTTCCTTGACCTTGAACGAGTTGAAGTCCTGCGCGGCCCACAATCTATTTTGTTCGGTAAGAACTCTGTTGCGGGCGCAATGAATATCACAACGGCTAAACCCACCGATAGTTTTGAAGGCAGCTTATTTGTGTCTCGTGAATTTGAAGATGGTGAAACGATTGTTGAAGGCATGCTGTCTGGCGCGATTTCAGATCGTGTACGCGCGCGTATTGCAGGTCGTTACCGTGATTTTGACGGTTTCATCGAAAATGCAACCCTTAACCGCGACGAGCCAAACCGTGAAGAGTTTACAATCCGCGGCACTGTTGAAGTCGATGTCACAGAAAATTTAGAAGCGACGTTCAAAGTTGAAATCAGCGATTTCGATACTCTTGGTCGCAATATTGAAATTGAAAATGCTCAAGCTGTTGGCGGCTCTACCTATGGTCAGTTTATTGTTGCCGCATTTGGCCAAGATTCCAGTGTGCTAAACGAAGTACAAGACGGTATCCGCTCTTCTAATGGTGATAGTTCCAACAATAAAATCGGTACATATCAAATGACCCTTGATTGGGCATTAGGGGATCATAACCTTCAAGCGATTTCAGCCTATGAAACTTTGAAATATGACGAAGTCTGTGATTGTGATTTCACAGGTGCAAATGTATTTACGGCTGATCTTCAAGAAGAGTACACGCAGTTTTCGCAAGAAATCCGTCTCACCTCTCCTATCGGTGATACATATGATTATATCGTTGGGGCCTATTACCAAACGTCTGATCATAATTACCAAGACCAAATTAAAATTGCTTCAAATTCAATTTTGATCCCTGCACTCGGTGCATCAGGCGCTCTTCTTTCTAACACACAGGCGGCGCGTATTGCCGAGGTTGATGCCAGTGTTCTCTCAGCATTCGCACAAGTGAATTGGCATATCCAAGACAGTCTCACGCTACAACTCGGCGGACGTATCACGAATGATAAACGTGAAGGTCGTCGTGAAATGAATATTGAAGCCCATGGCGGCGGTGCTTTACCAGCCGCACAAGCCGCAGCCGCAGCCGTATTCGCAGGTGGGTTTGGCATTAGCTCAACCAACCTCAATGCTCTCGGGGCGACAGGTGCATTTTTCCTTGGCAATCTCGGCGCACCAACCGTTACAGGTGACCGTAATGTCACAAAATTTTCTCCAGATGTTAAACTTGTTTGGAACGTAAATGATGACGCAATGCTCTATGCAAGTTGGGCGCGCGGCTTTAAATCAGGCGGTTTCGATTTCCGTGCCAATAATAAAGGTACATTTGCGACGACAAATGACGCATTTGAATTTGATGATGAAATAGCAACCAATTACGAAATTGGTGGTAAATTCAAAATCGGCGGTTCAGCCGAGTTAAATGCGACAGCCTTTTACACAAAATTTGATGATCTACAAATTTCAATTTTTGATGGTGTGCTTGGCTTTAATGTTGGTAATGCTGCGAGTTCAGAAGTTAAGGGTATTGAGCTTGATGGCCGTTGGGCACTCAGCAATCATGTCCGCCTTAATGGTGGTCTTGCCTTTACAGATTTCGAATTTACAGACTTTAAAAATGGTCAGTGCTATTTTGGTCAAACACCAAATAGCCCAGATCCAACCACACCAACATTGTGTGATTATACAGGTCTTTCAAATCAACTCGTGTCTGATTTTTCAGGCAATATTAGCCTAGATTTCGACATGGCTGTTGCTAATGATTATGAAATTCGTGGCATGGTGAACCTTTTTCATGCGAGCGCATATGACGCAGCCGCAACGCATGATCCTGCAGGTCGCCAAGATGCATATAGTAAAATCAATGCTCGTATCTCTTTTGCGCCACAAGATGGGCCATGGGAAATCGCGCTGTTGGGTAAAAACCTTACTGATGAGATCGTGCGTACATATACAGGTGACGCGCCTCTTGCGGGTTCTAGTTTTGGCCGCAAAACCAATTATAGCTTCTTTAGCCAAGGACGTACAATTTCACTACAAGGTCGTGTGAAGTTCTAAAACCAAGTCTATATTAAGAGTAGAAAAGCCGGGGCATGACCCCGGCTTTTTTTATAAATTTTCCTCATAAATGGAAAATAAATCTAAACGTTTATTATTAAATTTGCCAATTATCTGCTGATGCACGTGCACGTAAAAGACCTTGGTCGCTAAGATAGCTGACGATTTTTTCTGCCGCCTCGTCTGCAGTCATACTTTCGGTGGCAATGCGAAGCTCTGGATTTTTTGGTGCTTGATATTCGCTATCAATTCCAGTGAAATTTTTAATTTCGCCACGGCGGGCTTTGGCATAAAGGCCTTTCACGTCCCGTTTTTCTGCTGTTGCCAAGGAAGTATCAATGAAAATTTCTATGAAACGTCCCTCATCAATCAAGCGCCGCGCCATTTGCCGTTCCGCGCGGAACGGCGAGATAAATGACGCCAATACGATCAAACCTGCATCGGTCATCAATTTAGCAACCTCACCAACACGGCGTATGTTTTCAACGCGGTCAGCTTCGGTAAAGCCCAAATCTTTGTTAAGGCCGTGACGGACATTATCCCCATCCAGAATATAAGTATGGTGCCCCATATCGAAAAGTTTCTTCTCGACCAAATTTGCAATCGTTGATTTTCCCGAACCCGACAGACCAGTAAACCAAAGCAAGGCTGGTTTTTGGCGTTTTTGGTTTGCACGTTCCGCCTGTCCAATTTCTAGCTCTTGCCAGACAACATTCGAGGCACGGCGCAATGAGAAATCAAGTAAGCCCATGCCCACAGTTTCGTTGCTATGGCGATCAATGAGAATGAAACTGCCCGTATTGCGGTTTTCTTTATACGGATCAAAGGCAATGGCTTGATCGAGCGAGAGATTACATACGCCGACTTCGTTTAGGGCAAGGGTCTTACCTGCTTCATGTGAAAAATCATTGACGTTGATCTTGTGTTTTAAGTCCGTGACCGTGACAGGAATGGTTTTATTGGTGGTCTTCATCAAATAAGTACGACCAGGCAATAGCGGTTTGTCAGACATCCACAAAAGCTTAGAGAGAAATTGATCGGATTGTGCGGATGGATTGTCCACACCGCAAATCATATCACCTCTGGAAATATCGATTTCGTCAGTCAAGGTCAGTGTGATGGCCTGATGTTTTTGCGCGCTTTCAAGATCACCATCCATAGTGACAATGGCTTTGACATGCGAACGTTTGCCCGACGGGATCGCGATAATTTCGTCGCCAGGTTTAATCTGGCCAGATGCAATCGTGCCTGAAAAACCCCTAAAATCGAGATTTGGACGGTTGACCCATTGTACTGGCAGACGAAAATTACCTTTGGTTTCATCTTCGCTGACATCAACAGTTTCCAAAAACCGCATCAGGCTTTGCCCTTGATACCAAGGCGTGTTCTCAGATTTGTCGATAATATTATCGCCGTTCAAAGCAGACATGGGAATGCAGGTGATATTTGCGAAGTCCAACTCTTGTGCGAAAGCACGATATTCTTCTTCGATTTTATTAAATGTCGATTGAGAGAAATCCACTAAATCCATTTTATTGATCGCCACGACAATGTGTTTAATGCCCAGTAGTGAGGCAATAATACTATGGCGACGTGTTTGCACTTGCACACCATGGCGTGCATCAATCAATAATATTGCGACATCCGCCGTAGAAGCACCCGTTGCCATATTGCGCGTATATTGTTCATGACCTGGTGTATCTGCCACAATAAATTTACGCTTGTCGGTAGAGAAGAACCTGTAGGCGACATCAATGGTTATGCCCTGTTCACGCTCGGCCGCAAGGCCATCAACAAGCAAAGCAAAATCTATGCCTTCGCCTTGGGTACCAAATTTTTTACTGTCACGCTCTATGCTTTCAAGCTGATCTTCATAGATAAGTTTGCTGTCATAGAGGAGGCGGCCAATCAGTGTCGACTTGCCGTCATCAACACTACCGCAGGTAATGAAACGCAAAAAACTTTTGTTTTCTTGTACGTCAAGATAGGCAAGAATATCTTGCGCGATAAGGTCATCATGATGGGCCATTAGAAATACCCCTCTTGTTTTTTGTCTTCCATGCTCGCACCGCCATCATTATCGATAACGCGGCCTTGGCGTTCAGACGTGGTTGTCAAAAGCATTTCTTGGATAATCTCTGGCAAGGTTGCGGCTTCGCTCTCGACCGCGCCTGTGAGCGGGTAACACCCGAGCGTGCGAAAACGCACCATTTTTTCTTCGACCACTTCATCAGGGCCGATTTCCATACGGTCATCATCAACCATAATCAGCACCCCATCGCGTTCAACAACAGGGCGTTTCGCCGCAAGATAGAGATCAGGAATGGCGATATTTTCTTTGTAAATATATTGCCAAATATCAAGCTCTGTCCAATTGGAAAGCGGAAAGACACGCATGCTTTCGCCTTTGGCTACGCGTGTATTATAAATATTCCAAAGCTCTGGTCTTTGGTTTTTCGGATCCCATCTGTGTTGTGCATTACGGAACGAGAATACGCGTTCCTTGGCGCGAGATTTTTCTTCATCACGGCGCGCACCACCAAAGGCAGCGTCAAATTTATATTTATTCAAAGCCTGTTTCAGACCTTGGGTTTTCATAATATCCGTATGCACCGCAGAGCCATGGCTAAATGGCCCAACACCATCTGCCAACCCTTCAGGATTCATATGCACGAGAAGTTTCATACCGAGGTCTTTGGCGCGTTGATCACGAAAACGGATCATTTCTTTAAACTTCCAACCTGTATCTACATGTAAAAACGGGAATGGCGGTTTAGATGGAAAAAAGGCTTTCTGTGCCAAATGCAACATAACCGAGCTGTCCTTGCCAACACTATAGAGCATAACTGGGTTTTCACACTGGGCCGCAACTTCACGCATAATATGAATGCTTTCAGCCTCAAGGCGCTGCAAATGGGTTAAACTCGTGGGGGGGAGTAAATTTGCATCCGTGATTATATGTGAAGGCGTAGAAATACCTGCGGATTTTTCCAACTGATCAAGGATCGAAAGCATGGCATTCAACGTTTTCAATGTGCATTGACCACCGCTCTTTAGGCGGGAAAGCCCTTTGCCATCATTCATCAGTTTTCGTGAAATCGTAGAGAGAGATTGACCAGTTTGCGCGGCCAAAACATCTGCACGCTTTAATATTTCAGGTATTTGCGTCATAATATCGTGGGACAAAACCCATCCTCTTGAACTTGAAACTTCATTTAAGCACGAATATATGTAATATCAAGCTAAAAGTGTGGGAAATATCCCACCAAACCTATCGCTTGAACTCTTTCCCACGATTTTTTGATAAAAATACGCCTTACCACTGGAAAAACACTCAATCGTTCTTTATATAGAACAAATAAGTTGTTTTAAGCGGAATAATTCGCAATTTAGTTCTTTTTATAAAACGAGACCAATATGACGTTAATAGAATATGGACAAGAACGCACCGCCCCCATCACCCCTCCACCTGATTTAGAGGCGTTTTTGGCTGGGAATGATGGGACACGGGTTAAATTAGCACCTGATGTGGATTTATCAGATCTTGCCCCGCGTTTGTCTGGGCTTAAGACCATAGAAATTGCCTTTCCAAGCTTCACAGATGGTCGCGGATTTTCCATCGCACGCCAAGTGCGGCGCATGGGGTTTTTGGGTACGCTCATCGCAAGTGGTGATTTAATTCCCGATCAACATGCCTATGCTTTGCAATGTGGTTTTGACAGCGTGCTTGTGGACGACGAGATTTACGCCAAACAAGGCCAGCAAGATTGGCGCGATGCCCTTGATGAATTTTCAGCCAATTATCAACGCGGATATACAACACCCAATGGGCCTGCTCAGAATATATTCACAGCCCGTAAAGCCAAGAGGTCCAATGATTTAAAAGAGCAATATGACGGTCTTTCCGCGCAAACGGCTCTGACCAAAGCCCTGCTTAAAGACTTTAAAGGCGACATCGTATTGACATCGTCTATGGGTATTGATTCTGCCGTCATGTTGCATTTGATTTCCGAAATTGACAAAGACTTACCGATTTTGTTTTTAGAAACAGGCAAGCATTTTAAAGAAACCTTGGCCTACCGTGATTTACTGGTTGAGAAATTTGGTCTCACCAATTTTCAAAATATTACGCCTGACGCGGCCCAATTGACAGAACTTGATCCAGAGGGTGACTTAAACCAAAGTAATAAAGATGCGTGTTGTGATATCCGCAAAGTACAGCCGCTTGATAAAGTCACAGGCCAATACAAAGTTCGCATTACAGGTCGTAAACGCTATCAAACCCGTGACCGCGCCAATATCAGCATTTTAGAAACCGAAGGCGATTTTATGCGCCTGAACCCGCTTGCGTTTTGGACGGCCAAAGATGTAACAGGCTATATGCGTAAACATAATTTACCGCCGCATCCCTTGCTTGCTTTCGGGTTTTTATCTGTTGGGTGTTCCCCATGTACTAGCCGCGTAAATGAAGGCGAAGACCCGCGCGCAGGCCGCTGGCGTGACGCAGAAAAAGACGAGTGTGGCATTCATTTTATGGACGGCAAATGGGTGCGTACAAAACAACCACCAACTTTTCATGCTGATTATATTTAACCAAGACAAAACGCAACATGTAACCAAGCTTACGAAAATATTCCCTAGACAATCATGGCCTGACACAAAATTTGTGATTGGGAGTTTGATCTAAACAGTGGGTTTATGAGGCAACAACCGATAATATTGACGCATGACGAACAGCTCCATCACTTTCTTAGAAAAGGCGCAATCTCTTCATAAAAGGCTTGACCAATACGGACTTTGGCATCACATTTGCGCCACTCATCAAAACTAGCTGAGGAAGAGGCCCTTTGACGCTAGAGCAACCGTAAACCTATAAGTGAAAAATGCTAAACCCTACAGCCGAATGGTTGACCGATGAAAGTGTAGACAGTCCCAGAAAGACATGCCTTTTCTACTCTCATTTGTTATGTGCTGTTAAATTTAGCGCCTTAAGAAGGGCGTATTATGACGCATACACATTGGCCAGATATTGAAGCTGCGATACACAACCGCATTATCATGCTTGACGGTGCGATGGGTACAATGTTGCAAAAACATAAATTCACAGAAGAACAGTTCAAAGGTGAAGCCTATAAAGATTGGCCGTCTTTGCTCAAGGGTAATAATGATTTACTCAGCATTACCCAACCTGACGCCGTGCGCGGTGTACATGCAAAGTTTTTTGCCGCAGGTGCGGACATGATCGAAACCAATACCTTTAACGCGACCACGCTAAGCCAAGCAGATTATAACTTACAAGATCACGCCGATACAATCGCACTTGCGGGTGCAAAACTTGCCCGTAGTGTCGCCGATGAATGGACGGCAAGAACACCGCATAAACCGCGTGTTGTTCTTGGCTCTATCGGCCCATTGAGTAAAACACTCTCCCTATCGCCAAAGGTTGAAGATCCGGGTTACCGCGAAGTTGATTTTGATGCCGTGGTCGCCACCTACCGCGCACAAATGAGCGTGATGTTTGACTATGTTGACGCGCTGTTGATCGAAACCGTATTCGACACTCTGAATGCTAAAGCCGCTATTTTCGCTGCCGAAACAGTCTTTAAAGACAAAGGCCGCAAACTGCCGATTTTGATTTCGGGAACGATTACCGACCGTTCTGGACGTACACTTTCTGGCCAAACAACCGAGGCATTTTGGGCGTCGATTGCACATGCACGACCATTTGCCGTTGGCCTAAACTGTGCATTGGGCGCAGACGAAATGCGGCCATATATTCATACGCTTTCAAAAATTGCGGGCTGTCATATTATGGCTTTTCCAAATGCTGGTCTGCCGAATGCTTTTGGTGAATATGACCAGACACCACAAACCATGAGCGAACAAGTTAGCCCATGGGCGCATGAAGGCATGGTCAATATTCTTGGTGGATGTTGTGGATCGACCCCTGAACATATTCGTGCAATCGCAGACGGGGTTACAGATGCAACGCCGCGTATCGCACCTGTTATCACACCGACACTTCGCCTGTCGGGTCTCGAACCTTTTACGTTGGCAGGTTAGCATGAGCACGACAACACGAGCCCAATTTGTCAATATTGGCGAGCGAACAAATGTATCTGGCTCGGCAAAATTTAAACGCCTAATCGTTGACGGTGATTATGAAGCGGCGCTGAGCGTTGCCCGTGACCAAGTCGAAAGCGGCGCGCAAATTATTGACATTAATATGGATGATGGTCTTCTTGACGGCGTAGAAGCCATGAAGACATATTTGAATCTGATCGCGGCAGAGCCTGATATTTCGCGTGTACCAATTATGATTGATAGCTCGAAATGGTCTGTGATCGAGGCTGGTCTGAAATGCGTTCAAGGCAAAGCTGTCGTGAATTCTATCTCTATGAAAGAAGGCGAGAAAGCCTTTTTGGAACATGCAGAACTTGTGCGGCGTTACGGCGCGGCCACAGTGATCATGGCCTTTGACGAAGAAGGACAAGCGGCGACCGCCGATCATAAATTCGAGATTTGTGAGCGTGCGTATAACCTCTTAATCAAAGAAATAGATTTTCCGCCTGAAGACATTATTTTTGATCCAAATATTTTTGCCGTCGCAACTGGAATTGAAGAACATAATGATTACGCCGTTGCGTTTTTTGAAGCCTGTAAACGGATCAAAGCCAATTTACCTTACGCCCGTATTTCAGGCGGGCTTTCGAATGTAAGTTTCGCCTTCCGTGGTAATAACCCTGTGCGTGAAGCTATGCACAGTGTCTTTTTATATCACGCGATTCCAGCAGGTCTGGACATGGCAATTGTGAATGCAGGGCAATTGACAATTTACGACGACATTCCGAAAGAGCTCCGTGAGCATGTGGAAGACGTGATTTTAAACCGACGTGATGACGCGACTGACCGCTTGCTCGACATTGCCGATAAATACCGTGGTGGCAAACGCAAAGCCAGAGTGGTCGACACAAAATGGCGCGACGCCGATGTAACATCACGTTTGTCACATGCACTCGTACACGGCATTACCAAATTTATTGACGCTGATACCGAAGAAGCGCGCCTTGCCTCTGAACGGCCATTACACGTGATTGAAGGGCCGCTCATGAGCGGCATGAACAGAGTTGGGGATTTGTTTGGGGCAGGAAAAATGTTCTTGCCACAAGTGGTGAAATCCGCACGGGTGATGAAACAGGCCGTTGCCCATCTTATGCCTTTTATGGACGCTGAAAAAGAAGAAATGGGAACGACCCATCTTTCTAACGGTAAAATCGTCATGGCGACGGTTAAGGGTGATGTGCACGATATTGGTAAAAATATTGTCGGCGTTGTTTTGCAATGTAATGGCTATGAAGTCATTGACCTTGGGGTCATGGTGCCCTGTGATAAAATCCTGAAAGCGGCAAAAGAGCATAATGCTGACCTTATTGGTCTCTCTGGTTTGATTACACCGAGCCTTGATGAAATGGTTTATGTAGCCAATGAAATGCAACGGCTTGATATGAAAATGCCTTTGTTGATTGGCGGGGCGACCACATCAAAAACACATACGGCTGTGAAAATAGAGCCTGGGTATAAAAATAATGCGGCCATTTATGTTGCTGACGCGTCTCGCGCTGTCGGTGTTATGAGTAAGCTGTTGGGCGACACAAGCCAAAACTATATTGACGGTATTCGCACAGAATATGTGCGCGTACGTGACGTTCATGAACGTGGCCAAGTTAAGAAAAAACGGCTGCCACTGGCGCAAGCACGTGCCAATGCCTTTAAGCCTAATTTTAAAAATTACACACCGCCTAAACCGACATTTTTGGGCCGTAAAGTTTTTGAAGATTATGATCTTAACCTTGCCCGTGCCTGTATTGACTGGACGCCGTTTTTTGCGACGTGGGAATTGAAAGGGCGCTACCCTGCTATTTTAGATAATAATGTTTACGGCGAAGCGGCACGCGATTTGTTTAAAGACGCGCAAGACATGCTTGATAATATTATCAACAATAAATGGGTGACTGCACGCGCCACTATTGGCTTTTGGCCTGCGACGCGAAATGGTGATGATATTACCTTGTTCACCGATGATACACGCACTGAACATTTGGCAGAGTTTTGCACATTGCGTCAACAAATGATCAAAACAGAAGGTCGGTCTAATTTCGCACTTTCTGATTTTGTTGCCGATAGCGGCGATTATATTGGTGGGTTTTGCGTGACCGCTGGTTTGGGTGAAGAAGGGCGTGCGCAAGCATTTAAAGACGGCGGCGATGATTATAACGCCATCTTATTCCAAGCCCTTACTGACCGCCTTGCCGAGGCCATGGCCGAGCATATGCATGAACGTGTGCGACGCGAGTTTTGGGGTTATGAAAGCGGCGATACATTTACCAGTGAAGAAAAAATTGCGGAAAAGTACCAAGGCATTCGCCCTGCCCCCGGCTATCCTGCACAGCCAGATCATACAGAAAAACACACTCTGTTTAAACTGCTCGGCGGTAAAGAAGTGACGGGTGTAGAGCTGACTGAAAGCCTTGCCATGTGGCCAGCGTCCAGTGTGTCTGGCATGTATTTTTCTCATCCAGACAGTATTTATTTCGGCGTTGGTAAAATCGAAAAAGACCAAGTCGAAGACTATGCCAAGCGTAAAGATATGAGCCTTTACGACACCCAAAGATGGCTTGCCCCGATTCTCAATTACAACCCATCATAAATGGTTTTATGACACGTTTCCACCTGTCACTTGTTATAATATTTATAGGGTAATCATAGGTTTAGTTGTAAAAATAGACACTCCAAGAAAGGGCAAAAGGCGGCCCACCCATCATTGTTTTTGTTCATTCAATAAATTTTTATTTCGAGTGAGCAATATCATTAAAAAAGAACCCAAAAAAAGCTACGCTCTCTTCAATCATTTGTCTGGTGCAAGAATATAAAATCATATTCACAAGAAACCATGTAACAACTTTCACTGTTATAAAAACCTTTGAGAAAGGGCCGTAGAAAGCGGCCCTCTATTCAGAGCGCTTTATTCATGGCACTCTTTTAAATATTGATCGACTTCTACAGCTGCACAGAAAATATGATAGAATGTGCTTGAAGACATTACGTCACCTATTACAGCTCCCTCATGACTCATTTGATCATGCCAACCACCATTGCTCGGTACATCAAGATAATAAGAAAAAAGCTTATCAATCATACGTGCCGCCAATATATCTGCACCATTATCGCCATGACGTGCGCGTGCAATATTCGCTTTAATAAATTCAGTTTGCGGCCAGAGCCTGCTTTCTGGTTTCGTCACCTCTCCGGTGATCTGTATCTCATTTATGATAAGTCCAGTCTGCATATTCACACCAAACTTAACACCTGTTTGAAACATTTTTTCAGCCAATGGCGTAACAGTCTTTCCTGAAACTCGAGCATACCAATGAAGAAGCCAACACCATTCCATCATATGTCCCGGTTCTGTTAAATGTCCCACCTTTTCATCTGGCATCCAGTCCATATCAAAAAATTCAAGTAACGCATCTGTTTTTTCATGAAAGAAAATATTTTCAAACATAGAAAAAATATGATCTGTTAATTGCAAATAATACGAGTCGGATGTTGCTTCATAAGCTGTGAGAAAAGCCTCAAACAAATGCATGTGTGGATTTTGTCTACGCGGGAAACTTGCGGGAATTCCTTCCAACCAACCAGCATTATCAGCTTTCAAATAAGTACTCAAAAACTGGGTTGTCTCACGTAAATACTGCAAACCTTGCACATCACCAAACGCCCTATAGCGCCATGAGGCGGCAAGAAGCAAAAATGCCTGAGCATAAGTGTCACGACTGATATCATTAACACTACCATCAGGATTCAACAAATGAGCACACCCAGCAAACCCATCTACAATATTGTCTCCACCTTGCATTCCCTTTGTTGTGAGATAACGCCACCCATGATCATTCACATTACGTGCATCATGAAACCATCCCAAGTGCGCTGCATGCGCATAAACATAACATTGTCGCGCTTGTACCCGAACACGCCGAAAAGAATTTACATTCGGGCGACCATCCATTGCCAAGTCTTCATAAAACCCCCCTTGTGGATCCACGCCATTTTTTGCCCAAAACGGAAGCGCTTGTTCTTTACACCAAGTAACGAGCCTTGTTCCTTGTTCTCGTAGATTATCCATTCCCAACCCCGCTCAATGTTTCGAAAACATATGTGTACCAAATATTTTTGTGATATTTCTTCCGTGTATTTTACAAAATTATGGCTATCAACACATATGTGTTTTTAAAACAACCCCCTACCTAATCTAATTAAAACCAAGTGTAGACTTGGTTTGTCACATGATAATTGTCTAGGCTATCAATATAAAAACGCAAGGCATTTTACAGATTCACTCAAGCCAACTTTCTCAACATGATAAATTTGCCCTTTATGAGACTGCACTTAAAATTGAGTTCAACAGTAAGCATCAGCTTAAACAACAATCCGAATGTGTTATTTACCTAAAAGCTACCGTTTCACGGATCCAAACGATTAATGACTTGCATGTCAACTTCACTTATGTTCAATACAAGTTTTTAGCAAAGGATTTATAGGGTAAATTAAAGGATTATGTCATACAATCACTTTTCACTGTCTGGTTGAATACGGAATCTGGCTTGGAGCCTTAAATTACATAAGGATATATTATGAGTACGCACGATTACAAAGTTGCAGACCTTTCGCTGGCTGATTGGGGCCGTAAAGAAATTAATATTGCCGAAACCGAAATGCCGGGACTTATGGCACTGCGTACAGAGTTTGGTAAAAGTCTACCTTTGAAAGGCGCTCGGATTGTTGGCTGTCTTCATATGACTATCCAGACTGCAGTACTAATCGAGACATTGACAGCTCTAGGCGCAGAAGTCCGTTGGTCTTCTTGCAATATTTTCTCGACTCAGGATCAAGCGGCAGCGGCTATTGCTGTAACCGGCGTACCTGTATTTGCCTGGAAAGGCCTTACGGATAAAGAGTTTTGGGAATGTATACACGCAACCATAAAAGGGCCAAACGGCTGGACACCAAATATGATCCTGGACGATGGTGGTGATTTAACGGTTCTTATGCATGATGAATACCCCGAACTTATGAAGGATATCAAGGGCCTGTCCGAAGAAACGACGACTGGTGTGATGCGTTTGTATCAAATGGAAAAAGCTGGTACATTAGTTGTCCCCGCTATCAATGTGAATGATAGCGTAACCAAATCCAAGTTTGACAATCTTTATGGTTGTAAAGAATCCCTCGTAGATAGCATCAAACGTGCGACCGACGTTATGCTAAGCGGTAAAACTGCTGTTATCTGTGGGTTCGGCGATGTGGGTAAAGGCTCTGCAGAAAGTCTCCGTTCTCAAGGCGCTCGCGTAAAGGTTACTGAAATCGACCCGATCTGTGCACTGCAAGCCGCCATGGAAGGTTATGAAGTTGTAACCATGGATGAAGCTGCACCTGTATGTGATATATTTGTGACGGCAACAGGCAATAAAGACGTCATCACCGTGGAACATATGCGTGCCATGAAAGACCGCGCAATTGTCTGTAATATCGGCCATTTCGATAGCGAAATTCAGATCGAAGGTCTGCGTAATTTTGAATGGGACAATGTAAAACCACAAGTAGACGAAGTCGTGTTCCCTGACGGCAAACGTTTGATAATTCTCGCCGAGGGTCGTTTGGTTAACCTTGGTTGCGGCACGGGCCATCCAAGTTTCGTAATGTCTGCCAGTTTCACCAATCAGGTTTTGGCACAAATCGAATTATGGGAAAACCATGAAAAATACGAGAATAAAGTTTACGTATTGCCTAAACATCTCGACGAAAAAGTAGCCAAACTGCATTTAGCAAAACTAGGTGCAAAATTAACTGTATTGTCAGACGAGCAGGCTGACTATCTGGGTCTGAAAGTTGAAGGCCCCTTCAAACCGGACACATATCGTTACTAGAACGATATGTAAGCGTTTTGAGGTATATTTATAAATTACGAGGCGACACGATCCTGTGCCGCCTCTTAACCCAAGCCTCTAACTCATAATAATAAAAAGCCTAAAGAGCCTTAAAACACTGGAGTGCGCTATGAGCCGCCAATTATTTGATTTTACGTCTGAATCCGTATCCGAAGGTCATCCCGATAAAGTTGCTGATCGAATTTCCGATGAAATCGTGGATTTGTTTTTCCGCGAAAGCATAAAAGACGGTATGTCCCCTTGGGATGTTCGTGTTGCTGCGGAAACGATGACAACCACCAACAAAGTCATTATTGCAGGCGAGACACGCGGCACAGATAAAATTACCCACGACATGATTAAAGACGTTATCCGTCGTGCCATTAAAGATATTGGTTATGAGCAAGATGGCTTCCATTGGAAGACAGTGGATATCGACATTCTCCTCCATGAACAAAGCGTTGACATCGCCCAAGGTGTTGACCAAGGCGCGGGCATGCATACTGAAGAAGGCGCTGGCGACCAAGGCATTATGTTTGGGTATGCCTGCAAAGAAACACCAGACCTTATGCCGGCCCCCCTTTATTACAGTCATAAAATCCTTGAGCGACTCGCAAAAGCACGTAAACATGAAGGTATCACACAATTAGGACCGGATGCCAAAAGCCAAGTGAGTGTGCGTTATAAAAACGGATTACCTGTAAGCGCCTCTGCGATTGTGTTGTCTACCCAGCATTTAGATGCAAGCATGAGTTCCGTAGATGTTGCTGAACTCGTCAAACCCTATATTTACGAGGTTATGCCCGAGGGCTGGATTACAGATGATACTATCTGGCACATCAACCCAACTGGTAAATTTGTCATTGGCGGCCCAGACGGCGATAGCGGTCTAACAGGCCGGAAAATCATCGTAGATACATATGGCGGCGCAGCGCCACATGGCGGCGGCGCGTTTTCTGGAAAAGATCCGACGAAAGTCGACCGTAGTGCGGCTTATGTCTCACGTTATTTAGCTAAAAACATTGTTGCGGCTGGAATTGCAGACTGGGTAAATATTCAGCTTTCCTACGCAATTGGTGTGGCTGAACCAACATCCGTATATGTAGACATGGGCGGCAAAGGCAGTGTGAGTGAAGAAGCACTTGAGAACGCTATTCGTAGTGTCATTAGTCTAACGCCACGTGGTATTCGTTCACATTTGAATTTGAATAGACCAATATATGCACGTACGGCCGCCTATGGTCACTTTGGTCGTACCCCTGATGAAGAAGGTGGATTTAGTTGGGAAAAAACGGATCTTGTGGATGCACTCAAGGCCGCTTTGTAAAAACAACTTGACCAAGAGCACATTATCTCAGCAACGTGAATGTGTTTATCAAAACTAACCGAGGAAGAGGGTCAAGCCAGCAAGTGAATCCCTCCTCCTTTTTTGTGAATAGTGAAGAGTATATAGCCCTCTACAATGAATAAAAAGTCACGGATTATCATGCCAGAAATACAAAACCCTGCATCATCAAACCGGGTAGCGGTAGCAAGAACCACAAGCAAAAAAATGGGCAATTTACGCGTTAGTTTTGAATTTTTTCCTCCGAAAACCGATAAAATGCGCGATAATCTCTGGGCAACTATCAAAAAGTTAGAACCTTTGAATCCTGACTTTGTTTCTGTCACTTATGGTGCGAACGGTTCAACCCGTGAACGCACCCATGAAACTGTGGCAAAAATTGCAAAAGACACCTCAATGAATGTTGCCGCGCACCTTACATGCGTTGGCGCCCACAAAGATGAAATTAGTGAAATTGCCCAAGCCTATTGGGATGCGGGTGTGCGCCACATTATCGCCCTACGTGGTGACCCCGAGGCAGGGATTGGCTCGAAATATACACCAACAAAAAATGGGTATGCCTACGGTAGTGATCTCGTCGAAGGTCTTAGAAAAATTGCGCCTTTCGACATTTCGGTCAGTACCTATCCCGAACTTCATCCAGAAAGCCGTAATTGGAGCGATGAAATTGACAATTTGAAACGCAAGGTCGATGCAGGCGCCACTCGCGCCATTACCCAATTCTTCTTTAGTCCAGATATCTTCTTGCGCTTTCAGGATAAGGTTTTAGATGCGGGCATCAATATCCCGATCATACCTGGCCTAATGTTGCAACCAAATTATAACGGGATTAAGCGCATGTCTGATATGTGTAAGATCCATATTCCAGATTGGTATCACGAACTGTTTTCTGGTCTTGATGACGAACCCGCCACCCGCCAGCTTATGGCCGCAACAACAGCCGCAAAACTAGTCGCAAAATTGCAAAAAAATGGCGTGCAACGCTTCCACTTTTACACGCTAAATAAAGCCGACCTCACCTTTATGTTATGTAAAACATTGGGTATTAGCCCGATGGGAAATAAATAAGTACAGGTAATTTGCTACCGCATCCCCATAATTGATTGTGCAAGACTGAAAGAGGGCCTGACCTCTACTAGATTACAATCTGTAAAGTTCATTCATTCAACTTGAGTACATCCTATGTTTAATATATGGATGTTTCTTTACTGAAACCCGACATAGCAAGAAAACATTATGCCCTCTCCCTCTACCTCTACCTCGTATTTTTGTCATGAAAGCTCGTATATAGATGCGAATGTGGATATCGGGAGTGGCACAAAGATTTGGCATTTTTGCCATATCTTGCCAAATACCCGCATTGGTCAGAATTGTTCTTTGGGTCAAAATGTTGTGTTGGGGCCAGATGTTATTGTTGGGAATGGCTGTAAAATACAAAACAATGTTAGCATATATAAAGGCGTCACGTTAGAGGATGACGTTTTTTGCGGGCCGAGCTGTGTTTTCACCAATGTGCTGACCCCTCGCGCCAATGTATCAAGAGCCGGAGAGTTCTTGGATACGCGCGTGAAAAAAGGCGCTTCAATCGGTGCGAACGCAACAATAGTGTGTGGCAATGAAATCGGCGAATATAGTTTGATAGCAGCTGGATCTGTCATTACAAAGCCCGTCAAACCCCACGCCTTGATGGCAGGCGTACCTGCAAAACAGATAGGATGGGTTAGCCATAGCGGGGAAATTTTAGACGAAACCCTCACATGTCCAAAAACCGGGGAAGTCTATGAAATAGATGGCGGGCAGTTAAAAAAATGCTAGATATATAGAGAGAAACTCTATAGTAGCCATAGTGGTAATAAAGGTTGCTTGATAACACCTGTCTTAATATATAGTTATAAAATTACCTGAAATACAAGGGCACTCAGAATGATAAAGCGGATTGTTTATTTTGCAGGCGATATGATTCATACGCCTTGGAGCAAAAACGCATTTTTAACAGAATATTCGATTGAAATCACGTCTACCCCTGAAGATGCCGATTTCTTTTTAGCTCGTTCAAAGCAGGATTATTCGCCCGAACTTCTTGCCATGAAAAAACCGAACGTGATCTGGACCCATGAGCCTATGCTTGACCGTTCACACGAGTTTATTGTGCATGAAGAAGGCAATGTTTTTGTCATCTTCAACATGTTCACACGCAATATTTACGTCGATAATTTCTTTTACGGCCCAGGTAGTTTAATAGAGCCTGTGACGTCTCAAACTTTGAATGTGCCATTTAAAAATAGAATGGTTGGCCTTCTCTCTACTAACCGCGAAACAACCCGCATGGTAAATGGTAAGGATTTATCCTTAGATACCATTCGTTCCAAACTCGCCCTCAACTTACATAAAGAAGGCATGGCGGAAATCATGGGTTTAGGCTGGCCAGAAGGCGTCGCTCTAGGTGAGACTCGCCGTAAAAATAATTGGGGCGTATCAAAACAGGATTTCCTCAAAAACTACAACTTTTCACTCTGTATGGAAAATACCTGTGCTCGAGGATATGTGTCAGAGAAGCTTTGGCAAAGCATTGAAGGGCATTGTTTACCTATTTATTATGACAACGGATCTATCTACGAAACGTTCCCACAAGACAGTTTTTTAGATTTCAAACATATGGAAGATTACAACGAGCTCATTTCCACCATCAACAATATGAGCGAAGAAGAATACCTTGAACGCTTGAACATGTGCATTCGCGTTTACAATAAGGCCGTCGTTATTGATGGCGGGATTAATTCAGAAAAAGCGTCATGGAAAGCGATTGGGACCTACCTTTCAGCAATAGATTTCATCGGGCGGTCATTAAAAGGAGATATTCAGGTAGGAGTAATAGCTCAACCAGAATCCCCGAAAGAAACGGAGACCGAAGAAATGGCTGAAGCACTGCCACTTGTTGATAATACAGTTAAAATGGCAGCCTTAACGCCTGAAGGTGTCATTAAATGGCTCGACAAGGACCGTCCTACTGTACACTTTTTAGGCCCCATGACCTATACGCCGTGGGTGGATGGAGAGTTTCTAGATTATGCCAATTTACATGTTGCAGACACCCCTGAAGAAGCCGATTTCCTTGTCGCCCGCGAACGTAAATGTTTCACGCCTGATATTTTAAAACTTCATAGACCCAATGTCATCTGGACTCATGAACCGTTTTTGGAATTATCTGACGAATTTATCGTGGAAGATGACGGAGCGCAATTTATGATCTTTAGTATGTATACGCGCAATATTTATATTGATAATTTCCGCTATGCCCCGACGTCCCGTATGGAACACGTTACGGTCGAAACACTCAATACTGACTTCGCTAATAAGAAAGTGGGTGTACTCTCTACATTTAGAGAAACCAGTCGCGTTATCGGCGGCAAAGAACGCTCCTTAGACAATGTTCGCTCTCACCTCGCTTTGGATTTACACAAACTGGATATGGCCGACATAGTTGGTCGTGCTTGGCCGGACGGCGTAGCGGGGACAAGTACCCGTGACCGTAATTGGGCAGGGGAAAAACAAATATTCCTTAAAGACTATAACTTCTGCCTCTGCATGGAAAACACTTGCTATGAAGGATATACGTCTGAAAAATTGTGGCACAGTATTGAAGCTCATTGCCTACCAATATATTATGATACAGGTTCGATTTACCACACATTTCCAACAGATTCTTTTCTAGATTTTTCAAAAATGGCTGGTGTGGATGAACTGTCCCATATGATAAGAAACATGCCTATTGAAGAATATGTGAGCCGCTTAAACGCCTGTATTGACGTTTACAATCAAGCTGTTGACTTGGATATGAAGGAAAAATCAAAATTTCTTACATGGGATTCTATCGTCATGCATCTTCCTATGATCAAGCTTATGTGTGCGGCTTATACCCCCGCCAAATAACCCTCCGCTACGAAATTATGCAAAAAGGAAATCCTATGGGTAAAATTGCTTTTATTACGGGTGTCACGGGCCAGGACGGCTCTTATCTCGCAGAACTATTATTAGAAAAAGGCTATGATGTTCATGCCATTATTCGCAGAGCCTCGGTCTTCACAACGTCACGAATTGAGCACATTCTTGACCACCCGAATTTTCACACCTATCATGGTGACTTAACTGACTCCAGTAACCTTCATAGATTGATCAGCAAAATATCTCCTGATGAAGTTTACAATTTGGGCGCACAATCCCATGTGGCCGTTTCTTTTGAAGTCCCTGAATATACTGCCGAGGTCGATGCTATCGGCACGGTTCGTTTGCTTGATGCTATTCGTGATAGCGGTGTAAAAACCAAATTTTATCAAGCATCTACGTCTGAATTATTTGGCGGTTTACCTGGTACAGAACCACAAAGCGAAACAACGCCATTCTATCCTAAATCACCTTATGGTGTGGCAAAATTATATGCCTACTACATTACTGTAAACTACCGTGAATCTTTCAACATGTTTGCTTGTAACGGGATTTTATTTAATCATGAATCTCCACGCCGTGGTGAAACTTTCGTGACCCGTAAGATCACACAAGCCGTAGCTGCGATTTCCAAAGGCAAACAAGATATTCTCACATTGGGTAATATGGATGCCAAACGCGATTGGGGATATGCCAAAGAATACGTAGAGTTAATGTGGCTGATGCTGCAACACCACGAGCCATTGGATTTAGTCGCGGCGACAGGCAAAACCTATACAGTCCGCCAATTCGTTGAATATGCATTTGATGAAATTGGTGTCAAAATTAATTGGCAAGGCAAAGGCGTCAATGAAAAAGGGATTGATGCAGCAACTGGCAAAGTACGTATTGAGATTAATTCAAAATATTACCGCCCTGCGGAAGTTGAGCTTCTACATGGAGACCCGACCAAAGCTAAAGAAATATTAGGCTGGACAGCCAAAACAGACCTAAAGAGTTTGGTTAAAATCATGGTTGAACATGATTTGGAAAATACATAAGGACTTAAAATGATTGTTGTAACAGGGGCCACAGGCTTTTTAGGGAAACGTACTTGCAAAGCACTTGAATCCCAAAACATTCCTTTCGTGAAAGCTTCAAAATCCCTTGGTGTTGACCTCGAAAACTTGGATGAAACCATTGCTTTTTTTAAAGAAGCAGGCGCATCAAAAATATTAAACTGCGCAAGTTTTGTAGGCGGGATTCAATTTGGAATGAAATATCCTGCGGACATATTCCGCCATAATATGGCTCTTATTTCCACCCTGTTTGAAGCCGCCCACCAATGCGGTATTCAAAGAATAGTCAACCCGATCTCGAATTGTGTTTACCCTGCACGTGCAACCTTGTTTAAAGAAGAAGAAATATGGGATGGCCCCCTACATGAAAGCGTCATGGTATACGGTCTACTTCGTAAACTTTCTTGGGCTGGGGCATGGGCTTATAACAAGCAACATGGGCTTGAAACTGTAAACCTTATCCTTTCAAACATGTATGGGCCAGAAGATCATTTTGAAGAAGAACGCTCTCATGCTTTGGGTGCGCTGGTCATGAAATTTGTCGAAGCCAAGATAAACAACTCTCCTGAGGTTGTCATTTGGGGTACGGGTACGCCGGTACGCGAATGGCTTTATGTTGATGATGGTGCAGAAGCAATGGTTCGTGGGCTTACCTGTACTGCCACAAACCAACCTATTAATGTTGGGGTGGCTGATGGTATTTCGATTTTAGAACTCGCTGAAAAAATCAAAACCGCCGTTGGATATAAAGGCAAACTGGTATTAGACACCAGCAAACCTGATGGTGCCGCCTTTAAAACAGTTGACGGCCAGAAAGGCAAAAAACTTTTGAAGTGGACGCCTGAAATTTCACTTAACAAAGGCATTCAAGAAACTGTAGACTGGTACAGCAATAACCGCCATGATTTTACGAAATAAGAGAACCAACAACTCTCAATATATAGTTTCAGCTCTTTCATATTATGCAAAAACCTGCTATTGGTCTGCAGTTGCATTCCTATGATCTAATCCTTATATTTTTAAGGAATGTTCAGGCGGTACAATTACAAAAAAGGGTATTATACTATTATGGCCATACATGAAATTAAAGACGGCGAAACCGTATTAGCACGACACGTCACTGCAGAAGAATGGGATGCTGGACTGAAATTCTTTTCAGCCGATCCAGATTATATTCAAGTTGGAATTTGGGGATATGATAAAGGGAAAGAGCTTTTAGCACACACCCACAACTCTGTGCCACGGACCTTTGATATTACGCAAGAAACGTTATACATCCGTAAGGGTAAAATCATGGCCCATATTTATGACAAAAGCTTAAAGCTTGTTGATGAACGTGAAGTCTGTGAAGGCGATATTATTACCTTGATGTTTGGTGGGCATGGATACACAATTCTCGAAGATGGCACACAAGTTCTCGAAGTCAAAAATGGACCATATGTCGGTGCTGAAGCCGACCGGGTAAGGTTATAAAATATGGGTATGAAGCTAAATTTAGGCTGTTGGCACCGTAATATTCCAGGCTGGATTCATGTTGATTTATGTGACATGCCCCATATTGATTACAAAACTGGGATTGATGATCTCTCAATGCTAGAGAGCGGAAGTGCGGAGCTAATCTATTCAAGTCACAGTCTTGAATATTTTGATCGCCAACACGTTGGCGGTGTTCTGACTGAATGGGCGCGGGTTTTAGAACCTGGTGGTCTTTTACGCCTTGCAGTTCCAGATTTCGATCAACTCATCAAAGTGTATCAAAAAACGGGAAAACTCGAAAAAGTTCTCGGCCCATTATATGGTCGTATGGAAATAGATACAGAAACAGGGCCACAAACCCTCTTTCACAAAACTACATATTCTTTTAACAGCTTGAAAACAGTATTAGAGGACAATGGTTTCACAAATGTTCGACGCTATGACTGGCAAGACACAATTCACAAAGACTATGACGATCATTCACAAGCCTATTTTCCACACATGGATAAGGAAAATGGCATACTTGTAAGTTTAAATGTAGAGGCAGATAAAGCATGAACATCCCACAAATGGAACCATGGCTCGGTGATGAAGAAGCCGATGCCGTAAGTGAATATATGCGCTCTGGTGGTTGGCTCATGGAATTTGGAAAATCGCGTGAATTTGAAGCTGCTATCGCCAAACTTACTGGTGCTAAACATTGTATTGTCACCAATAATGGTACGATCAGTTTAACCTTAGGTGCGATTGCTTGTGGTGTTAAAGCTGGCGATGAAGTTATTATCCCAAATTTTACGATGATCGCTTCACCTAACTCTATGAAAATGTTTGGTGCAGTTCCAGTGTTTGTTGATGTCGAAGTGGACACGCTCTGTCTCGATTTAGAAAAAACAAAAGCTGCTATCACACCAAAAACAAAAGCGATCATGCTTGTAACGGCGAATGGTCGCGCACCGACTACCGGCATTGAAGCGTTTCAAGCCTTGGCAGACGAGCACAATATTGTGCTGATTGAAGACTCGGCACAGTCATTAGGGTCTTATTACCCTGATGGTAGCCATATAGGCACTAAAGGTCTTGTCGGGAGCTTTTCTTTCTCTGTACCAAAAATCATCACAACGGGCCAAGGTGGTGCGCTGATTACAAATGACGATCATGTTGCTTCGCAAATTCGCAAGCTAAAAGACTTTGGGCGCTCTGGTGGCGGCAACGATGTTCATGACATGATTGGTTGGAATTTCAAATTTACAGATATGCAGGCCTGTGTTGGTATCGAGCAAATGAAGAAGCTAGATTACCGTATTGGCCGTAAGAAAGAAATTTGGAAGGCCTATGCCAAAGGATTGCAAGGACTGAACTCGCTTAAGCTCTTTGACCATGATTTAAAACTTACCAGCCCTTGGTTTATTGATTCAATGTGCGAAAACCGAGAAGCTTTACAGGCCCATCTCAAAAATGATGGCATAGGCTCGCGCGTTATGTACCCACCGATTAATACGCAACTCGCCTACAAAATTCCTGGCGAATACCCTGTTTCGGAGCTTGTAGGGCAAAAAGGATTATGGCTTCCATCTGCATCGCAACTTACTGATGAGCAAATTGCAACAATTTGTGCTTCAATTCAGACATTCTACGCATAATTTGAATATAGAAATCGGTTTCAACTGGGTCGCTATATAAGGGATAGATAATGTTACTGAGAAGGCTGATTCAACAGCTTATTTGGGGAATAATATTTATCCTAATTGCAGCGGCTCTAACGAACTGTGCCCCGAACCATAGTCGCACACACACCATTAAGGACTGCACGTCTTGCCCTGAGCTTGTCAGAATTCCGGCAGGAGTTTTTGTTATGGGTGCGCCCCCCGAAGACAATAATTTTCACCGTGGGAATGAAAACCCACAAATTCATGTGAATATTGACACTGATTTTTTAATGGCGAAATACGAAGTCACACTGGCCGAGTATAAAATTTTTGTTAAAGAAACAAATCACATACAACCGGATGGATGTATTGTCTTACGTGATGAAAAGTGGGAATTTCACAATGGGTATGACTGGTTACACTTAACATATCCTCAAAAAAATTCGCATCCCGTCTCTTGTGTAAGTTGGAATGATGCGAAAGCCTATACAGCATGGTTATCACAAAAGGCGAAACACCCCTATCGACTGCCAACCGAAGCAGAGTGGGCATATGCAGCACGGGCAGGTGTGACGACCCGATATTATTGGGGAGACCATAAAGGTATTGATGGCCCAATGTGTGAGGCAGTAAATGTAATGGACACATCCCTCACTGATATGCCAGACTATAGTGCTTGGCGTGGCGTTTCTAATTGTTCAGACGGCTATCCCTTCACTTCTCCTGTTGGCGCATTTCCACCAAATAAGTTTGGCGTGTATGACATGATCGGCAATCTCTGGGAATGGACCGAGGATTGTTATGCGGCAACTTTGTCTCAACACAGCAAAACCAAGCAGGCCCATATTACGCCTCACTGCAAAGAACGAGTTTTACGTGGTGGTACATGGGCGAATAATTGGGAATGGGTCCGCCTAAGCATTAGACATGGCAGCCCCGCTGACACACGTAGCGAAAGCCGTACAATACGTGTGGTGCGCAATATAAAAGGTATTTACGATGAATGAATCTCTACGTATAAAGTCTTTGGATGGTACACGCGGAATAGCGATTCTTATTGTTTTAGTATGGCATTATTTTTCCACACTGATTTCGCCTACACCTGGAACGTAATTGTACGCTATAAAATCCACCACATTATTTGCCTGGAGTGGCGTAGATTTATTTTTTGTTCTCTCCGGTTTTTTAATTGGCGGCATCTTACTTGACAATTATCGTACAATCAATTTTTTCAAGATATTTTACATACGACGCATATTTCGAATTTTTCCGTTATATTTTTTCCTTATCGGCTTGTACGTTCTTCTGATTACAACAAAGCCAGAATCACTTTTTTGGCTTTACCGTGATCAAATGCCTTTGTCATATTATTTTGTTTTTCTTCAAAATGTTTACATGGGAAATGAGATGACATTTGGGGCTCCATTTCTTGGGGCAACATGGTCATTAGCTGTAGAAGAACAATTTTACCTCGTAATTCCTCTTTTCATTTATGTTTTAGCTGGCCAAAAAAAAGTGTTCGGAGGGCTTATCATCGGGTTCATTTTGTTCGCACCTTTATTACGTCACATCACACCTGACTTGGGCTTCTATGTCTTCGCATGGTGCCGTATGGACTGTATTTTCATGGGTGTCGGTTTGGCCTATTTGTCCCGCCAAAAGAAATTCAAAGCAATGATTACAACACATCTAGCATGGGTATGGGCAACGCTATTTTTGCTATTCGTCACCCTTGCATGCCTTATCAACATAGGTTGGACCGGTATTGGGCAGGTCACAAATCATTTCATTCTCGCTTTATTTTATACGGCCTTCGTGATCCTTGCTCTTTATTCAAAGTTCAAACCTTTAAAATTCATTTTAGAAAATCCTATATTACGCTGGATTGGATGGCGATCGTATGCAATTTACCTATTTCATGTGCCAATTATGGGTCTGGTATTTGGGCTGGCGTTTGGACGGGTTCCTGAACTAAAATCCCCCATCGATGTCATCGCCATTATTTCTACAATTGTATTAGTATGCATTGCTTCTGAGATTTCCTACCACACTCTCGAAAAACCGATGTTACGGATAGGGTATAAGTACAAATTCATTCATAGAAATAAAGAATCACTTGGGACATAATTTTATTGTCAATGAGGTGCTATTTCATCAATTCGCTGATCCAAATCCTGTATAGATTTTATAAGGATTGCTATAAATTCCTCATAACGTAGGCCGTAGAGATATTCATTCTCTTCCCCGCCATCACGCTTTACAAGTGGGGCGAATTTCGTCGGGTCAACCTTTCTGGTTTTTAACATGCGTTCAACTTCTTGAGCAATCAGACCATAATGTGTCTGTCCAAAATGCTGTTCTTCACAACGATTATCGCTTCTCTTTCTTTTATAGCTTACAGGGTTAAGAGCTTTCACGAAATCCAACCCGTGTGATATGGGAAAAATTTCACATTTTGCTCTTTCATCAGAGGTTTGAATAACACCATTCGTTGACCAAATATTGTCCCACCGCTTATCGACAGCCCCTAAATCATATATATCATCGATCGCAGGTCTCAAATGGCATTTCATAGATGTATAGTCTGCCGCCGAGACTCTCACCTTTTCCTGCCCCCCCGCATATAACACAATATCCATGGCCGTTCCCGTTGCATTGTGCCGGAACTCCCCTCCCCCAATTTCAAGATAGGCAATATTCGCTCCATCATTCAATCGTAAATACGGATTCGCCCCAGATGTATCTTCAATAAATATATGTTGTCCAACTGATAGAGGAGCTGCGGCGTAAGAAAGTCCAAAACTGGCATAACCAGTCGTACTGTCTATCAAAAAACTATCAAGCCAATTGCTGCCATCACTACTCACCTTAATATGAAAATTATCATCCCCTGTAAGGCCACACTCTGCGCGACCATTCCAATCTGTTTGAAAGAGGAGGCTGGCCGTATCCCCGGTTTCCAACTTATTCACTTTCAACCTATGGCCTGCCCCAGCATGGTTGAACAATGCGCTATCAGATGCAACCACCAACCGGTTTGTTGTATCTGCTATCGCATTGATCCCGAGAAAATCTTGGTGCCCTTCTCCAGACGCCTGCAAACTCTCCCATATGTTTTGAGAAAATATTAAGAGTTCACTTTGCTGTTCGTCCCAAGCGCGCCACCCGTTTTGCGGTTGATAATAGTGCCACATACTCCCCTCCCATATTGTAAGTTTACCGCTTTGATTACCCCAACCTTCTTGGGCATTCTCAGGCACGAGGTAACTCTCTCCTTTTTTCGGATGGGTGGGTGGGTATATTTGCGTTCTACTTTTCACACTCATTTGCGTGATGGCGTCCAAAACTTGAAGTGCCTCATTATGTGTTACATGTTTTTGTGCTTGGGCAGGCGCAATATAGGGCAATTGTAGGCGTGGTGATTTATACATAGAAATTCCTCTTGAATATATTATCTTTAGACTAGAGAAATAATAATGACCGTGGATAAGATAGTTCACCAGCCGTGCTTAAACGGCGAAAAATCAAACAAGTATGTTGAGCAAACTACGGTTTAAGAGATAGGCCTTGTTCTTGCTCAAGGATTTTTAGAAAAGCTTCAGCAGCCGCCTGCGCGTCATAGATACTGGAAGCTTGCCGTTTAACCATATTTCGTTTTTTTAAACGCACCAAAGTTTCATGGGTATTTTGCGTATCAAGCTTTGCAACTGTACGCCACGGACCTTCGCCAAAAGCAATGATGGGCGCGCCAGTACGCGCACTAACAGCCTGATATTCAGACATTTTTCCGCCAGGTGCATATGTTTGCAAAGTGCCCATAAGGGCTAAGGCGTCTGCTCCATATTGCAACGCATGTGCATCTTCCAGAGTCAGATAATCATATATACATATATTTTTAATAGCCGGTGATTTCTTTATTTCTTTGATCTCTTCATCAAGAAAGCGTCCCGCAATATGCAAAAAAAGTTGAGGGTTTGTCCGTAATGCCTGCTCAAATGGCGCGAGTAGAATTGACGGCGCTCTATGGCGTTCTGACAGAGAAAACCCTCCCGTATAAACAATATGTATAAATGGGTCTGGAAGAATTTTTTCAGATACTGGCGGGGGCGAAAAATGTGGGAACTCATATTGAGCAACCTTGGGTGCAAAGCGCGTACACTCTTCTAATATGTCGTTATTTACACTGAGTATGATGTCAGCTTTTCTTAAAATATGTTTGGCATATATACGCTCACCCATTTTTCTGAAGAATGTATTTCGTTCTATCCGGTGTGGTGAATCAAGCCAATGATCTCTAAAATCAGCAACCCACACCGCACCATAAGCCTGCTTTAATTTATATCCTGCATAATGAAGAGATTCGGGTGGACTGGTTGTGATAATTACATCCGGCAGAAAATCATCACCAGAACTAAGCGCTAACCTCACGCATGCTTTTGCCCAAGAAATATCTGGATCAGGCCAAAGCAAAAGACTCCTCAGAAATGAACGGCAATATTGTTTAGGTTTACCACCGCTTGTTAATACAGGATCACGATGGGCATGTGGAACACTTTGCGATAAAAAATCAGGGTGAGCATCAGGAGCAATGATCTTAATTTCACAGCCGGCATCTTGCAATGCCTTCGCGAGGAAATAGGGACGGCGAGCACCACCTGTTGGCGCGGGAGGAAAATGCCTACATAAAAACAGTACTTTCATGCTTACCTACATTCTTCAACTGTATTAGGCCTTAACGATTTTATCGGAAAATTCGTCAGCAAATTCCTTCAGCGCATTTTGCGTATCCACAAGTAAAGGAACATGAGAGACCAAGGTTTTATAATCCACTCCATCATGCCCTGTCGCAATCAAAGCAACATCAAATGTTTGAAGGTTTTCAGGCGTAAAATCTATGGACTTCATACCAGATAGCTCAGGGTGATCCCGGTTTGGTTTAACTTCTTCGATAAAGGGGTCATAATATTCAACATGTGCACCATGCTCCCTCAAGAGTGTGATCAATTCTAATGACGGGCTTTCGCGCATATCATCTACATTTTTCTTATAAGCAATCCCGCACAACAAAATACGTGAACCAGATATAGCCTTTTTAAGCTTGAGATTCATAGCTTCCATAAGCATCTGTACGACACGGCGCGGCATTTGAATATTGATACTCCCTGCAAGTTCAATGAACTCGGTAGAGAGACCAAATTCTTTTGCTTTCCAACTTAGATAATATGGATCAATTCTAATGCAGTGACCGCCAACGCCTGGTCCAGGATAAAACGGCATAAACCCGAAAGGCTTAGATGCTGCCGCATCAATCACTTCCCAAACATCAATACCCATTTTTTCAAAAATGACTTTCAACTCATTGGACAAGGCAATATTGACCCACCTGAAAATATTCTCAACAAGTTTCGTCGCTTCAGCCGTTTTGCTATTGCTGACCATTACAGTCTTTACGATTGAGCTATATGTTGCCTCGGCAATTTTACGCTCACTTGGGCTATCGGCACCGATTACTTTGGGGATATTTCCTGTGTGAAAATCTTTATTACCAGGATCTTCCCTTTCAGGTGAATACGCCAGAGCAAAATCAATGCCAGCTTTCATACCCGTTGATTCCAAAATAGGTTTAATCACCTCTTCTGTGGTTCCTGGATATGTTGTTGATTCAAGAATAACAATTTGCCCTTTTTGTAAAACCGGAGCCAAAGCTTCACAAGTACTTACAACATAGCTTAAATCTGGTTGTTGGTGGATATCTAGCGGCGTAGGCACACATATAAGAATAGCATCGACCTGTTTAAGATCAGTAATATCACTCGTGACCTGGAGTGAACCATCAGCCATTGATTTTTTCACAAAAGAATCTTCGATATGGCGGATACCAGACTGGCCTGAACGCAACTGAGCAAGTTTAGCTTCATTAATGTCATATCCGACAACATTTAGAGACACGTCGATATATGCGCGCGCCAACGGTAATCCCACATATCCGAGACCAACGATCCCAATCACTAGTTTTTTACTTTCAACCCGCTTTACAAAAGCGTCCGCACATGCCTCTAGATATAAAGTTTCTGTAGTCATAATAATTCCAAAATTTTCTTATCATACATTGTCACAACTTCATGCGTTTATTCATGAGTGTTGGATAAAACACGCAATACTCTAAGCGCCTCATCTACATCCGTTAATGGCGTATTTTGGTTGGCACAACAAGAGATAAAATGCACGCATTCGGTGATTAAGGGTTCATCTTTTGGTATTGGTATTTCTTGTGGTGCCATTGCTTTAAGAACCCCGCCTTCCTTATGAGAAAAATCATATGGATACAGCGTAAGTTTTGGCGCTTTGACGTCTCCATCGTCAAAAACAGCCATAGCTTTGTCGCCAATCACAGTAAACTGGCGCACTTTTGTTGGGTGTAGCCAAGATACATGGATATGTGCATGCCCGGTAGAAAACCCCAACTGTACATGCACGCTATCGGCATGTGCAGGCATATTGACACTCTCTTTGTACAGGTTAATTGTTTCGGGAAACCCCTCGAATAGGGATAACACCATAGAGATGTCATGTGGGGCCAAGCTCCACAATGCATCTTCTTCTTTCCGAAAGCGGCCAAAGTTCAAGCGACGGGATTCAACCGACTTTATTGTCCCCAAAGCCCCCTCTTCAACCAATTTTTTTAGCTGTATAAATCCAGGGTGATATTGAAGCAAATGCCCAACCATCACTATAACATTTTTTTCTCGAGCAAGATCACGAATTTTCTCTCCGTCTTCCACAAGTAAGGCCAATGGTTTTTCAATAAAAACATGCTTACCGGCTTCAATCGCTCTTAGCGCGGCCTGTGCATGTTGCTCTGCAGGTAAAGCAATCACAATTGCCTGAATATCCGGAGAAGCTAAAACCTCTTCGAACCGCAAAGCCTTCACATCATACTCTTTAGCGTATTTTTTAACCTGTTCGGGGTTTGCGTCCACAATTGCTGCGAGTACACCAAGATTTGAAAATGTTCTCAGAAGATTTTTACCCCAGTTCCCACACCCTAAGAGCGCAACTTTTATATCGCTATCCAACTGTCTCTCCTACATCACGGTAAATTATTTTCTCAAAGAAAACGAGAAAATACACGTTTCACAATACGTTCATAGACATTGAACGCTTTACGGATAAACATACGTATGCCCGCATAAAAAAGCCTGAACACTATTGTAAACATCCACACAGGCTTCACGACCCTAAGCCGGCGACCATACCCTGTCTGTAAAACGTTCAGTTTTGCAGAAATAGCATTATCTACGGCACTATAGTTAAGCACTAGATTCTCCAGCAATCTCTGTAGTTTCTTTTTGTAACTTAATTTCTTCCAGAGCCTCATTGTTATGACGGCGCACATAATGCTGATATTGTTCAAGAACTTGAGCCGTAGGGCCATCTTCTACAATCTCGCCTTTATGCAGCCAAATTAAACGGTCCGTATAATTCTCCAAAATTGATTCAGAATGACTCGCAATAATCAAAATAGGGCACGCTGTTAATATGCGTTCTTGTAAGACGTTCCCAGTATCATTGACCGTAGCGTCACCCGCTCCTAACCATTCATCAAGAATCATAATGTCTCCTCGCATTAAAGTGAGGAAACCAACAATCAACCGCGTCATCATACCACTAGAATAAGACATAACAGGCATTTCAAAGAAATCCCCAAGGCCACTTAATATTTTCGCTTCTTTTATCATATCCGGAATTTCTTTCGGAGATATACCAAAATACAGGGCTTTTAATTCTACATTTTTTTTACCGGACAACATAGGAATCATCCCTGTACCCAAATTCAACATATTACAGGTTTTTCCCTGAATTTTAATTGAACCCTCTCTAGCATGAAAATGCCCAGAGCATGCTTTTAGCAATGTAGATTTACCAGATCCATTCACACCAACCAAGCCTAAACGCTCTCCCTCTTTAAGCGTAAAGGTAATATTGCGAAGTGCGCAAACTTCGGTTGAAAACATATGCTTGACGATTTTTCCGCCCACGAAATTACGATCAGATCCCAATACATTTCTCAGAGCGGAATCATCATCCTTTTGTGGTTTTTGTTTCGGCGTATCCTTACCAACAATATAGTAAGAGAAAGAAGCATTTTTAAGTTCAATCGATGGGGTCATTGAATGTTCCATACTTTCTTTTCAAAAATGCGCCTTAGAATCAAATACAGCAAAAACAATACCGTAGTAATCAAAAACAGAATAATATACACCCTCACACTTGCTTCTTCTACACCTAAAATTTGTCGGCCTAAATGTAGATAATAGGCAACCGGATTATAGGTGACAAGTACCGAACGAAAACCCTCACCTCCATGATCAACCCAAAAAACAGGAGAGGCAAAAAATAACAACCGGGAAGCATTACCAATTAACCGCCCCATATCGGGGATATATAAAACCAAAATACTAAAGCAGTAGGACAGCAAAAATCCCGTAAATAATAAAAATAGCAGATACAAACCTACAAGAATAATTTGGATGGGGAAAAATAGTGTTCCATATGAAAAAATGATTATGCCAAAAAATACATAATTAATGAGAAGGACATACCCACGTTCTATTGTATTTTTAACAAAGAGTTGCGTAATACTCATGCTGTGAAATGCCGCTAATGTGAGTTGTGATTTCATAATGTTACAGCCCCCGTTAATCGTGTCGGCAATAAACATCCACGTCACATACCCAAATGTTATATATACAGCAAAATGGTGCAAACCTTGTTGCCCCGTTTTACTGAAAAGCCCAATCAAAAGAGCAATAAATATGCTATTTGACAATGGTAGCCAAAGAACACGAAGCTTTGTATCGGCAAACCGAGCATTTACCGAGTAAACACTAACAGCTGTCCATCGCTTCAATTCCTGAAAAATAGTAGCAAGCACTTTAAGAATACACCTTATTTAAGAGTATAGATGGTATATTTTACCACATTATTTTCCCACTCCTATGCCTGCTTTCATATTATAATGCAACATAAATTGACGGGAGTTACAAGTTTAACTGGTTTAAAGTATTTAGACGCTTTGACATGAAAACAGCCCCTATACCCCTAGAAAACTGGAAAGTTCAGAGCATCTGGACTGCCAAGTGTTTTTTCTTACAAAATTGGCAATATTTGCCTGTTTTTGACGAACCATGTCTGGATTTTTACGGATTTTTAGCATTATATTTTCGACTTGATCTGCTTTCGGTTCAACAATCCAGCCAATATCATGCAATTCAACGACCTTAGCAATTTCAGAACCTGCATAGCACAATATTGGCCAGCCACGCTCCATATACGAGAATAGCTTTATGGGCATTGCCAAAGATATATAGGGCGTATTTTCTATCAAGAGTAAGCCAATTGTGTTTTCATCTGCAACATAAGGAAGAGATTGATTCAAATAAATATTATCTTCAATTCGCGCTAAGCCTATGCGCAAATCTTTACTCAAAGCCTTAACATCATTATCTCTAAAATAGAGATGTGTACTCTCTTTTAGAGTCTCATTATGTGCAAGCACAGATATCAGTCTATCATGAACATAAAACACCCCTATACCTCCGCCATACACAAATCGCACAGTGTCACTTTGGGGATGTGGGAAAGGTACATTAAGGATACATCCACCAGGGAGTGGAAATTGCGTTAATTTCGGCCCTATATTTGGAAATTTTTCAATGAGGAATTTTGCAAACCTTTGTGTTGGCACAAACAATACAGGGTCAAACTGCATCAATCGTTGTAATTGTAGTTTTCGTTTCTTGCGAGCATAAAACACACGGTCTGCGGTTTTGACCGCCTCGATATACCCATCGTCCATTTCGTGCAGATCTGGAAGAAATACACCGCATTTTATATTTTGCTGCTTAGCAATACGTAGAAGTTCATAAATAATATTTGATTTAAACAGACTGGGAGGAGCCGCAGAGCATTCCATATAAGCAAATTTAAATTTCCCTGCCCTCAACAATCTCTTTACCCATACCTTTCGTGCTAAAGTCAGAGGCATGTCTCCCGACAGCTCGATAACTTTATATTTTGCACGGAGTGCCTTGCCCATTTGATTAATACGTATTGCACGCGCTCTTAGCGCCGTTTCTCCTATGTTAATCTGATGCACGAATAATACCGTTTCGCGATCGTCAAATACAAATCCAGCCTCTACCACTACTGGATGAGATTGCGAACTCACTTCAAATAACTTCGCTTCAAGGTTATCAAGACAAGCAGACCATGAAAATTTATGCGCGTGAGTTTTTCGGTCGTCATTAATAACGGTATTGTCATCTTTTGCAATATGGAGAAAGATTGCCTGCTCTAAGCTTTCTACAGATTCTGAAGGTATAAGCGTAGCATATTTTCCATACTCAACCACTTCTGGAATACCACCAACGTCTGTTGATATAATAGGTAATTCGCAGGCCAAAGCCTCTAATATCGACACACCAAATGATTCAGAGCGTGCCGCATATACAGCTAAATCACAGGCATTTAATAAAGTCCGCATCGTGTCAGTACCCATATAGCCGGTAAAGGTAACATTCTTCTCCAAACCATGTGCAACCACAAAATCCTGATACTGTTTTTCCTGAGGGCCGCTCCCTGTAAGAAACAAATGCCAAGCCATATTTGGTACCCGGATTTTGACCTGTACAAGAGCTTTTAAAATATTATCTATGCCATAAACCTGCTTGAGCCACTTATTGCACACCAACCATTTCACATTTGGATTTACAGCATATTGTTGACTAATTTTTTGTCGGCAAGACGCTCTGTTCATAGGTTCAAAAAACACATCATCAGGACCAAATGGCGTTAAGCTTATCGGGCGAGTCGTGTAAGGTAATGTATGGTCACGTAAAATAGCAGATGTTGCAAACACGTGATCTGCCGCCTGGAGACCTTTCGCAATTTGTTTTTTTTGTGCGCCCTGGGCGAGCATAACGTCGCTACCCCAAACGCTACAAATTTTACGTGCGCCAGACAGTTGGGGTAAAAGCAAACCATAGCTGGAGGCATACATTGCCCAAATAAGATCAGGTTTGTATTTTGCAATATACTGACGACATTTCCGCAAAAACTCTTTTTTTACATGAGCACCGACAAACGTATCAAATACATGTACACTAGCATCATAATTTTGAGGCGAGACAGGATGTGCGGCACGATGGTAGCTAAATAAAGCCACCTCATAGCCACGCTTCACAAGTCCGTTACATATTTTTCTAGTGTGGACAGAATGAGCATCTCCTAAAATCATCAGTGATTTCACAGCATTTCCCGTTCAACAAAAGCAATCATGCTTCCCAAAATCATACATGATTTACATAAAACAAACTTATTTTTTTTCAGCCTGCTTCTTCTCGGCCTGCATTTTCAAGTTTTTCAATACGGGGAAAGGCACACACATATGAGCAACAGCGGGGAAAGGACGACCCTCAGGGTACTGGGGTACAGGTTCGTATAGCCCTTCAACGTCCGCACTTAAAGTTTTGTGCCAACGTACAAAACCATTCCTGTATTTTTGTCGTTCCCCCGATAAACCGGCTAAAACATTGCCCTGTTTTTTAGTCAAATTATGTTCTTCATAGTTACAAAACATCAAAGGTAGAGATAATTTTTTGATAGAATCCGCGCCATGAATGGCTTCGATTCGAGAAATATACTCACTATCCCCTCCAAAGCGTACATTGTCCCAATAGCCAACCGTTTGCAAAGCAACTTTACGACGCACCATGAGAGACGAGGCATTCATACGCCTAAAGCGTCCCAAATAATCATTGACGAATACGCCCGCATTCGTCAATCGGGTCAGCATCGAATATACTCCCATCACATCTGGATATGATTCGAGAAAATCATAATGGCTTTCCAACCTCGCAAGGTGAGAAATGTCATCCGAATCATTTACAGTAAAATACTTGCCCGAAGCCTCAAACAACCCTTTATTGCGAGACACATAAGGACCAGAGTTTTCGGCATTCTGGAAAACTTTAATTCGTTTATCCTGCTTCGCATATTTGCGGGCAATTTGCATGGAGTTATCGGTGCTACAATCATCAACGATAATGAGCTCTAAATTTTTCCACGTCTGATTAAGTATGGATTCTATGGCCTTAGCGAGTAAATCTCCATTGTTATAAGACGGCATGATAACAGAAATTTTTGACCCACGAATCCGTTTCGGAAGCGTCTCGAACTCTATACCTTGATATAAAGTTTTAGCTTTTTCATTCGCCCTCATTGGACTCACGACATGTATAGATTGAAATTCGTTAATGTGCTCGGCCCATTTTTTAGGAGTCGAACGACAAAAATTAGCTTCTGTAAGATGTAGCGTTTCTTTCAAAGCAAGATTGGTAGGATTTGCCTTACACAGTGATGAAATCTGTGTGCGGGTCGCTTTGCAAAGCAGTGTACTCGGGTCATACCCTTCAAGGAAATTGATAAGAACCAACTCGCGCATATCAAGAGAACCCGAATTAATGCTGGCAAGCAATCCATCTCTGTCAAGCCCTACATCAGAAAATTGCAGGTCCAAAGAATAAGCACGTCTTAGCGACCAACTCATATGGCGACGTTTTATTTTAGGGTCATGCTTATAAACAGCGATCAGTTTGTTAAATACGTCTAAACCTAAGGGATCATCCACCCGAATGGACGAGCTTACATATGCACTCAGATCAACAGCCAACTTCGGAATTTGTATGGTTTCATCCAACCATATATCAGCTTGATCCCCCAATATGCCTGCACGCCACATTTTTATAAAATTAGGATAGAACCGGATAAGTAAAGAATGGAAATACCGCTCGCTTACGCGTGCAATATCCATAAAATACTTCAACGCATTTTGTTCAACAAAGAGACTTACAACACGCCCAATAGATGTTTTCTGAATCCATGCTTCAAAAATGAAACAAATTTCATATTTTTGCAAATCTGACAGTTTTTGAATCGCTTTTTGGCGATCCATAAGGTCACATATGATTGCAGCATTTTGTTTTTCGAAGGCTTTCTTCAAAAAACCCCAATTTTTACTAGATAATGTCATAAACCCCATCATTCACCAGAGAATCCCCTCATCAAAGCCTGATAAAACTGAATCCCAACACACGACCGCACTCATGCATACGTGCAAGTATAAAACACAAAAGCCACTGCAAAATATTGTACTGTTTTGTTAAATTCACTGGCGCCTATTTTGGATTGTCCGTATCACGAAAAAAAGTTACCCGCAATGAGTTTTTGATTCTCCAAGATAAAACCAACCCCCGCAATATGCATGAAAACAAACAGAAGTTTTATAAATGAGGCTTGCATTCACATAAAAACACAGGGTATGTAAACTATTCTCATTGAGCGTCCTACATCGCATTAGGCACTCCACGTTAAAGGGTGGCATAGGTATTATGACAACAGTATATCCTGTAATTATGTGTGGCGGAGCTGGTACAAGGCTATGGCCAATATCTAAACGTGCCAAAGCTAAACAATATCATTCACTTACTTCAGAATATACCATGCTACAAGAGACAATTCAACGCATGAACCAAGCTACCGATCTCGACGTTGCAGCCCCAAGTTTTGTTTGTGCTCAAAGCGACGAAAATTTCATTATCGAACAATCAAAAGCCGTTGGTGTTGATCCATTGCATATTATTTTGGAGCCTATCGGAAGGAATACGGCCCCTGTGGCCGCTATAATCTCTTTGCTCTTAAAGGATATTCAACCGACCGACCTCATCTTACTCCTGCCTGCAGATCACCATATTTCAAAGCCTAAAGAATTCTGGGCTTGTGTACAGAAAGGCATAAATGCAGCCAATGACGGGCAACTTGTAACTTTAGGGATCAAACCCACAACACCTGAAACTGGATATGGTTACATTCATCAAGGCAATCAAATCGAAGCGCATGTATTTAATGTAAATTCTTTTGTTGAAAAACCAAACCTCGAAACGGCTAAACAATATCTAGCCTCTGGCAAGTATTTTTGGAATGCTGGTATATTTTTATTTGCGCCAACAACCATGTTGGATAATTTCAAAGAACACGCTCCCGACATATTGAGAGCATGCCAACAAACATTAGCAAGTTCTCCCCATGACGGCATAATATTAGCTTTGGATGAAACAATTTTTACAACTTGCCCCAGCGAATCTATTGATTATGCAATTATGGAAAAATCGAGTACAGTCGCACTCGTTGCCCCAGTTGATGCGGGTTGGAATGACATTGGTTCATGGCCAGCTCTTGCAGAATTACAGTTGCAGTTAGGATCTGATTCTCCACAAAAAGGTGATGTTTTAGAGGTCGATTGTGTGGACAGTTATTTACACTCAGATGGCATCTTAATTGCGGGCGTTGGTCTAAAAGATATGATTGTCGTCGCCACTAAGGACGCCGTACTTGTGATGCCCAAAGATCAAGCTCAGAACGTCAAAAAAATCGTAGAACAACTTAAAAAAACAGGCCGAACAGACCTATACTAACCCATGTTGCGGCATCTTGATGTTTTGAACGCGTCCAAAGTCGTTTCTATAATAATATTATGTGTATTCTCATCAAGAGAAGAATACATGGCTATTTTGTACGAGACCACACCTTGACATTTCTCTTCCTCTAAATAGCAGAGAAGGCCATGCTAAACGTAAAGACTTGAGCCTAACCCCAAAGGTCTAAGCTGATTTACAAGCGTCAATAATTATATCTTGCATCTGTTCATCCAAATAAGGATGCATGGGCAGGCTTATGATTTTGCCAAGGCAATCGTCGGTATTTGGTAAGCCACACCCCTCTACTGGATAGTGTTTGTAGGCCGTTTGATGGTGAACGGGTTTTGGATAATAGCGCGCTGTTGGAATGCCTTTCTCGCGCAGAGACGCGCCGAAACTTTCTGGGTCTTCCACTTCGATGGTAAATTGCGCCCATGTGGAAATCACACCGTCCATAACTGTTGGCACTTGCATGACATTTCCGCGAAGACCTTCAATATACCGGTTTGCCACGACGTTTCTTTTCTCAATTTCGTCATCAAAAATTTTCAATTTTTCCAATAAAATTGCCGCTTGAATAGTGTCGAGGCGAGAGTTTAGACCAATACGAACATTGTCATATTTATCTGTGCCTTGGCCATGATTACGTACCGATTGCATGATTTTCAATAAATCTGCATCATTGGTCAACACCGCACCGCCGTCCCCATAACAGCCAAGAGGCTTGGCGGGGAAAAAACTTGTTGTTGTCACATCGGCCCAATGAATAGGGTGTTTTCCGTCTAGGGTGCTACCAAAGCCCTGCGCCGAATCCGAGATGAGTTTCAAGCCTTCTGATTTTGCGATTTCTGCAAGGGCTTTGTAATCGGCACTTTGACCGAATATATCAACCGCCATAATCGCACGTGGTACAAGTTCGCCATTGGCTTTCACCTCGGCAATTGCGCGTTTCAAAGAGGAAATATCGATATTATATGTACCGCGGTCAACATCCGTAAATACAGGGGTCGCGCCCACAAGAGCTATCGCTTCTGCTGTGGCGCAAAATGTAAATGACGGACAAAACACTGCATCACCTGCACCAATATTCCATGCCATGAGCGGAATTATGAGTGCGTCAGTACCAGAGCCACATGCCAATGTATGTTTAGCCTGACCATATGCAGAGAGCTCTTGTTCGAACGCGCTGACTTCTGGCCCCATAATAAAACGACCATGATCGAGAACCGTTGCAATCGCGGTATCAATTTCAGTTTTAATACGTTGGCGTTGTGCTTTTAAATCAATAAAATCCATGATTTGTCCTTATAAGTCTTACGTGATTCAGTATAGAAATTGCCATGTTTTGCAAGCACATGAACCCGCATTTCATGTTACAATACATTACAAAAAAGCCACGTCGAGACGTGGCTTTCCATTCTTAAACCCTGCAATTATACTCACATATAGTCAAACCAAGAGGCGTCCAATGAAGCCTCCTCTAAAGTGTATTCGAATAGATTAGGGGTATCTAATCCACCCAGTTCCACCGCCAGGTCACTCCAGATATGAGACTGTATATCTATAGATATTTCGTTCCCTGCCCCCACGAATACATCACCAAAGCTCGCAACCATGACAGGGCGGCCTTCGGTGCCAACGAAATCAAAATCAGAGGCATCCACATTTGCAAGGTCAAAATTGTCGAGAATAATCGTGCCATATGATGAAACAATATGAACAGCATTTCCTTCTTGGGTGACGGTCAAATCGCTGTAGCTGATAGCACCGTTTAAAATACGAATAATATCTATACCATTTTCAAAGTCAAAAATTGTATCCGTGCCTGCATTTTCAAATATGATAAAGACATCACCGCCTGCGCCGCCATACATCGCGTCATCGCCAAGACCCCCGTAAAGAAAATCTCCCCCTGCGCCGCCGCGAAGTGTATCATTGCCCCGTCCACCGTAAAGATAATCTGCGCCCGCGTCACCACTAAGCTCATCCAAGCCGTCATCGCCAAACAAGCGGTCTGCCCCGTCTCCCCCACGCACAACATCATTGCCGCCCGCCGCGTAAATCACGTCATTGCCGCCAAGTCCATCAAGACGGTTATCGTCGTCATTGCCTGTATGGCGGTCATTGCCTTCTGACAAAGTTGTAAATGGTTCGGCGCCGAGGGCTGTGTCAACGCCGCCAATACGAACAAACTCAATATTTGTCAGCGTATCTGTGCCGTCTGCACCGTTATTATTATGCGCGACAGTAAAGGAGCCATCTGAATTTTCAGTAATCGTGTATTCATTAATCGAGGCGCCACTAAAGACAGCGTAATCTATACCTTCGCCGCCATCGAGAATATCATTTCCGCCATTGCCCGTCAGCACATTACTCGCATCATTACCAATGATTGTATCAATGCCTGATCCACCAATTGCGTTTTCAATAATCACGCCACGTGCAATCGAAATCACACCCGTAAAGCCGTTTACATCAGAAAAACTTTCCGGGCGTAAATCTATTTTTTGTTTTTGAGAATAGCCTGAAAAATCAAGAGTATCGATGCCGCCTGTATCATAAATACTTAATGAAGGGGCACGGGTGAAGTTATCAAAATTATAAACAGACCCAAATACATCCCCGACCGTGGCCGCTTCGGTTGAATTAAAACCGTAGACAGTATCGCCGCTTCGGGTCGTCGTGTTGGCGCCGTATAAATCTTGAATCGCAACAATGTCCGAGATTTGCGGGGCAAGTACAAAACGGAAGTCCCCAAAATAACCACTTTCATTTTGATCGAAATAGGACATGACCGTATAGGCCCAACTATCATTTAGATAAATATTATCAATATCATATGTGGCTTCGGCATTATAAGGGCCACCATGACCAAGCCCAAGAGCATGGCCAATTTCGTGAAGGAAGGTTTGGTATGTGTAACTATCCACATTCAAATTGCCGCCATTCCATGTGGTTTCTACATTTAATGTCGAGCTTTGGATAACGCCATTTGTTGTTGTGTTACCATTAAACGCTCCGTCTTCTGTATTCGAAAATACAATCATACCACCAGTTGTCACCGCCGTAAATGTCAATGCAGAGACATCTGCCCACGCCGTAAGCGCACGAATGGCAAGCGCCTGTGCGCCTTCGCTTAGCCCTGTAATATTATATGTAATTTCGTTTGCGCCATATGCTTCACGTGTATCAAATTCATCGGTTAAGAAATGTGCAACTTCATCAATCGTACGCTCGGCAAGTGTCGGAACTTCACGTATGGTCACCGCGTAATCACCGTCTGCACTTACGGCCGAACCAGCGGCAATATAATATGTGCCCGTTGTTGTCGGGACAAATGACATGCGTGCATTATTACCTGGCCCCGAATCATCATTTGTTTGTATGACTGCGCCCGTACTGTCGAGAAGTGTCAAAAATGCATCATCAAGCCCAACAGGGTTTTCCGCGTCCTCTGCGTCATTGCCCGTCGCGTCTTGAGAAATTATATACCGCTGACCTGCTACCAAAGTCACTGCAAACCAGTCAACATCAGTGCCCGTTGCAATCGTGCCAGATACAGAACCATTCACAATCGCAACAGCAGTGGTAGAAGTATCCGCAGCAATATCCGTCGTAGAATCATTGTTTTCAGTGACGCTCAACTGATATTGACCCGTTTCATCCGACCATCCCTGTGCAGAGATATAATATGTACCGGATGTTGTCGCCGTAAAGGTCAGTAGCGAACTGCGTACGACCCCATAGAGAATATCATCATGCGTTGCCAGCTCTTCGCCTGCAGCATCCATAATACGCAATAATGGATCTGGAAGCGCATTGCTACCAACACCTATAGATGAAATATCATAGGTCTGGCCTGCGACAAGCGTAATGGAAAACCAATCCTGATCACCGCCCGTTTCAATTGTCTCTATCAGTTGTTCATTTACACCGATGGTCGCAGTTGTTGTCACATCACCAGGAATATTTGTCTGAACAGGGCCACCTCGTGCGAAAACCTGACTATTACTCGTTAAGAAATCAAATTCAAAAGCATCTACGCTTGAATTTGCTCCTAAGTCTACAGTATTCCATTCTACCGCATTATCGTAACCTTGATCTTTTAGGAAATAATCGCCTTGAATTTTTCTTCGCATATATACTCCACAGCCCATGTTATGGTTACACTTTATAAGCGACCATATCATTTTTCTGATATACGAGCAATGATGAACATATTACGCATTTATGTGATGAGAAAATGGATAATATGCGCTTAATACTCCGCAATTTGTGTGAGATATTCACCATAAGGGTTTTGAGCAAGGGTCATAGCGAGCGCTAATAATTGCGCCTTATCAATCCATTTATTTTGATAAGCAACAATTTCAGGACAACATATGCGACGACCTTGGCGTTCTTGAATGACATTCACAAATTGGGCGGCCTGAAATAAGGAATTATGCGTTCCTGTATCAAGCCAGGTTGTATCCGCTTTTAACAATTCTACATCGAGCAAACCCTTTGCCAAATAAATTTGGTTTAAAGACGTGATCTCCAACTCGCCACGCGCTGACGGAATAATTTCGCGGGCAAATTCACTCGCTTGACCATCATAAAAATACAAACCTGTAATCGCATATTGCGATGCAGGTTTAGGTGGTTTCTCTTCGAGGGAAGTGACCTTCTTGTTTTCATCAAACCCAATCACCCCATATGATGACGGGTTTTTCACTTGATATCCAAAAATAGTTGCGCCCCCCGTTTTCGGGCAAGACCGCCCAATTGAAGACCGTACTGTGTCGTCAAAACCCTGACCAAAAAACAGATTATCGCCAAGAATGAGCGCCGATGGCCCTCCCTCTAAAAAATTTTCTGCAATCAATAAAGCTTGCGCAATGCCGTCTGGTTTTGGTTGTATTTCGTAAGACAAGGACAAGCCCCACTGTGTGCCATCTTGTAGTAATTTTTGAAAGGCACCTTGATCGTGCGCTGTAGTAATGATGAGTATTTCACGAATACCCGCCTGCATTAACACAGTTAGTGGGTAATAAATCATGGGTTTATCATAAACAGGCATAAGCTGTTTGGACACGGCGATCGTGCTTGGATGCAAGCGCGTTCCTGTACCGCCCGCGAGAATAATCCCTTTTCTATTCATACCTATACCCCTGAGAGCTTATTGACTGTTACTTTTGTACTTCATCGCGCTTGTTGCGCATTTTTATTCTTACACCATATTATACAGGCCTGCTCTAACCCATCATCCCATTTTGGTAAAGCACAGCCAAACACCCGTTCATACTTACGGTTATCCAGCGCGCAATATAATGGCCTTTGGGCCTTTGATGCAAATTCATGTGATGCAATCGGTGTTACGATTACACGATAGGGCCAATGACGGTAGGCCTTGAGAAATATGGCCTGAGCAAAGGCATATCTACTGATCGGCGCTCCGGACCCACAAATATGAAATATACCTGCGCTGTCGGGTTGATGTTCATGCATGCCTTTTGCGACTGTAAATACGGCGCCTGCAAAGTGAAGGACATTTGTCGGCAAACCTATTTGATCTGCAACCACTTTTATTTCAGGCTTCACAGGCGCCAGCCCAAGCATAATCGCCATAAAATTATGTGCCATCGCGCCATACACCCATGATGTTCGTAAAATACAAACACGTGCGCCAGATGATAATAATGCGCGCTCTCCTGCTAGCTTTGAAGCGCCATATACGTTGATAGGGTTGGTTTTGTCTTCAGGCATATATGGTATTTTTTTCGTACCATCAAAAACACAATCTGTAGAAATATGGACCAAAGGAATATCCAACGCGGCGCAAAATTTTGCAATTGCTTCTGGTGCACGCGCATTCACTGCAAATGCTAAATCTCGTTCATCCTCCGCCCCGTCAACATTTGTATAGGCGGCCGCAAGAATAACAATATCAGGTCGCGGTATCGCCTCCATAAACTGAGTGATGGTTTCGGATGATGCAGATAAGTCACAATCGGCGCGGTCATAAAATACAACATCAAAGTCTGTCTCGGCTGCTCTTTGGGCCAAGGCTTGGGCCAATTGCCCCGTTTTGCCAATTACGGCGATTTTCACACTCACGCGTTTAATCCAGCGCGTTGACCAAATGCACCCGTCTTGCAGCCCACCTTACACAAAGGCCGCCACCATTTTTCATTTTGTAAATACCAGTCTAGTGTTTTTTCAAAACCGTGATCAAAACTTATTGTTGGCTTCCACCCGAGTTCTGTTTTTAGCTTTGACGCATCAACACTATAACGTTGATCATGGCCTGGCCTATCGGTGACAAAAGAAATCAGATCAGCATGGATACGCCCTTGCGCTAACGGTCTACGAGCATCCATCAACATGCAGAGTGTTTTCACTAATTCTATATTGGTACGTTCATTATCGCCACCAATATTATAAGTCTCGCCGACACGTCCTTTTTCCAAAACACACAAAAGCGCATCTACATGATCTTCAACATATAACCAGTCCCGGATGTTTTCACCGCGCCCATATACGGGGATGGCCTCCTGATGCAAAGCCTTTAAAATCACAACAGGGATTAGCTTTTCTGGAAATTGATATGGGCCATAATTATTCGAGCAATTCGTAAGGAGTATTGGCAAACCATATGTCCGCCCCCACGCACGCACCAAATGATCCGAAGCCGCTTTTGTTGCGGAATACGGCGAAGAAGGAGCATAGGCTGTCGTTTCACAAAACGCGGCGTCCTGCACGCCTAAATCTCCATAAACCTCGTCTGTTGAAACGTGCAAAAAGCGAAAGTCATTTTTGTTTTTCATAGTTTTAAAATATGTTAGTGCCGCTTGTAATAGAGTGTATGTCCCAACAATATTTGTTTCAATAAATTCACTTGGCCCATCAATAGAACGGTCAACATGTGATTGTGCGGCGAGATGAAGCACTGCGTCCGGCTTATATTTTTCAAAAATTTCTGCCATTGCCTGCGCGTCACAAATGTTCGCCTTCACGAAGCTATAATTCTTGTGTCCTGCGACCGCACTTAGGTTTTCAAGATTTGCCGCATATGTTAAACAGTCAATATTGACAACTTTATAACCATCTGCAATGGCGCGCAAAACAAGGTTTGATCCTATGAAGCCTGCGCCGCCAGTGACAAGTAGGGTCTTTTGAGCGCTCATTGTTTTTCACCTAAACCAGAATCGGTTTCTCCAAAGGAAAATGGGGATTGGAAATCGGCAAAGCTTTGTCCTTGTGCGTCTTTTTCAGAGATGGTGATATTTTTTTCGTCCAGACCTTGGCTGAACCAATCAATAGCGAGGTCAGGATCATCCCAGCGAACTCCCCCTTCACACGCGTGCATATAGGGCGCTGTACATTTATACTGAACTTCACTCATAGGTGTACGGGTTATAAAACCATGCAAAAACCCTGCGGGTATCCAGAACTGTTTAGCATTCTCGCTGCTTAATACGACAGCACTATGTTGACCATAGGTTGGGGAGTTTTTGCGGACATCGACGGCGACGTCCAGTATTTTCCCGCGTGTACATCTGACAAGTTTACCTTGGCCGTAAGGCGGGCTTTGGAAATGCAGGCCCCGTATTGTACCTTGCTCATGAGAAAGTGAGTGATTATCTTGCACAAAAGCAATATCTACACCAAAGGCATCTGCAAAATCCGCAGATTTATAGCTTTCCATGAAAAATCCGCGCGCATCACTAAAAATACGTGGTTCAATTATATACAGCCCAACAATGTTACATTCTGTAATTTTCATTTTTGCAATATAGATGTTCTACCTCTATGTGCAATTAGATTTGCATCTTAACACTAAGTTTTCATACCAATGCAGCGCACGGCGTCAATACCACGTGCACGTGATTTCAAAGGAATGGGGACAGATGATGCCACCATTGGATCACGCACATAAAATCCCTTTTTGGTTTCCTTGATAACAACCGCCCAATGGGTACGCCGAGACGCTAAATCAAATTTCACAAGAGGATAATAACCCGCTTCGAGGCACGCACGCACGACAGCATCATCTTTACGTTTGTAAAAAACAGTCTTGGTGCGACCACCCGTGACACGTTCTAACCCCGTCCATATCAGCAAGCCATTTTTCGTGAATCCTTTATTGGCTTTTAGCCGATTGACCAAATCACCAGGGTCCGTCTTAAAGCCTAGATTTGTGAGGGCCATGGCTGACGCTGTCACCAGACATCCATATTTTGCCAAGCTCTCGCCAGAGCCGCCTAATGTTTGACGCGCCCAGCGTTTATCTGTTTGGAGAAATTGTATTTTGTCTACGAGTTCAAAACGTCCCCGTTTTTTTCCTGTTTGCGCAATATAATCTTGGCTTTGCGCCTGAGGCCTTTTCATATTTTTTTGTGTATGTGATGAACCTGTCGCACACGCACCGAGCGTTAAGCAAGTTCCCACCAATATAGTTGCAACATAAAGTTTCATAACAATCTCAAAATTCGCTTTTCTGGTGAGTCCGATTTACCTTCAAAAAAAGAGTGCTATACTATTGTAATGTGGCAAGTTTAAATTTTAATAAACAGGAAATAATAGTATGTCTCAGATCCATATTGGTCTGAAGATGATTTTGGTAAGTATAGGCCTACTCTTTATGAGTAATATATCTGTGCAAGCCCAAACACCTTCATTAGTAATCACAGTCGCGCAAAATGACGGGCAAAGTCTGTTTGCAACTGCAAAAAAATATCATGACGGGATCGGTGTGCCTACTGACCTGACCAAAGCACATGCCTTATATAAACAGGCTGCGGCACTCGGTAATAATGACGCACGTGTTAATTTGGGATATATGTATTTCGTCGGACAAGGCGTAAAACAAAACTACCAAATAGCGCGACAATATTATTTACATGCTGCCAAAGTTGGCGATACGGACGCACAGCGCAATTTAGCCCTTATTTACAAACATGGGCTTGGTGTAGATGCAAATGCAAGTATAGCACGGTATTGGAAAAAACGAAGCGAAGGCAAAGCTATAATTTCGACAACAGGGCAAGAGCAAAAGAAAATTGACCTGCCAAAATCACGACGCTCTCTCGTCGCAAACCAATCTATTGCTACATACTCTAGACTTAAAAATATCGCATCAAAACCATCCCCTAAGGATGAAGCCATCAACCACCCCCTTGAGATGGGTTTTGGCGAAGCGGGTTTTGGCGTGCGCTCATATGAAAATATAAGCAATGAACCTCATATCAAATCTGTTCTACGCGACAGTGTAGCACCTGTTGCAGAAGCAAAAACGGCAACACTCAATATTGCTGATAGAAATATTGAGACAATAATTCCGCAAAAAATTCTCTATATGGCCAAGTGGGTAAGCCCAAGCATAGCGGGCTTTCTCGTGATCCTTATGATTATCAGTGCTGTTTGGTTCTTCGTGCAACTTACACATATTTACCGCGCAGAACGGCACTATAAATTTGCCCAATTATTCTATGAAGCTCACCGTGAAAGTTTGCGGGGCAGTTATTTACGTACGCCTGCGAGCCATCAACAATTCCTTTATCCAAGCGACCCGTGGGCAATTTCTATTTGCTCACTCATGGTACGCTTTGCGATTAAGCGCAATGCAGACCCAGATGTAAAATGCGAACCAAGTAAAAGAATCGTCGCGGCATTAAAGATAAATCCATTCGAAGCACGTCTACAGACATTTCCCCTTGTTTTTATGGTTCAAGAACGTATTTTTGCGGATATTGCTTATCTAAATGAAGCTAAGTTATCGCCAGTGAAACCGTTTCAGTTTCAAGCGCGCCCCCTCAAACCAAACTTTACGCAATCCACACCACACCAAATATCGAACACATTACGGTTAGTGCAGTAATAATACCCCTCCACTGTTAACCTTTTATTTACTAGTATATTCTGACGCCCTGCTGTAAGGTAGTGTCAGGGATGCTGTAATTCTACGGAATACACCTACTGCTTAACTGCAATTGAAGAGTAGGTGAAGTCACAGTTACGAGGGGGAAACTGGGGTGAAAGACCACAAACACATTATCTATGGCCAATCGGGTCATGACAAAACAACTATGCAGGTTTTGCATTCTGTCTTGTCTGGAATGGATTTATCAAGCTTTAAACGGCACCGCGTCTCTATTTTTGAAGACCTTAGCCATGCCCGTATCGAATACAGTCTTAGGGACGGCATTTCGAATGTAAAACGCGGTTTTTTTGGTATAAGACGTGCTTTTAATGACAATGAGCAGAAGTGTTTTACACTCGACATTAAAGTCATAGCAGATACAAAAACCCCTGGAACGTTTTCAATATTTTCTGAAGTTACGCCTGACGGTCACGCGTTGCCTGACGGTCACGCGTTGAAAGACGTTGTTCGATTGCATCCCACGACATAGCGGCGGCGTCAATTCCAGTAAAACGTTTAAGTTCTTGCACACCTGTTGGAGATGTCAGATTAATCTCGGTCATTTTGTCGCCAATAACATCAATGCCAACCAAAATTTGTCCACGCTCTTTTAGCATTGGCCCAATCGCGTCACATATCACCATGTCTGTTTCGGTAATCTCAACAGGCTCTGCGACCCCTCCAACATGCATGTTAGAGCGCGTTTCACCTTTTTGAGGTACACGGTTGATTGCACCAGCAACCACCCCGTCAATAATCAATATACGTTTGTCGCCATTCACCACATCTTTCAAGAAAGCTTGCGCGATAATTGGCTCGCGAGAACTGGCGAAAAACATTTCAAGCAATGATGAATAATTACTATCACCATCTTTGATCAAAAATACACCTGCGCCGCCATTACCGTATAAAGGCTTGAGGATGATATCCTTATGCTCTGCGCGGAAAGCATCGATTGATTGCTTGTCACGGGTGATCAGCGTCGGCGGAATAATATCTGGAAATTCTAGCGGGATAATTTTCTCTGGGCAGGAGCGCACCCATTTTGGATCATTGGCCACAAGGGTTTTGCCTTCGAGCATTTCCAAAATATGTGACGCGGTAATATAGCCCATATCAAAGGGTGGGTCTTGGCGCATCCAAACCACGTCGATATCCTCGGCCAAATCTAATAGCACTGGAGCGTCAAATTGTACGTGATTGCCGTGCTCGCGGCGTACGCGCATAGGACGTGCACGCGCCTCAACCTTGCCCGCATTATAAGCGAGATCATCTGGGCCATAACTAAATAATGTATAGCCCCGTGCCTGTGCAACTTCTGCCAAAGCAAAAGTCGTGTCTCCGTCTATATCCACACCCTCCATCGGGTCCATTTGAAATGCAATACGTAATGTCATGCTGCCTATGTGGGGCACGGCGTGCGGTTTTACAAGTAAGGTTTTGTATATTTGGGCGCTACGTTTCAAACAACTATTTCTACGACTTGAAATTTCAGGGAAAACTGCCTATCAACAATCAAAGGAGAGTATTATGAAAGATATGATTATTACCAATTTAGAAACAATTCCCGGCAAAGGAATTGTGACGCATATCGGCCTCGTACAGGGAAATACAGTACGTGCCAAACATGTTGGCCGCGATATTATGGCAGGCCTGAAAAACATTGTTGGCGGCGAATTGCGCGGCTATACAGAACTCCTCACCGACTCCCGTGACGAATCCATGCAACGCATGATGGAACAAGCCGATAGACTTGGTGCCAATGCAATTTTAAACGTAAGATTTGCGACCTCCTCCATTAGTGCAGGTGCATCAGAACTTTTCGTATACGGTACCGCCGTCGTGGTGGCATAAATGTATGCTCTTATTTTTCCCATATTGCTTTTGATCATAGGGTTTGTGTTTGGGCGAATGAATGAAACCAAACATTTAAGCTCTTTAAACCGCCGCGAAGCTGAATTAGCCCATATCACCACAACCAATCTGAAAAAACTTCCACAAGGGTTTTCAGAGAGTGTCTTGGTAACGGGCAATGTTGTGATCTCTATCGATTATTTCAAACGCCTTATGGCAACCGTTCGCGGAATATTTGGCGGGCCAATCCAGTCCTACACAATCTTGCTAGAGCGTGCGCGCCGTGAAGCGATTTTACGTATGAAAGAAGAGGCCGCGAAAAGCGGTGCCACAATGATCACTAATATTCGCTTGCAAACCTCATCCGTTTTTCAATCTAGCAAAGATAGTGTCGGCTCTATTGAAGTTCATGCCTATGGCACGGCTTTGAAATAATTTATCAAACCTGCTCTGTGCCAGCTCTGTGTAAACCTATTTGATCAGGCGGACGAACTTGCCGTTTTCAAAGCGGACAGGGATCATGTCGCCAGTAACGGGGTCGAGCATATAGGCGGGGCTTTCAATTATGGAAACTGCTTCCCCTGCTTTGCCTGTACGAAATTCTCCGAGATGTTCGTCAGATGGCAAGCTTGTGGGCGCATTTAAGAGAGACACATTTTGTCTCGGTAATGGCGCACTTAATTCCACACCTAGCGGCAAAGCCGCACCGCCAGAGCCGAGCGAGCCGGGGCCAGCGTCTGGCATATACGGAATTGGGGTCACGCCTTCTGGAATTTCTACCCTTTGACCCGTTTTCGGATCAAGGTAATAAGGTTCGCCGCTATCAATAATAGCGTCATCATCAAGAATTGTTGTTTGCGGTTGCGGCACGGTACGCGGCACAGATTGCGGTGCTAACGGCTCTGTCAATTGTAATGGCTTATATTGTAGCGGCGCACTATAATTATTTGCCGCGGACTGGCTAGGTTGACCATTATACCCAGGGCCATTTGCGGTTTGCCCCGAATAATCATCAGAAATACGCACATAGGAAATGACCTCTTGGGTGCCACGTGTCGTACTGGCGATTTGTGCAGCGCGTGCAAGCTCTGCCTCATTACGCGCTACGCCCATCAGATAGACAATACCGTCATGTACTTCAATATTGTAATTACGGGCTTTCACGGTTTTGGACGCGATCAAGCGTGTACGCACAGATTGATGTAACACACCATCTTTTATATTACGTACATGGCCTTGTTTATCCATCAAACGAATTTCATTTCCGACCTGCATAATTTTATCAGCAGACCAAGCAATACGTTCGGCCTCAACACGGTCTTCTGGTCTGGGTACATTGCCAGACAGCAAAACAATGCCTTGGGCGACTTCGACATCGACGCCCTTCATTTTAAAACCCTCGGAGCGGTGCATGCGTGCGCGAATAGAGCGCGCGGCGCTTACATCCAAAATAGAGCGTGCAAGATTGCGTTCGTCACCCTTGGTGACACCTGCAGTCGCCACTGCACATCCCGAAGCAGTGAACGTACCAAGTGCGAGAATACTCGCAGATAAGATCATGGTTAATTGTTTCATAAATGTATACCTACGCCCATCACCTTACTTAAACGTTACTAAACACATGGATTATTCGTCAGGTTTTAGAAAGATTTGACAGTGCCTATCTGCACGTTATGGTGGGGTATGAGCGCGAAAATTATTCCTTTTGAGCAAAAACCAGACCCAAAAAAGAAGCGTAAGGGCTTTGCGCCCGTCGCCTATCACCGTACAGAGCTTGGTCTTATCATGAATGTATATGGGCAAATGGTCTCACAGGGATATTGGAAAGATTACGCAATTGATATGTTGAAAACCGAAGCAATCTTCTCGGTATATCGGCGCGCCAGTGAAACGCCTCTCTATCAAATCATCAAACGTCCAGCTCTTCGCAATAAACAAGGTGAATATAGTGTTGTGGCTCCTGGCGGGCTTATTTTAAAACGCGGACATGATTTGAAATCTGTCTTGCGGGTATTTGATAAGCAACGTTTTACGACACATTAATTTCCACATATAATCTTGGAATCTCCACATTTCATTTAGGCACAAAAAAACCCACCATGTCCGGCGGGTGTGTCTGCTACATTTGTTTAACCTTTTTTACTGTGTTCTAAAATAGCTGGGTAATGGCGTACGGTCAAATGTTCATTTTCTTAACGCCACTTAATCCCCGCCATGTTTATTTAGTTCTTAATTGTTTAATATCAATGACTTATCTATTTGGCCAGCGCACAATATAATTCACAGCCTGCTCATCATCAATGCCTTCTTCACTCACAATGCGCCCCAC
>NVXK01000002.1 GCA_002733905.1 Robiginitomaculum sp. | reverse complement strand
TTGCATCTTTTGGGCCGATGGAATAATCACGGCTATCATGGCGAAGCTCTTTGGCGACGTCGCGAATGGGTTGTCGTTCTTCCTTTTCTTCAAGCAGAATTAAGGCGTCGCGAATGATTTCGGGATTTTCAAGCAGATAGGCTTTGATGACGTTTTCAATCTCAGTTTTATTTGGGGATGCTTTGTTTTCCGATGCTTCTGCACAGCCCGGCAATGCGATTACGGCAAGGGCGAGGTAGAGGGCCGTACTGGCTTTGAACGTGTTGAACATGAGTGGCTCCAGTGGCTCAGAGGAATATGTCGTTGTTTGGTGTCTTGATTGCAGAAAAAACTATCTGCGTCTATTTCTTTTCTTAGCGAGATGAATTTCAGCGACAACGATAATGTCACTTGCGCGGCGCCATTGTGCACTTGGGTTGTTTAAACCCGTTTGGGAACGCATGGCAAATGAACGTGCGCGGTTATAATCGCCCATTGCAAATGCTTGTTCCGCAATTGCGTAGCGTGCGAGAGAAGGTTCGTCATCACGGTCATAGGCTTGTGACAAAAGGTACCAAGCATAACTATTGGTGTTCTCTTTTTGCAGGGCTGATTTTAAATGTTTTGTCGCGCTTGCTATGGCTTGGGGCGTATCTACTTCGATAAGGGACTGTGCAAGCGCAATCTCTAACAGGGGGGCTTGTGGCATTAAGCGCACGGCTTCGCGTAGAGGTGCAAGCGCAAGTTTGCCCTTACCGCTTTCATGATAAATTTGGCCCTTTAGTTCATAAAAATATGGATTTTCTGGTTCGTCTGCGATGAGGGTATCTATGCTTTTAATCGCATTTCTTAAATCAGCCGCACGGTAATGTGCAACTGCGCGCGCATAACGGGCAGGTTTGCTTGTGTCTGTTGGGGGATATTTTGAAAACACGGTTTGGGGGGCGTCGAGAAACCCGATGAGTTTGGCCTTGGCCATTGCCATTGCTTTGATTTCTTCGGGGGTGTCTTTTACATTGGCGTATTGGCTTTCGCTTGTGACTTCACGTAATTTGTCGATGCGGTCACTGGAGAGTGGATGCCCACGAAAATACGGATAACGTCGTGCGTTTGAGAGGACTTCTTGGTATCTGAATTTTTCAAAAAACTCGACAAGGCCTTTGCCTGATTGTCCTGTAATCTCTAAATATTTGGCGGCGGCTTGATCGGCGGAGGCTTCATTAATGCGCGAGTGGGCGAGAACGTCAATCGTTCCGAATTGTTGCGAGCCAGCAAGAATAGTCGCACCTGCGCCGCTTTCACCTGCGAGTATAGCGGCAATACCAATACCAGCTGCGATAAGCATGGCGCCATAGGCGCTTTTATTGCTTTGATCGCGGCGCACAAGGTGTCCACCAGCGATATGACCAGATTCGTGTGCAAGTACACCTTTGAGTTGGTTTGGTGTTTCTGCTTCGAGGATGAGACCTGTATGGATGAAAATATTTTGGCCACGGGTGACGAATGCGTTGAGGCTTTTGTCATTCACGAGATAGAGATCGACACTGCTACTATTGAGATTAGCCGCGCGTAAGATCGGGTCTGTATAAGCGCGTAATGTGGCTTCGATTTCTGTATCACGGAGGAGGGATTGTGCATTTGCGTTTAGGCTTGTGCTAATGCTGAACGTCAGCGCAAGAAAAATGGTGCAAAAGCACTTCAGTATTGAAAATAGTTTTTTCACAATATCCTTAAACGGGCGGGAACGACATTTGTTATGTGTTCGTCTTACTGCTTATATATTATAAGTTATACACATTACTACCATAAAGAACATCACGTCTACGCGAGAACTGCAAGTTACGAAAGTGTTAGATAGCAGTAGGGGCAGTGAATGCTCACCGCCCCTAAGATAATCAACAAAATGGATTGCAAAAATTAACTAAATGGATTGCGTTTTTTCCACCAAGAGCGACGTTTTTCTTTTGCCGCTTCGGCTTCCGCCTCTACTTTCGGATCAGGCGTTGGCTTCGGCGCAGGTGTTGGCGCTTTTTCCTCTTTGATCTCTGTCGGTTTTGCAGGTTTTTCTTCTTTGGTTTTTGGGCTTGCCTTTGGACTTGCCTTCGGTTTGGCCTTGGGTTTTGTCGCTTTTGCTTCTTTTTTAGGCTTTTCCTCTGGTGAGGTCGTTTTCTTCGGTGAAGATTTTTTGGCTGTAGTTTTCTTATCTACAGGCTTTTCGTCTTTAACTTCAGCTTTTTTAGCCCTTGGCTTTGCCTTTGCTTTTGGCGTTTCTTCGGTGTTTTCCGTTTTCTTTTTCGTCGCACGGCGTTTTGGCTTCGGTTTTTCTTCTGATGCTTCTTCAGTCGTTTTAGGCGCGTCTTCTGAAATCGTCGCAGAATTGTCTGCGTCTACTTTCTTGCGAGAACGACGTTTGCGCTTAGGTTTTTCATCAGTGTTTGCTTCTTCTTCGGTCGCAATAGTTGCTGCTTCGTCCGAAGTGTCTTGCGTATTCTCTTTGCGAGATCTCTGACGTTTGCGCTTAGGCTTATCGCTTTTTTGTGCTTCATTGCCCTCGGCTGTAGCGTTTGAATCTGTAGTTTCATTCGCTTCAGTGGATTGCGTGTTGTTTTCTTTAGAAGAATTTTGAGTGTTTCCAGATTCAGTGTTTTCAGATTCAGGGTTTTCTGAATTCTCACTTGAATTTGGATTTTCGGTTTTACGACGACCACGGCCACCACGGCGACCACGGCGACGTTTGCGCTTAGGCTTGTTCTCGTCGTCCTCATGCGCTTCACGTGCTTCATGCTTCACCTTAGGCTCATCTGTTTCATCATCAGAGCGTTCTTCTTTGCGAGGTTGTTTTTTATTTTTTTGTTGTGATTGCGTTTTGCGGTTTTCTTTGAAAACTTCCTCAAGCGGGTCTTTGCCTTGGGTTGCTGTGGTAACAAGACGTTCAATCTCGAATTTAGGACGGATAAAAGAGGGATCTGAGATAATTTCAGTAAACATGTCAGAAGCCGAATCAACTTGGTTGAGTAACTCTCTCTTTTCATTGAATAAATAGTTTGCAACATCGGGTGCGACGGTAAGGCGAATGCGACTTGCCCGTCCGCGAATAGCTTCTTCTTCAACGGCGCGAACGGCTTTTAGCGCACTGGATTCCACAGAACGTTTGCGGCCAACACCATGACAATGGTTACAAGAGGCCGTTGAACCTTCAAGCAAGCTACGGCGGCGACGTTGACGCGAGATTTCCATAAGACCAAATTGAGAGATTTTACTCATTTGCACACGTGCACGGTCTTTAGAGAGTGCGTCACGCATACGTTTTTCAACCGCGCGGTTATTACGGTTTTCGTCCATATCAATGAAATCAACCACAATAAGGCCAGCAAGGTCACGCAAGCGCATTTGACGCGCAAGTTCGTCACATGTCTCAAGATTGGTCTTAAGCGCTGTGCGTTCTACATTACGTTCCTTGGTTGAACGTCCAGAGTTCACATCAACAGAAACAAGGGCTTCTGTTGGATGGATAACCAAATAGCCGCCAGATTTAAGTTGTGCAATGGGTTCTAGACAGGATTCGATTTGTTGTTCGACCTGATAGCGTAAGAAGAGCGGAATATCGTCTTTATAGGGCTGTACGTTTTTGGCGTGACTTGGCATCAACATTTTGATGAAATCTTTGGCCATACGGTAAGCTTCGTCACCTTGTACCAATACGCTCTCAATATCCTTACCATAAAGGTCGCGGATTGAGCGTTTTACGAGATTGCCTTCTTCGTGAATAAGGGTCGGTGCGATTGATTTCAGGGTTGTGTCGCGAATTGTGTCCCATAGGCGAGATAGATAATCATAATCGCGTTTGATTTCGACTTTTGTGCGTTTTGCACCAGCCGTCCGTACGATTACGCCCATGCCTTGTGGTACAGAAAGCTCACTCATCACTGATTTGAGGCGTTTGCGGTCTGAACCATTGGAAATTTTACGTGAAATACCACCACCGCGAGGTGTGTTAGGCATCAAAACGCAATACCGGCCTGCGAGTGACAAATAGGTTGTCATTGCCGCGCCTTTATTGCCGCGTTCTTCTTTGACCGCTTGAATCAGGAGAATTTGACCACGTTTGACAACTTCTTGAATTTTGTAGCGGCGACGGGATTGGCGTTTGCGACGTGCGCCGTGCATTTTCTTTTGTTCGTCTTCAACTTCTTTTTCAGACGCGTCTGAAACTTCACTTTCATCAGTGTCATCATCGCTATCGTCGTTTTTCTTTGCTGAATCCTGATCGCTGTCGTTGTCAGAATCATCGTCGTCAGATGTTTCAGCGTCAGTGTCTTCGGCTTCGTCGTCGCTCTCGTCATTTTGTGACTTAGGGTTCTTACCTAGACCTTTTTTGCCTTTGCCTTTTTCAGCATTAGCGATTTTCGTTTCTTCTTCTTCTTCCTCTTGAATACTGTCAGCCTTTTCAGCTTCGAGCAGGGCAATACGGTCCTCGTGTGGGATTTGGTAGTAATCTGGGTGAATTTCACTGAAAGCGAGGAAACCGTGGCGATTGCCACCATATTCTACGAATGCGGCTTGTAGTGAAGGTTCGACGCGTGTGACGCGGGCAAGATAGACATTGCCACGAAGTTGTCGTTTGTTTTCACTCTCGTAATCTAGTTCTTCAACTCGGGTTCCGTCTACGACGACGACACGTGTTTCTTCCGGGTGGGATGCATCTATGAGCATTTTCTTTGACATTTTTATCTCCAGTATGGCCTCTGCGCGCTCGGCTTGCTGAAGTTGCTCCACTTATATGGGCAAAACTATATTGCAGGACGGGCGTCGCAGAAAATTGCGGCCAAAATTTATTTGAATAGAATTTATTTAAAATTTGTTGTGTGTTACGTTGTTTAAATGCCGAAAAACGCACGAACTCATTGTTTTTAGCTAGAGAAAATCGGTGAGACCCGAAAAAATCAGTTAAGCTTGAAACCATAAAAGTGCGTAATGCGTGCATTAAAATTCCTAATTATCTGTCAGTATTGACAGTTTTGCCATAAGTGGCGATTGTTTAGGGCGGCGTCGCATAGCGAGTCGCACATGAACCCTAATAGACCTTTTCGCACAAGAATAGGCGTATGCATAGTCTAATGTGAATTAAATAAGGCAAAATGTTTTTTTAATGCGTTTCGTGAGTTTTGGTAACCTTCTGTCAAGCCTATGGGAGCATATATCTTCATATGAAATTAACCATACGATTCGTGGCGTTATTACGCATAGCGGTTAGCGTGCTGACGTGCTTCATGGCAAGCTATGCTTGGGCTGCGCGCGTGTCAGATGTAAGCATCACCATTATTGGTCAAAAAACTAAAATTGAAGTGCATATAAGTGAGAAAATTTCTGCGAATGTATTTGCTCTCGACAATGGTTCAAACCGTATTGTTATTGATTTAGATGATATCGAACCATCTCCAAAAATTACAGGGCTTACGCAAACACCTTTGTCGGGGAGCGGGGCTGTTACACAGATCCGTACGGCTTACCGGGGAAAAGGCATTCGTTTAGTTGCCGACCTAGCGTCATCTGCAAAATATATTTCTCATAGCTATAAGAATGAAGTTTTGCGTGTGTGGATTGAAGGAGGGGTGGAAAACCGTGCTTTTACAGGTGTTGTTTATCCACGTTTAAAGCCCTCTTTGACGTCCGCGCCTAAAACTGTAGAAACAAAGGTCATTAGGAAGCCCGTGCCGAAGCTGAGGGTATTTGCAGGTACGCCTACGCCGCGTTTGAAAAATGGACGTGGGTTTGTGGCGCGCAAACCTGTTATTGTGATTGACCCCGGGCATGGGGGCTATGATCCTGGTGCAATTGGCGTCACCAATGTTAAAGAAGAATATGTCACGCTTAAAGCTGCGCAAGAATTACGGCGGCAGCTCTTGAAAACAGGGAAGTATAAGGTCGTTTTGACCCGTGATTCCGATAAATATGTCGATCATGAAGTTCGTGTGCGTATTGCGCGTATGGCAGGGGCGGATTTATTTATCTCGCTGCATGCAGATAGTTTAGCAAGGCCAGAAACTCGTGGGGCGTCTGTTTATACACTCGCGGCACGCGCAAAATCACGGAGAAAAGAAATTATCCATCAGCAAAACTGGGTCCATAATGTTGATCTCACACGTCAGTCTGGCGCGGTAAGTGATATTCTTGTTAACCTAGCACAACGGAAAACGCTGACAAAATCAGCGCAATTTGCTGATATTTTGGTGCCGCAGCTTAAAAAACGGACTATATTACTCGGGAATACCCATAGACAAGCGGGGCTTTATGTTTTGCTTGCGCCTGATGTGCCTGCGGTTTTGTTGGAAATGGGGTTTATGTCGAATAAAAAAGACGAAAAACTACTCAATAGTGCCAAGCACAGAGCAAAGTTGATGAAAAGCGTTACAGAGTCGATAAACCTGTATTTTAAAAAACAAAGCACGTTACAGCTAGGCTCCTAGGGCCTATAGTGAATGTGAATCGATAATTGCCCTGATTGGGTCATAATTTAGCCCAAATTCAGCGCATAAAGGTTGATATGAATACACACGTCCTAGAAAATCCAAACGACATACCTGAATCTGGCAAAGGCAAAAAACCTAAGAAGCCGCGCAATTGGTGGAAGATCATTAAACGTCTTTTTATACTGGGGTTTGTACTTGGTTTATTGGCGCTTATTTTTGTCACGGTTTATGTTATTCGCGCGACGCGTGATTTACCGAGCCTGCAAGCTTTAAAAGATTATTCACCTGCGGTCATGTCACGGGTTCACGCGGGGGACGGCAAGTTGATTGCTGAATACGGCATAGAGAAACGGGTGTTTGTGCCCATTGATTCCATTCCTATTCAAATTCAACATGCACTTGTCGCGTCCGAGGATCAGCGTTTTTACACGCATACAGGTTTTGACCCGAAAGGTTTCTCGCGGGCAATGGTTGCTAATATAAAACATCTCGTGAAAAGGGAACGTTTTGAGGGTGGCTCAACACTAACCCAACAAGTTGCCAAGCATTTCCTTGTTGGTAATGAGCGTAAAGCGGCACGTAAAATCCGCGAAGTCTTTATTGCGCGGCGCATTGAGAAAGCGATGAGTAAGGATAAGATTTTAGAGCTTTATCTGAATGATGTTTATTTTGGGCCGCGTGCCTACGGTATAGCAGGGGCGGCGCTGAAATACTTTAATAGTCCCTTGGACGAGCTCACTCTTGGGCAAATGGCGTATTTATCAGGTATTGTGAAGGGGCCGAGTAATTATCAGCTCCATAACAATAAAGAAAAAGCGATTAATCGTCGTAATTATGTTCTGACCCGTATGGCGGCTGATGGTTATGTGACACAGGAACAGGCGGCAGAAGCCAAGAAAGAAGACCTTGTTGCCGTGAAGCGGTTACAGGGCGAAGATTATCTTGCGGCCGAGTATTTTGTGTCAGAAATTCGTAAGATTATCAATAAACGCTATGGTGAGAAGCAGCTGAATGAAGGCGGCTTGTCTATTCGGACAACGCTGGATACGAAAATGCAGTTGGCAGCGCGCAAAGCTTTGCGTCGTGGTCTTGAAATGTATGACCGTCGTCATGGGTATCGTGGTGCGCTTGCAACTATTCCTGCGGAGGCCGACTGGCATGAAGAATTGAAAATCACCAAACCGCCACGCGATATTAAGCCTTGGAAAATGGCCGTTGTTTTGAACGTGGACGCTAAGAAAGCCGATCTAGGGTTTCTTGAAGGCGATAATGGTACACTTGCGCTCGCCGATATTGATTGGGCGGGTAAGGCTTTGCCTGATGGCCGTGTTGGTGACACCCCTAAAGCTGTATCTGATGTTGTCTTTAAAGGGGACATTATTTTGGTTGAAGCAAAACCAAAGGGCGAAAATTTCTATAATTTACGCCAAGTGCCAGACGTTAATGGTGGTATTGTTGCTATGGACCCTCATACAGGGCGTGTTTTAGCATTAGTCGGCGGGTATAGTTTTAACCAAAGCCAGTTTAATCGTGTGACACAAGCGTATCGTCAGCCGGGTTCAGCGTTTAAGCCATTTGTCTATGCGGCGGCTTTGGACAATGGGTTCACACCCGTAAGCCAAGTTCTGGATGCGCCGTTTGTGATTGAACATAATGACCGTGACGAAAGTTGTGCGGAATTAGAACAAAGGGGACTTGTTGCTCTTGGTTTTGGTAAGGCGGATGAAGATGGTCAGGCGGAGCCCGAAAATAAACTCCGTGCACCCAAAACTATTTCTGCACAAAATACGGGTTCGGAAAATCTACCTGAAGGTGAAGAAGAGAAAGAATGCGGGCCACGTTATTACAAACCTGCCAATTTTAATGCTGGTAAGTTTTACGGACTTTCAACTTTGCGCCTTGGGTTAGAGAAATCACGGAACGCCATGACCGTTCGGTTGGCCAATGATATCGGCATGACCGTGATCGGTAAATATGGGCGTGCCTTTGGCATTTATGACGAAACCAAGCCAGAGCTTGCATGGGCGTTAGGCGCAGGGGAGACGACTCTGTTGCGTTTGGCCTCTGCTTACGCAAGCTTGGTCAATGGCGGTAAGAAAGTCACGCCGACATTGCTTGACCGTGTGCAAGATAATAAAGGCAGAACCGTGTTTTTGCATGATGAACGTACATGCCCTGAGTGTTCGCTTGACGAATGGGACTTTTCGCGCCCACCAGAGCTTCCTGATGAACGTGAAGTTGTTCTTAGCGCTGTTACGGCCTATCAAATGACATCTATGTTAGAAGGTGTTGTACAGCGCGGAACAGGGCGTCAAATGCTTCGCCTTGGTCGTCCAATCGCTGGTAAAACAGGGACGACAAATGATTTTAAAGATGCGTGGTTTATGGGCTTCTCACCTGATCTGGTGACAGGGGTTTATGTTGGATATGATACGCCGCGCTCTCTCGGTACAGAAACGGGTGCAAAAGCGGCCGGGCCTATTTTTCGGTTCTTTATGAAGGACGTGCTCGCGAGCCGCCCTAAGACTGCATTTCGTATTCCGGAGGGCGTATTGCTCGCCCCTGTGGATCAAGTGACGGGGGAGGCCTCTTATATTGGCGCGCCAAACTTTATCTATGAAGCTTTCCAGCCAGGTACAGAGCCACGTCTCGGTACGATTGCGCGTAAAATTAATGTTGGGGGCGGGGACACAGGATTTACTGATTATGATTTCGGTTTTGAGAATGCAACCAATACGACGACTGCCGAAACCGATATTTCACGCGACCGTGAAGATGAGGATGCTGATAAGGCGGCTGACGCTGATAAAACAGAAACTGACGAAGCCATAAAAAGCGAGCAGAAAAATACTGATGTTGATGAAGATACGACTGATGGTGAGGACGCGAAGACAAAAACTGTTGTGCCGCCAAAGCTTGATGAAATTGCTCCCAAAAAACTTGCTCCCAAAAAACTTGCCCCGAAAAAACCCGCACCTAAAAAAGAAGACCCTAAAGAGGATGAGGTGGACTTGGACGATGGTTTATACTAGGTCTGTTTCCTCAATCTAATCGTCTTTTGGCGCTATCCAACATATAAAATTAAGAAGTATACCCATGAGTGCTGAACACGATAATCTTGCTAACGAGATCAAGCAGTCTGTGCAACTGCTAAGGAGGCGTCTTTGACTGGGATATTTCTGAACGTCGTTTTGACGAATTAAGCGCACTCTCTGAACGGCCTGATTTTTGGAATGACCCCGAAAAAGCACAAGAGCTTATGCGCGAGCGTGGGCAATTAGAAGATTCTTTTAACCAAATTCAAAAGTTTGAAACCGAAATGGTGGATACGCTTGAGCTTGTCGAACTTGCGGAAATGGAAGATGACGAAGAAATTGCGAATGAAGCGCTTGCGATTTTAACACGGCTCCAGAAACAAGCGGCCCAAGCCGAGCTTGAAACTCTGCTGTCTGGCGAAGCTGATGGGAATAATGCCTTCGTAGAAATTCACCCTGGGGCTGGTGGAACCGAGGCGCAAGACTGGGCGCAAATGTTGCTACGCATGTATGTGCGGTGGGCAAAAGCGCATAATATGAAGGTTGATGTGCTAGAGGAACAAGCGGGCGATGGTGCGGGCATTAAATCGGCGACGATTTTAATCAAAGGTGAAAATGCCTTTGGTTGGTTAAAGTCCGAGTCGGGTGTGCACCGGCTTGTGCGTATTTCGCCGTTTGATTCAAATTCCAAGCGCCATACCAGTTTTGCCAGCGCTTGGGTCTACCCTGAGATTGATGACAATATCGAAATTGACATAAATGAGTCAGAGTGCCGTGTGGATACATACCGTGCCTCTGGGGCTGGTGGTCAGCATGTAAACACAACGGATAGTGCAGTGCGTATCACTCATTTACCAAGTGGGGTTGTTGTGCAGTGCCAAAGTGATCGTTCTCAACTTAAAAACCGAGCGACCGCATGGAAAATGTTGCGTGCGCGTTTGTACGAGCAAGAACTGAAACGCCGCGAAGATGACGCACAGGCACAAGCGGATTCAAAATCAGAAATTGGTTGGGGCCATCAAATTCGTTCTTATGTCTTACAACCGTATCAGATGATTAAAGACCTTCGGACAGGCGTTGAAACTTCTGACATTAAGGGAGTATTGGACGGAGATATTGATCGATTTTTGGAGGCTTCACTAGCTGCAAAAATAGATTTGGGCGCTAAGGACTAAGCTTGGGCAAGCAAATGCGTACACCTTTGAATTTGGGCGTGCTCTTTTCATTATATGCAAATAATAAAGCCCACCAGCCTTAAAACAGGCGATGGGCTTTAACATAAAACTTGAATTTTATTTAGAAATTATTTTTTTGCAGGTACTAATTTTGGAGCCGTGCCTGCTGTTTTTGATTTGCGAGAACATTTGCCATCAAAAAATGCACCATTCGCGATGGAAAGGTGATCTTGTACGATATCAGCGAGTACATTCGCTGTTTCTGCGAGTTCAACAGTTGTTGCTTCAATCTTACCTGTAACTTTGCCGAGAACATGCACTGTGCCGGCCATGATTTTTCCATTCACACTGCCTGTTTCACCAATAGTGATTGTGCCAGCTTTGATATTGCCGTCCAAGCGGCCTTCGATTTGCACATCGCCATCTGTGTTGATTTCACCTGTGATGACGAGGTCGCTACCGAGGATAGAAGGGGCTTTATTAGACATAGAACTGCGTCCTGTTGTTGTTTTGCGCGAGGGTTCTGGCGCAGAAGATGTTTTGGAAGGTGATTTATTGAACATATTGTCCGGCCTTTATGAAGAGTGCAGGGTCTTGTCTGCGTTTTTCAAAGAGTACTTCATAATGAAGGTGTGTAGACGTCGAGCGACCCGTAGAACCCATGCCTGCTATTTTTTCACCTTTTTCAACTTTTTGTCCACGCTTTACATATGATTTTTCCAAATGTGCATAACGTGTTTTAAATCCGTGACCGTGATCGATTTCAACGACACGACCATATCCTTTTCGGCGGCCTGAAAAACTAATCTTACCGCTTGCTGTCGCAATGATAGGGGCGAGATGGTAGGAGGCTATGTCGAGTCCGACGTGCATGGTTGGACGTTTGTTGAACGGGTCTTTGCGTTGACCGTATTTGCTCGTTAAATAGCTCTCTGCATCGATTGGGTATGCCAGTGGGACAGAGGCGAGTGCTTTGTCTAGCGTGGCGACTTCTATGGCGCGTGCTTTGATGCTATCAAGGCGCGGTAAAAAAGCACCTGTCTCAATAAGGAGGTTTTCACTCTTCCCGTCTATCGCAATAAGAGGGCCACCGACACCGCCGCGACCATTTTTAAGAATGTTCACAACTGTAATGCCTGTCGCCGCCAAGATCGCCCGATTTTTTTCAATGCGTGTTTGAATTGTGTGTTCGCCAGCAATAAGAATTTTGTTTTGGTCTGCTTCTAGCCTTACCATAGAATCATCAAGAACAGTGCCTGTATTCATGGCTTCACGTTTGCCAAAAATAGTGCGTGGTTGACGTGGAATTACATCGAGTAAGATCGGTGACATTAGGACTTTGCTTTGGGCGTAAATGTTTTCCGTCAGCTCTGTGTCGGCATTTGAAATCCCACCTTGGGAAATTAAGGCGACGATGGTGTTATGTTTTTGTTCGAAATTAGCCGCGGCAAGTGCAAATTCTTTTTGTTGTGCGCCTAAGAGTTCGCGTGCATCTGCGACTTGTATGTCTAGGTTGATAAGATGCTTGTTAAATTCACCTTGTTTGACCTGGTATTTCACGGATGAGGAGTGCAGGGGGCTTTGCGCCCAAAATAAACTCGCGAACGTAAAGACTGACCATAGGCAAATCGTGATAACAATAGCGGTTATCCATAATTGTGCCCTTGTTGTCAGCATGAAGTAATTGACCTGACCACCCGTTCTGTGAATAAACTGACGTTCTGGGAATTTCTTTAAAATGCGATTTTTTGCACTGATGAGTGTGTCTGCTAACATAGGTCCCTTTTAACGTCGCTTTTCTTTTTTTACATAGGACAAAAAAAAACAGAATAATTCAAGGGGAAATTGAACCAAAGCGCATAATTTAATGTTAATTTTTACTTGATTTTTTGGTAATCATTTAAGGGTTGTAAAATGAAGGCGGGAAACCTGCCATATTACGGGCTTTTTCGTTAAATGGAGGGTTTAATGTGCTTTGGAAGTGTTGCTTAACTAAATCTTGAAAATACGTCTCTTTTTTCCTGTTTTCACGCTCGCAAATATTAAAGAACCAATGTGTACCAGCGGCAACATGGGCAATTTCTTCTTGGTAGATGATTTTTAAGATATCTGCGCTTTCAAAATCCCGTACATTTTCAAGATTCTTTATCATATTCGGGGTCACGTCTAACCCGCGTGCCTCCAATACCATTGGTGCAATCGCAAGGCGGGCGGCAAGGTCGTCTTTGGTTGAGATGGCGGCTCTCCAAAGCCCGTCATGGGCAGGAAGGGCACCGTAATGGCTTTCAAGTTCTAATAGGCGATTCGCAATCATTGTAAAATGACGGGCTTCATCGTCACATACGCCGACCCAGTCAGATATAAAGGCATGGCGATCTGCATCGGTAATACGTGTGCTGTGGGCAAAGCGCGCGACCATGTCGGCGGCAAGATTTATGGCGTTAAACTCGATATGTGCGATTGCGTGCAGGAGGGCGCATCGTCCTTCGATGCTCCCTAAACGGCGACGACGTAGGTTGTTTTGACTGACAAGTTCGGGTGTTTTTGGTCGTGCAGGGTTTAAGGGGGCTGTGTGTTCGCCGTTGTTTTCATGACTTAATAGGTTGTCACGCCAAAGATTCGCCATTTGGTGAGCCATTCGGACTTTGTCCATTGGGTCTTGCGTGGTGAGAACTTGGCAGGCCGCGTCGGTAATTGTTTGCATATGCAGAACGACTATGTTTTGAGTGCACGCACTGTATCAAGTACGTCTTGTGCATGTTCTTTTACACGAACTTTGCGCCAAATATGCGCTATATTTCCGTCTTCTCCGATCAGGAAGGTGGTGCGCTCTATGCCCATATATTCACGTCCATAAAGCTTTTTTTGCACCCAGACACCGTAGGCCGCGATTGTTTCGGCTTCTTCATCAGAGCCTAACGTAATTGTAAGTTGATGTTTTGCTTTGAAATTATCATGTTTACGAGGCGAATCCTTTGAAACACCTATTATTTTCACACCAAGTGCATCAAAGTCTTTTTTAAGTTGGCTAAACCCTATAGCTTCAGTCGTACAACCCGGCGTATTATCTTTGGGATAAAAATACAGGACAAACATGCTTCCGCTTAAGTCAGACATAGAGATAAGACCACTTGAGTCTGTGAGCAGTGAAAAGCTTGGGGCTTTTTGTCCGATTTCCATTAGAATGTCCTCGTTTTCGTTGTGGGTTTTATGACGCAGATTGAAGAAAAGAGCAAGGCTGATAAGGGTGTTTTTGTCAAGACGTGGTCTGGACGTGTTGGTCATGTTCTTATGGAGGTCTCAAGCCTTGGCCTTTCTCTCATTTTAGTATGGCTGGCTATTTTAACTCTTCTTATGAACCGTTCTTCTGTAGATTTGAATATGGCAAAACCATATTATGAACAATGGTTTGCGAAGGCTTTCTCTGGCAAAACTGCTGATATTGAACATTATACGGCGCGTTGGGTCGAAGACAATCATACGATTGAACTTCGGGCTGACAATATTAAAATTGTTGGCGATGATGGGGTGTTTCAAAATATTGGAGAGATTCGGGCTGAGTTTGCGCTCTCTGAAAATTTATTAGCAAAGCCGACACTTAAAAGAATATATGTAGATGGTGGTGCTATCACCCTTGCACGGGATGTAAATGGTCGTTTTCAGATCGGTTTAGGCACGCCAGCGACGCATCAACATGTTGCGGCGCTTTGGCATTCATCTGGGAATCAGACAACTGGGAAACAGACAACTGGAAAACAGGCAACAGGAAAACAGGCAGGCGATAATCAGGCGGAAAACGCGACTGCTAATATGTTAGACCGTGTTGTGGTGGCGAATGCCCATGTTTATGTTCAAGATGATCTGGACGGCCTGGCATTGTCTTTCGAGGACGTCAGCGGTGTGTATGGGTTCGAAAACGGCAAAATTTCTGTGAAAAGTGACGGGAAGTTGGTGAGCGGTTTGCGGCGCGTACCTTATGTTTTAAAATTGCAGACCGTTCCTGATCTAAGCTCTATCTTTACGACGTTAAAAATAGAGGGTGTAAACCCTGCTGAAATTGCGTCAGAGCGTGGGAGGTTTGCGAAACTTAGTAATTTGAATGCGCCTGTCACACTTGATGTCGCATTAAAAACAGTCGCAGGCACGGGGCTTGAAGATTTACAAATACGTATTGATGTTGGCGAGGGGCACTTGAAAACAGGCACGACATATAAACCGTTTACCCATGCGCGTGTACGCATGTCATATGATGTACCAAATCAATCTATTACCTTGAACGCGCTCGATATTGCAAGTGAAGCGATTAATGTTGTTGCGGACGGGGTGTTCGAAAATGTTGGTGATGTGAATGCGTCATTTTCAAACACACCATTGGCGTTTGATTTGAATATTGACCGCCTTCGTATAAATCCAGGCGTACGGTTTTCTGGCCCGATTACACTTTCGCCGAGCGAAATTAAGGGCGCCTATAACTTTAAAGACAAGACATTCGTCCTTGAGAAAGGGCGTTTTGATTTTGGCGATTTCACGGTGAATGCGAATGCGTCCACACAGAGAAATGAAAATGGTGATCTCGTTGAGATTCACATAGAGGCTAATGTTGAGGGCATTATTGAACCTTCACATGTTCTGCATTATTGGCCTCGTGATTTTGTTTTGGGTGCGCGTAATTGGTTCAAACGTTCTGCGGTGGCGGGCGAGTTTTCTGCTGTGGACTTTGTTATGAATTTGAACGCAAATGATATTGCAACGGGCGTCATTGCGAATGATCATTTCACCCTCAGTTTTGAAACTAAGAATGTAGAACTCCAATATATTTCAACAATGCCACTTTTATTTGAAGATAATGGTTTCGGCATTTTGCATGGCAATTCATTTGAATATCATATGAAGGGCGGAAAAGTTGCAGGCTTGACTATGTCGAAAGGCACTGTGCTTATCCCGCAACTTAATCCAAAGGGCAGTGATTTTACTATTGATTTATATGGCAATGGTCAGGTGAAAGAAATGCTACGGATTAGTGATTTAGAGCCATTTTCATTTGCAAAACAGCAAGGAATTAATCCTGCTGATTTCGGCGGCAATGGCGCTATTCATCTAAAAATCACACGCCCCCTTTTAGAAAATTACCCACAAGAGAGGGTGTCATTCGCGTTGGACGGGGATTTTACAGATGTGGAAATTCCGTCTGGTATTGGAAGGTTTACGTTTAATGGTGGCAATCTTTCAATTGATCTTGATAAAAAACGTGCTGTCGTTAAAGGACCTATCAAAATCGGAAAATGGCAAAGCGAATTGTTTTGGCAAAAGCAATTAGAGCCTCAGTCTTCCTATGCCGTGTATACAATTACTGGGACGTTAAACAGGGATGATCTGGATGGGTTTGGCATTGGTTTACGGCGTCATTTCGGAGGTGAAATTGATGTGCGTATCGAGGGCGTTGATAGCGGCATTGGTTTACAAGCCGCAGAGCTTGTCGCAGACTTTACAAATGCGGATGTGAATTTAGGTGATTTATGGCATAAACCTGCTGGTGAATTTGGGAGTCTGACAGGACTTATTACCTTTAATGAACAGGTCGGCGGTCGTTTTGATAATGTGATTATAAAGGCACCAGACCTCGCTTTGGCGGGATCTGTTTCTCTTGCTGCGAATTATAAACTTTTGAAACTCGATTTAACCCAAGCCTATATCAAGGGGTTTATTGACGCATCGCTTGAGGGAAAGCCAACTGCTGACGGGGTTTTAAACCTCAATATGGCTGGTGAGTATTTCAATATTTCGTCATGGGTGGACAAGGCGTTTCAAACACAGTCCAGTGCAATCTCTGCCCCGATGTTTTTAACGGCGTCTCTCAAGAAAATGTCATTGGATGAGAATTATCACCTCATGGATGCGCGGGCTTTATTCTCTCATACAGGAGAAAAAGTTGATCGTGCGAAGCTAACAGGTCTGGTTGATGGTGGAAATTTCCTAGCGGAAATCTCTGGTCAATCACGGCCCAAAGTTGATGGTATTGATGAGATGGTCGGTGGGTTAGATACGGCTGGGAATGTGCATGTCAAAATTCCGAACGCGGCAAGAGCTGCAAAAGTGTTTTTGGGCATAAATAGTATTCGCGGCGGTGTTTTGGAGATTAATGGGTATTTACCACCAGATGGCAGCGAAGGCGGTGTACGAGGCTTTGTTAGCTTGAAGGATTTTACACTGGTACGCGCACCTGCATTTGCACAGATACTTTCCCTCGCGTCTCTGCAAGGGCTTGCGGGTACGCTGAGTGGCACAGGCATGAAGTTTTCTACACTTGATATGGATTTTGCAATTGATGATGGGGTTTTGAAAATCCGTGATGGACGGGCGTCGGGGGCGGCGCTTGGATTGACGGGAGAGGGTGATATCGGCATTGCCAACAAGACCTTGGATTTTAATGGCGTGCTTGTCCCCGCCTATGCTGTGAATTCTATTTTGGGGGATATTCCTCTTTTGGGTGATATTATTGTCGGTAAAAAAGGCGAGGGTATGTTCGCGCTCAACTACGCTGTAAAAGGGCCATTCGCCAAGACCCGTGTGAGTGTCAATCCGCTGTCTGCATTAACGCCGGGGTTTTTACGGCGGATATTTGACGTCAAACGCGATAAGGTCACTGACCCGAAAATCAATGACCTTATTAAAGAACAGCGTAAAAAGAAGGAGTAAGTGTTTGCCTTAAACAGGTTTCACCAATGCATGCTTCTTTTTACCAACAGAAACTTTGATAACCCCTTCGGCGTTCATATCGGCAAGGCTTAGCTTTGCCTTATCATCACGTATAGGCGTGTCATTTATTTTTAGTGCGCCTGCTTTGATATGGCGTTTGGCTTCTGCTTTTGACGCACATAGACCCGTAAGAACCCCTGCGTTGACAACGCTAAGGTTTTCAAGCTCAGTTTTTGGTGTTTCGACGGTATGAAGCCCATCTGCACTGCCGCCTTCGAATGTTTTTTGCGCCGTATCGGCTGCATGTTTCGCAGCGGCTACGCCGTGCAAGAGTGTTGTGGCTTCATTGGCCAGTTTGATTTTTGCCGTGTTGATTTCAGCGCCTTCGAGAGATTCGAAATGTGCGATTTCCTCCATAGGTAAATCTGTGAAGAGGCGCATGAAACGACCTACATCTGCATCATCAGTATTGCGCCAGAACTGCCAGTAATCATAAGCGCTGAGGAAGTAGTTTTCGCCCAATGTTTTGTCGGCGTTTAACCACATTGCGCCTTCGGCTGTTTTGCCCATTTTGCCGCCAGAGGCCGTGGTTATAAGTGGCGTGGTAAAGCCATAAGCTTCTGCACCTTCGAGGCGACGGGTTAAATCTGTGCCTGCGACAATATTGCCCCATTGGTCAGAACCACCAAGCTGTAGGCGGCATTTATGACGGCGGTTGAGTTCCGAGAAATCATAGGCTTGTAAAAGCGTATAATTAAATTCGAGGAATGTCATTGGCTGTTCACGGTCAAGACGGCGTTTGACGCTCTCGAGCTGTATCATGCGGTTAATTGTAAAATGCTTGCCGACAACACGCAAAAAATCAATATAGCCAAGCTTGTCGAGCCAATCTGCATTGTCGACCATGATGGCGGCGTTAGGGCCGTCAAAATCAAGGAATTTTTCAAAGACGCGTTTAATGCCGTTTTTGTTTTCTTCGATTTTTTCAGGGGTCAGGATCGGGCGTGATTTATCTTTGTCAGACGGATCGCCAATCTTGGTCGTACCACCGCCTAAAAGCACAATCGGTGTGCCGCCTGATTTTTGTAAAATGCGGAGCATCATGATTTGCACAAGCGAGCCGACATGTAGGCTCGGTGCCGTGCAATCAAAGCCAATATAACCAATACAATCTGGTGTCAGCGCATAGGCATCAAGAGCGGCTTCATCAGTGCATTGATAGAGAAACCCGCGCTCTGTTAGCGTGTTCATCAAGTCTGATTTGTAATTTGCCATTGTCTTGCTCTTGTTTTTCGTTTTTAGTCTGAAAACGCTTCTAACAAAGCGAATCCTTTAGTGAAAGCGTTAAGATGGCTGAATTCGGTGATAAAATACGATATAATGTTATTGGCCTCATGAGTGGAACCTCATTGGATGGTGTGGACGCGGCTATTTTGGACACGGACGGTGAGGTCGTATTTGGTTTTGGGGCAACGCATTTTAGGTCATATACGCAAGACGAGCGCCAAATTTTATCAGAAGCAACCCAAGCCGCACTTGCGTGGCGTTTTAAGGGTGTGGCTCCGAATATATTTGCGCGCGCAGAGCGGATTATACACACAGCTCATATCGAGGCTGTACAGGCGATTTTACAAAAGGCTGATGTGAGAGTTGATTTGATTGGTTTTCATGGGCAAACGGTTTTGCATCAGCCGCCGCAAGATGGTAAAAACGGCGCAACGCTTCAACTTGGTAATGGGCAAGTGCTTGCGGACGCGCTTGGTATAGATGTTGTCTATGATTTTCGCACACATGATGTGGCGCAAGGTGGGCAGGGCGCACCACTCGCGCCGCTTTACCATAATGCATTGTTGCAAAATGAGGATATGTTGCGCCCTGTGGCCGTGCTTAATATTGGTGGTGTTTCAAATATTACATTGGTTGATAATGACGGTATTGTTTATGCAAGTGATTGCGGCCCCGGTAATGGCCCGTTGGACAGTTGGATCGAACAGAAGGGCTTAGGCGATTATGACAAAGACGGCGTCTTGTCCCTCGCTGGCACGCCTGATGTTGGGCGCGTGCAAAAATGGCTTCGGGCTGATTTTTTCGCAAAACCTGTGCCTAAATCCGCAGACCGTTGGGACTTTAATGTGCTGGACGATATGCAGGGGTTGAGCCCCGAAGACGGCGCGGCCACGCTTGTTGCTTACGCCGCAGAATCCATTCGCCATACGCTGGCGCAATACGGAAAAACGATTGCGACGGTTATCGTGTGCGGTGGTGGCCGTAAAAACCCTGCCATGCTTGCGGCCTTGGCCGAGCAGTCTATAGGCGATATTCTCACGACCGAAAATGTGAACTGGCGCGGCGATGATTTAGAGGCCGAAGCCTTCGCCTATCTGGCCGTTCGCAGTGTACGCGCCATGCCACTCTCAACCCCTGAAACGACAGGGGTGCGAAAACCTGTTACGGGTGGACAGTTTGCGAAAGCTCCCTAAACGTTGTCCACGACCTCTCTGGGCGCATGACTGTTAATCCTCGGCGGGAGTTGTGGGTGTTTTTTTTTGGAAATGGCAAAAACATGGTTTTCTGGAAATTGATCAAGTTCCAAATGCAAAGGGGTTAATCCATTTTCGTGTAGCAGTTGATTGTTTTTGGAAATTCCAATTGACGAATAGGTGAATTTTTGATTGTGCCAATGGTCGGTATGCTCGCCATCAGCGTCACCAAATGTATGGATCAGAACACCATTTTCTGTCAGCATTTGGCACAGCTTTGAAAGGACAGGTTTCTGGGCTTTTAAAGGTAAGTGAAAAAGGCAATCCCACGCCAAAATGAAGTCAAACCGCTCTTCGCTTTCCCAATCCCTGATGTCGTCATGTATAAACCTAAGATGTGGGTGGTTTTGTTTTGCCAAATTGATCATTTTAGCGGAGGCGTCAATGCCTAGCACTTCAAGGCCGTGTTCTTCACATTTGCGAATGAACCGTCCGCCAGCCCCACAGCCGATATCTAGTGCTTTACCGCCCTGTTTTGTGAAGGCCAGAGCTTTCTCGACTTGTGGCACGCCGTAATCGGAGTCACTGTGACGCTCATTCCACCAAGTGGCTATCAGGTCGTATTGAGTGCCAATTTTGTATGGAGACATCTATAGCGTCGCTTTCTTTTGTCCCCAACAATAAGTGACGCCAAAGACAGCTATTCGCCTTTATTCAGGCATTTATTCAGCTACATATGGTTGGCGGTAAGGGCAATAGCGGTCGTCTAAAACTTCATCAAGATAGATTTCAGTTTCTTCGATGGCGATTTCCAGTGTGTCTGAATAAAAATGGTCAGCACCTGGGATAAGTTTGCCGTGAACCTGTGTGCCTTTTTGCGTCCGTACTTTGACAATGGCGCGCTCGACTTCTTCGGGCGGTACAATGGTGTCTTCAGAGCCATATGTTACGAGGCCAGATGTCGGGCACGGTGCCAAAAAGGCGAGGTCATATGTATTTGTCGGTAGGGACATAGAGATGAACCCGGCAATTTCAGGGCGACGCATTAGCAGTTGCATGCCAATCCACGCGCCAAATGAATATCCGCTGACCCAGCTAAATGGAGCGTTTTGGTTGAAGCTTTGTAACCAGTCTAGTGCATAGGCCGCGTCTTGGAGCTCGCCAGAACCATTGTCATATGTGCCGACAGAGCGGCCAATACCACGGTAATTAAAGCGCAGAACCGAAAAGCCACGGGCTTTATATGTTTCAAACATAGCCACAGGAATACGGTGATCCATGTGTCCACCAGCTTTGGGATGAGGTGAGAGTATGATCGCGCAAGGTGCGGCTGGATCATCACTTGGATGATAGCGACCTTCGAGGCGACCCTCTGGGCCGTTAAAAATTACTTCAGGCATAAATATTCTCTATTTTGGTGGTCTATAACTATTGTGAAATTTAAGAATTATTATACTTGACTGTTTTAGTCGGAATTCGTAAATTCTACAGGAGATATAGTGTTGCGCGCGCCTTCTAGCAAGCCCTGTGCAAAAAAGCGAGAAAAATCACAGGTATATTGATGAAATTAACCGCGAAAGCCCGATATGCCGTCATGGCTGTGACCGATATTGCCGTAAATGGCACGAATACGGCGGCTGTTAGCTTGTCTGATATTTCGGTGCGCCAAGATATATCGCTGAGTTTCCTAGAACAATTGTTCGGAAAACTCCGCCGTGCAGGTATTGTTGATAGTGTTCGGGGGGCGCAAGGGGGCTATATTTTGGCACGACCTACCCACGAAATACGAATCGGTGCTGTTATTTATGCTGTCGATGGTTCTGTGCAAACGAAACGATGTGCAGAGCACGAAGGCATGGGGTGTGTTGATAAAGGCGCGAAATGTTTGGCGCATGATTTATGGCAAGCCATGGAAGATCATATCAAGGCATTTTTTGACGCGATCAGTATTCAAGATGTAATTGATCAGCGATTTCCAGCCATGATGAGCGAGAGCGGTGCTGAGGTAGATTTTAATGTGTTGGAGATGGCTGAATGAAACCGCGTCTCTATCTTGACCATAATGCCAGCTCGCCTGCGCGCCCTGAAGTGATAACGGCTATGGTCGCTGCGCTGAATACGCCTGGGAATGCATCTACGCCCCACGGTGCAGGCAGGGCGGCGAGTAAATTGGTTTCTGATGGCCGCGAGGCGGTCGGGCTTGCCATGGGGGTTTGTGCGCAAGATATTGTTTTTATGGGCAGTGGCACAGAAGCTATAAATACGGCGATTAAGTCCGTGGTTGATAATGGTACAAAGCGTATGCTTGTGTCTGGTATGGATCATCCTGCCGCGATAGTGGCGGCGGAAGCTTCTGGCGCGAAAGTGGATATTATTCCCACGCTTTCCACAGGGCAAATGGATCTAGATTGGCTCGCGCAAACGCTTGCGGACTGGGACGCTGATGACGGTGCGCCTTTCCTAACAATGAGTGCGGCCAATAGTGAAACAGGGGTGTTGCAAGACGTGGAAAAAGCGGCAGACCTTGTCCACGCAGTTAAAGGATATATCCTTGTAGACGCTGTGCAATCGCTTGGGAAAATGCCGATGTTATTCATTGTCGATTATCTGGCTGTGTCAGCACATAAAATCGGTGGGCCGCAAGGCGTTGGCGCATTGTATGTGTCGCCAGACGCCCCATATAGTAGTTTGATCATAGGCGGTGGACAGGAAAAACGTCGCCGTGCAGGTACGATAAATGTTGCAGGGATTGCAGGGTTTGGCGCGGCTGCGAAAATTGCAGAGAATTTGTCACATACACGCGCCATTCGTGACGCGATTGAAAAGGGCCTTAAAGCTTTGGAGCCACACATTACCATTTTCGGGGAAGGGGCAGAACGCCTTCCCAATACGAGCCTGTTTGCTGTGCCAGATGTGTCGTCATCAACATTGATGATGGGGCTTGATTTGGAAGGTATTAGTGTATCCACGGGGCTTGCCTGTTCATCGGGTAAAGTGGGGGCGAGCCGCGCTGTGACCGCGATGGGTTTGGCGGATAAAGCGCCACATGGTGCGATACGCCTAAGCCTTGGGTATACAAGCCAGCCAGAGGACGCGGCGCGTTTTTTGAATGCATGGACTAAAATTCGCAAAATTGCGATCAGAGGAGCCGCGTAATGCCGGACGTCAAAACAAGTGTTAAAGACAATGTTGCCAAAGAGGCTATTGAGCGCGAAACCGTACAGGGCGTCGAAGCGCTTGAGGCTGATAAGTATAAATACGGCTTTTCGAGTGATATTGAACAGGAGTTCGCGCCCAAAGGCTTGAACGAAGATATTGTCCGCTTTATCTCGGCCAAAAAGAACGAGCCAGAGTGGATGCTGAAATGGCGCCTTGATGCCTATGCCCGTTGGTTGACTATGGAAGAGCCGACATGGGCGATGGTTGATTATCCGAAAATTGACTATCAAGATTCCTATTATTACGCCGCCCCTAAAAGCGATAAAGACGGGCCTAAGTCTTTGGACGAAGTTGATCCAGATTTACTCGAAGTTTACGCAAAGCTTGGTATTCCTTTGAAAGAACAAGAAGTGCTTGCGGGTGTGCAGGGCGCGCCGCGTGTCGCCGTTGACGCTGTCTTTGATAGTGTCTCTGTGGTGACGACATTTAAAAAAGAATTGGCGAAAGATGGCGTGATCTTCTGCCCGCTTTCCGAAGCAATTAAAGACCACCCAGAGCTGGTGAAGAAATATTTGGGAACTGTTGTGCCACCGACAGATAATTTCTTTGCCACCCTGAATACGGCTGTGTTTTCCGAAGGTTCATTCGTCTACATCCCACCGGGTGTGCGTTGCCCTATGGAGCTTTCAACTTATTTCCGCATGAATGCACAGGGGACAGGGCAGTTTGAACGGACGCTGATTATTGCCGATAAAGGGTCTTATGTTTCCTATTTAGAGGGCTGTACTGCGCCTATGCGTGACGAAAATCAATTACATGCGGCGGTGGTCGAGTTGATTGTTCTTGAAGGCGCCGAGATTAAATATTCTACAGTGCAAAACTGGTGGCCAGGTGATTCAGAGGGCAAAGGCGGTGTCTATAATTTCGTGACGAAACGTGCGGATTGCCGTGGTAAAAATTCTAAAGTTTCATGGACACAAGTCGAGACAGGTTCTGCGGTGACGTGGAAATACCCAAGCTGTATATTGCGCGGCGATGGCAGTTCTGGCGAGTTTTATTCTATCGCGATTACCAATGGACATCAGCAAGCCGATACAGGCACGAAAATGATCCATTTGGGCAAAAACACCAAATCACGTATCATCTCTAAAGGGATTTCTGCGGGCAAGTCTAACCAGACATATCGCGGCCTTGTGAGCGCGCATAAAAAGGCGACAGGCGCACGGAACTTTACCCAGTGTGACAGTCTTTTGATTGGCGATCAGTGCGGCGCGCATACTGTGCCCTATGTTGAAAGCAATACACCAAGCGCACAGTTTGAGCATGAGGCGACGACGAGTAAATTGTCCGAAGAACAGCTTTTCTATTGCCGTCAACGTGGCCTTTCCGAAGAAGACGCTGTCGCGCTTTTGGTCAATGGTTTTTGCCGTGACGTTTTGCAAAAACTGCCTATGGAATTTGCTGTCGAAGCGCAAAAACTCGTGGCGATCAGCTTGGAAGGCAGTGTGGGTTAATGAAAACTTTTATGCATATTGGCGTCATTGCTTTGTTATTGTCTGGCTGTGGAGGGGAGACTTCGCAGACAGAAAATATGCCTTCGCAGGGTTCTGAGCAAATTGAGGCTTCTGCGGCGACACCGCCCGTGCCGCCTGTAATCGTTTCACGTGAAATGGCTATGAGTTTGGAAGGATATGATCAAGGTTTAGCAACTTATTCAAAAGTAGAAATTGGTGACAGTGTGACCGATGTTTACAATAAAACACGTATCTATCTTTTTGGTGATACGACAGACCACTCTCGCGCCAATATGACATACCGCGAACATACGTTTGAAAACCCGACACTGGTTGTAAATGTTTACGGCGCAGACAATTTGAAGGATGATAGTGTCAAAGCGCTAGAGCTAAAAGCTGTATTCCATCATGACGGTGCGAATACATTCTCGCTCGTCTCATATGGGGCGCGGCAAAAGTGCTGGCGTGCAAAGGATAAGGAGGCATGGACACTAAAATTGTGTCCATGAAGCTTATGAAAAATACTTTTAAAACTATATTTTTTGCATCCGTATTAATCGTTATGCCTGTTTTTTCTGCTTGTGACAAAGCCGTGCAAGCCCCGTCATTTCAAGTGGCGCTTGACGCTCATCTTGCAACGATAGCGGCGCGTGATTTAGGCGGTTTTATGGCGACCCTTACAAAGGGTGATACACTGCCGATGATTTTTCCTGACGGTAGTATGTTGCAGAGCAAAGACGATGTGCAGGCAACACATGCGGAATGGTTTGGTGATACAGATTGGCGTATGGGCATAGAACATGTCAGCCAAGTTGTCGGCTCTGACGTAGCTGTCGCGCTCTTGCGGTATTCATACCGCGATACCCCAGAGGGCGATGACCGTTACGCGCATCTTGCCCTTACCTTTCAACTCCAAGACGGCGAATGGCGTCTTGTCATGGATCAGAACACACGCATTACACAACTTACGCAACAAAAAACAGATAACTAATTTTACAATTCATTGGAGACCAATATGACAAAACCAACACGTAAACACGTCGCTTCAGGCTCGGCTTGGGAAACAAAATTCGGCTATTCTCGCGCAGTAGCGCAAGGGGATTGGTGCTTTGTTTCGGGTACAACAGGTACAAATTACGAAACAGGTAAAATGCCAGAAAGTGCCGCGCAACAAGCACGTAATGCAATCACAACAATCGACGGCGCACTGCGTTCATGTGATTTTGAAATGGGGCATGTTGTTCGTGTGAAATACATTGTTTCAAGCCGCGAAATCATCGACCAAATCCAACCAGAACTTCAACGCGCTTTCGGCGCTATCAAACCTGCGGCGACTATGATTGTTGCAGAATTGATCGAAGACAGCATGAAAGTCGAAATCGAAGTGACGGCGTTTAAAGGCTAGGCATGATTGAGAAAATCAACATCGACGAAAAATTTTCTTTGTTCAGTGAGCATTGGCGTCCAAAAACAGTGGCGCAGCTTAATGGGCAGGAATTTAAACTTGCGAAAATCCAAGGGGAATACCCTTGGCATGCTCATGAGGACGCCGATGAGATGTTTTTCATTTGGAAAGGGAGCATTGTCCTTGAATTTCGCACCCACTCTGTCGTGTTAAACGAAGGGGAAGCTCTTGTTATCCCTAAAGGTGTTGAACATCGCCCGATTGCAAAAAACGAAGCACAAATTTTCTTGATTGAACCGATGGCAACTAAAAATAATGGCACTGCGCATGTAGACGCCAAATATGACGCCCCAAATGATGTTTGGATATAAGAAGAGAAAAATGATAAAAATTAAGAACTTAACGGCGACTGTGAATGATGGTCAGCAAACAATTCTCAACGGGTTGGACCTTGAAGTGCCTGCGGGCGAGGTACATGCGATTATGGGGCCGAATGGCGCTGGGAAATCGACATTGTCATATGTGCTTACGGGTAAGGACGGTTATGATGTCACGGATGGATCGGTTGAGTATCTGGGCGAGGATTTACTTGCTATGGAGCCAGAAGACCGCGCCAGTAAAGGCGTGTTTTTGTCGTTTCAATATCCGCTCGAAATCCCCGGTGTCCCTACGATGACATTCTTGCGTACAGCGTTGAATGCACAGCTAAAGTCCCGTGGAGAAGACCCAATGACTGCGCCTGATTTCCTCAAAAAAGCACGCGCAATTGCATCTGATTTGAAGATTAAACCAGACATGCTCAGACGCCCTTTGAATGTTGGATTTTCTGGCGGCGAGAAGAAGCGTATGGAAATATTCCAAATGATGATGCTCGAGCCGAAATTTATCATTATGGACGAGACTGATAGTGGCCTTGATGTGGACGCGCTCCGCATTGTTGCGGATGGTGTCAATGCGCTGCGTAGCCCTGATCGTGGCATGCTTATCATTACCCATTATCAGCGTTTGCTTGACTATATTGTACCCGACCGTGTGCATGTTCTTTCCGCAGGGAAAATCGTTGCTTCGGGGGACGCGGACTTTGCCAAAAAATTAGAAAAAGAAGGCTATGATGAATACGCAGCCTAATTTTACACCTGCTGAAACTGCCCTTGGTGGTGTATTGCCACACCGCCGTATGGAAGCGTGGAAGTGGACAGATGTGCGCAAGACGCTTAAGGGCGGTACGGGGCTGACCCTTGTCTGTGAACCGCACTTTGAAATACCAGAAGGTGTAAATGTTTCACGTGAAACAATTTTGCCAAAAACCTCGGTTATGGGCGCGATTGCGAGCCGTTTTGCTCTAGAATCCATTGTAATTAATGTGCCTGAAGGTTTTAAATCTACGCAGGTTTTACGTATTTCTAATCTGGAAAAGGGTCATGCAAGCCTTTGTATTAAGCTTGCGAAGGGTGCCGTTTTGCATGTTGAGGAAGTACACAAGACCAGTGTTTCCGGTTTTGTAAATCTTGATATGCAGTTTGATCTGGCGCAGGGGGCAAAGCTAACCCGTACGATTTTTCATCATGATCACGCCGAGACAACACGTATTGCGACGGCGCACATCAATGCTTGGGCTGACGCGGAAATCACGCAACATACGCTCAGTTTTGGCGCGGCGCTTACACGTTTTGAAACACGTGTCGCACTGTTGGGGGCGAACATTAAAGCGGATATTCATGGGGCATATCTGCTCGGGGATAAACGTCATGTGGATATGACGAGTTATATTGATTTCAGCAATGAGAGCGCAATTGTACGCCAAAGCGTCAAAGGCGTTGTCAGTGACAAAGCGCGCGGCGTTTTTCAAGGCAAATTCCATGTGCGTAGACCCGCGCAATTTACGGACGCCGAAATGCGTCATGACGCGCTTATGCTCTCAGATACTTGCGAAATCCGTGCGAAGCCAGAGCTTGAGATTTACGCCGATGATGTGGCTTGTGCTCATGGTAATACGATTGGGGCTTTGGACGAAAGCTCATTGTTTTATATGCGACAACGCGGCATTCCTCTTGGACAAGCCCGCTCGCTTTTAACGCAAGCGTTTGTTGCTGATGCTTTTGAAACTATGGAAGAGGGCGCAAAAGAAGATTTTCTCACGCGTATTTCGACATGGTTAGAGGCGCGGTTATGAGCTTTGATATAAATGCCATACGTGCACAATTTCCAATCCTAAGCCGTACTATTCATGACAAGCCTTTGGCCTATCTTGACAATGCTGCAAGCGCGCAAAAACCTCTGGCTGTCATAGATTCTATGCGGAATTGTTTCGAGCATTCATATGCCAATGTGCACCGCGGATTGCATACTATGGCCAATGAAACGACCGAAGCATTTGAAGGTGCGCGTCAAAAGATCGCTAATTTTATCGGGGCGGCGGAGAGTTCTGAAATCATCTTTACGAAAGGTGCGACAGAGGCGCTAAATCTGGTGGCTTATGGTTTAATGGGCGAGATCAAAGAGGGGGATGAGATTATCATTTCCCAGATGGAGCATCATTCTAATATTGTACCGTGGAACTTCTTACGCGAACGATTTGGCGCGGTGATTAAGTGGATACCCGTTCTTGAAGACGGTACGCTTGATATGGGTGTGTATAAAACACTGTTTACAAAACACACGAAAATTGTCTCAATTGTTCATATGTCTAATGTTACGGGGACGGTAAATCCTGTCAAAGAGATCGGTAAAATCGCCCATGAACATGGCTGTGTTTTTATCGTAGATGGGACGCAAGCGGCGGTGCATATCGAAGTGGATATGATGGATATTGATGCGGATTTTTACGCGATGACCGGGCATAAGCTTTATGGGCCAACGGGGATTGGTGCGCTGTACGGTAAACGTGAACATCTCGAAAAACTACGTCCATTTCAAGGCGGCGGCGAGATGATCGAAGATGTCTTCGAAGACCATGTTACCTATCAAGACATACCACATAAATTTGAAGCTGGTACACCGCCAATTATGGAAGCGATAGGTTTTGGTGTGGCGATTGATTGGATAAATCAATTTAATCGCCAAGATGTAATTGATCATGAAATGAAGCTGTATCATCATGCTCTTAACGGCTTGCAGGAGATGAATAGCTTTCGCCTGATTGGCAATGCTCCCAACAAAGGAGCCGTCTTGTCATTTGCGCTAGAGGGTGCACATGCACATGATATCGCGCAAATTCTTGACCGTTACGGCATTGCGATACGGGCAGGGCAACATTGCACGCAACCCTTGATGCATGTATTTGGTGTGCATTCGACGGCGCGTGCGAGCTTTGGAATTTACAATACAATCGAAGAAGTAGACCGCCTTATCGAAGGCGTAAAAAAGGCACGTAAGTTTCTTTCCTAAGGCCACCTTACAAATGGCAAGAAAAATACTATATAGGGTATATGATGAGCGAAAATATAGAACAAGTAGACGCGAAACGAGACGTTATTGACGTGTCGCCTCCTGCGGATACATCTAAGCCAAGTAACGCGGAAATTGAGCGGATTACGGCGGATGTCATTACGCAGATCAAGACCGTATTTGACCCCGAAATCCCTGTTGATATTTATGAACTCGGCTTGATTTATACGGTTAATCTTGAAGATGACCGTACGCTGAAAGTCGAAATGACACTGACTGCGCCAGGCTGTCCTGTTGCAGGTGAAATGCCGATTTGGGTGCAAGAAGCCTGTATTATGATTAAGGGTGTGAATAAAGTTGTAGTTGATATGGTATTTGATCCACCGTGGACAACTGATTTGATGAGTGATGAGGCTCGCCTTGAATTGAATATGTTTTAGGAGAAAATTGTGGCGCGTAAACCAAGACCAAAGCTGGTGACATTGACGGACGCCGCTGCTGAGCGCGTGCGTGAAATTCTTGCAGAACGCGAGCGTGGGTATTTGCGTGTAGGCGTGAAAAACGGCGGTTGTGCAGGCATGGAATATATCATGGATTATGTTGCTGAAATTGAAAAATTTGACGAAGTGGTCGAGGATAAAGACGTGCAAATCGTCGTGGATTCAAAAGCTGTTTTATTTTTACTCGGCTCGGTCGTTGATTATGAAACAACGATGATGAGTTCACGTTTTACCTTCAAAAACCCTAACCAAACCGATGCTTGTGGCTGTGGTGAGAGCGTTACGATCACGCCGATGCAGTTCTAATCTACTGCTTTTTATTCAAATAAAATAATTCCTCCACACTTACTTCTAAAACTTTTGCCAGTTTAAGTGCTAATACTGTCGAGGGGATAAATATATTATTCTCGACTGTATTTATGGTCTTCCTTGTGACTGAAACTTTGGCGGCCAGTTCTGCTTGCGTGAAGTTATGACGGGCACGCATTTCTTTGAGCCTGTTGCTTAGCTCTGATTGGGTTTTAGGCATTGTCACGCTCTAGCCAAACAAACCGTAGTGTTGGCGCGATAATGCCAATTATCATCAACCCGTGAATTATGAAATCTGCGTTGAGCGCAGGAAATGTTGTTTGTTCGAGGATTGCATTGAGGGCGAATAAGAACATGATAAACCCAACCAAAACAGTGTAGCCAAATGTGAAAGCATAGCCTCTATTCCTACAGGTTAATTCGTCATTTAATGCGTCTCGCTCTGGTTTTGCTTTTTTAGAATAATGGATAAACCCGAAACTACATGCTGCCCATTGGAATGCGCCTACAAGTGTCATGGCGAGTGCTATGGCTTGGGTCGTGTCGTCTATCGGAAACATCTTTGCTAATAATTGCCCCCCTTGCCACATCGCAAAGCCGAATGCAGCCATAAGGAGGAGTTTTTGACGACGGGCGAGGAGGGTGTCTATAAGTGCCATAAGATTAGTCCTGTATTGTTAAAAAGATGAGAAAAGTGTGAGTATGTCGGGTATGTTTTCTTGAATGACGATACGGCTTGTGCAGGAATGAAGTGTATGGAGCTAGCTTGCCACTAGAATATATACGCCAATACCCAGAGACAATATGCTCAGTAGCGTAAGAATAAGAGTGAGGTTTTTCATAAGTATCTCCTTTTGATGGTAGATACTTATAGGTTACACAAAGTAACGTCAAGGTTACTTTGTGTGGTAAGAAATTTCCTATGGTAAGTCATTGAAAATTTAAAGAATTATTTTTTATCTACTGAGAAAAAAGCGGGCATGCTATTGCCAAAACCACTTTCAGTGTTTTTAGGAAGTGCATCACGTTTGTATTTATTCTTACCCGTGTTTTGCCCTTGGGCATGACTGGTTTGCGTTGGTTTTACGTAATGTTGGGGCTTATTGTCTGTTTTCGCATTATGATTTTTTTGAGGCTGGGTTTTTTGGGGATGCTCTTTTTTAGGATGCTCTGTTTTAGGCTTTTGATCATTTCCTGTTTGTTTATTTTGCGAGTTATCAGGCTTAGCGTGTTGTTTATCTTTGTCGGTATTACGATTTTTATGGCTGTCACGATTATTTCTATTGTCGCGTCCTTTGCCTTTTCCACGGCCCTTATTATTTCCGTATTTACGATCACGGCTTTCGGTTGGGAAATCTGCAAGACCTGGAATTTCCATCTCTTCGATTTCTTTGACGTTGATAAGGTCGAGAATGGCGGCGTAATATTTATCATCCATAGGGGTGACAAACATAATTGTTTCGCCTTTACGTCCTGCACGGCCTGTACGGCCAATTCTATGCACATAATCTTCACTATGTGAAGGGACGTCATAGTTAAATACATGGCTGACACTTGGAACATCAAGTCCGCGCGCCGCAACATCGGAAGCAACGAGGAATTTAAGTTTGCCGCCCTTAAAATCTTCGAGTGTTTTGGTACGGACAGATTGTGGTAAATCACCGTGAATTGGTGCGGCGTCATGGCCATGCACATTGAGAGATTTCGCCACAATATCGACATCACGTTTACGGTTACAAAAAATAATGCCGTTTTTTACATCGCTATTCTCAAGGACATATCTAAGTGCGGTACGTTTTTGTTTTGAATCGCCTTTTGGCATACGCACGATTCTTTGGGTAACCGTTTTGGCTGTCATGTTTTTACGGGCAATTTGTACGTGATGAGGCTGATGCAAGAACTGATCTACTAAGCGTTTGATTTCATTTGGCATTGTGGCCGAGAAAAATAACACTTGGCGTGTAAATGGCGTCAGTTTGAAAATGCGCTCAATATCAGGGATGAAACCCATGTCCAACATACGGTCGGCTTCGTCGACAACAAGCGCTTGCACGCCAGTGAGAAGGATTTTCCCACGTTCGAAATGATCGAGAAGGCGACCAGGGGTTGCGATGAGAACGTCAACGCCACGGTTTAGCTTGGCTTCTTGTTCAGCAAACGAAACGCCGCCAATGAGGAGGGCCATGCTGATTTTTAAATATTTGCCGTATTCTTCAACATTTTCGGCCACTTGTGCGGCTAATTCACGGGTGGGACATACGATAAGGCAACGTGGCATACGTGCACGGGCGCGACCTGTGGCCATGCGTTGCAAAATTGGGAGCGTGAACGCGCCTGTTTTACCTGTACCCGTTTGGGCAATGCCCAATACATCACGACCTTGCATTGCTGCTGGAATGGCTTGGGCTTGAATAGGTGTTGGCTTTTCATAGCCAAGATCGTCCAAGGCTTTTAGGATTTCGGGGACAAAGCCGAGATCTTTAAAACTAATTTTTACTTCTTCGTCTTCAACAGAATCTTCTGCTGTAGCGTCTATTTTCGCTTTAGTCAGGATCTTACATTTCCGGTTGTTTTTGCGCCGTAGGGGCGCATCAATCAACCTCTATTTTGGGCGTAAATATGCCCATATGTTAATTTTCCTGCACCATAGCCAGAAGATACACTACGTCAAGCTGATAAATATCAACCCTCACTTAAGGGCGGTATCCATAGGGTTTTGCATTGGTGCGGGTCGGGTTATATTTGTCAGCCAGTTCAGTTTGACGCGATGTCATTGACTGTAATTTACCGTCAATAATGACAGCAATTGGCGTGCTTGTGACTTCGAGGGGGTCACCGCTCCACACGACAAGGTTTGCCATTTTTCCAGCTTCCAATTTGCCGAGAGAGGGCATGCCCATCATGGTTGATGGGGTGAGGGTGATGGCTTTAAACGCAGAATCCCAATCTAGCCCATTGGCTACGGATTTGGCGGCGTGTTGAGTAAGAAGGCGAAGATTATGTGCGCCAGCGCCCGTTGCTGTGCGTGTCATGATGGCAAAGCGTACGCCTGCCTGTTTTAAAAGTTTTGCATTGTCGCCGCGTGTGCCGAGGCTTTCAAAATTATAAGGGAGGACTTCAATCGGGTCGATAAGGACGCTAATATTGGCATTTGCGAGTTTGTCTGCAACCATCCATGCTTCGGCTGCGCCAACAATGATGATCTTCATACGGTTCCGTTTGAGCTTGATGATATTTACGATGTCGATTGCTCTATCCGCTTGGACCATGAGAGCGATTTTACCGCTCAGAACATCAGTGAGGACTGTGGCCTCATATTTGCTGATGACGGCGCCGTCATGTGTGTTTTTGCTGTAGCGTGTTCCGATATTCGCGGCGTCCGAAAGGGCCGCGCGTAAGATACCAAGAGAGGCTGAGCGAGAGCCGCCTGCTGTGTCGGCGCCAGAGGCCCCGAGTTCAACATGGAGAAAACGGGGGGCGGCGTCCATAACATCTAGACTGCCATTCGTAGAGATCACTGTACCAAGGCCGCCAAATATTGAATTGCTAGCTCCGGGAACAATAACGGCGTGGGTAATGCCGCCTAAACGTGACACCGCAACAGGCGAGGCATGTGGGTTAAAACTGTCGATGGCACGCAGGGTGATATTCGCGTCCGCCTCACTTGCAGCAGAATCATTTGAACTGGATGCTGCGCTGACTTCCACAAGGCCAAGATTAGAATAAGGGGCGAAAAGGCCCGGTGTGACCCATGTACCTTCACCCAAAATAACTGTGTCGCCTTTGTAATCGGCATTGACGCCAATGGCTTTGATACGGCCATTTTCGATTAATATTGTGGCGTTGTCTAAAATTCCTGCACTTTGGTTTGTGACAGTTTTATTGGCTTTGATAACAATGGTTTGTGCAAATGCATTTATGTTTGTTATGGCTGTGAGCGCAACTGTGCAGAGGAGCGTTTTGAAAAGTGTATTCATATTATTCTCCTGCTCCTGACAAGGACTTACGAATAGATTCTTGCCCTGGTTGACCGATTAAGAAATCGCTTGTCGGCTTCATACCTGTATCACGGTCATATAGAAGTGCGCCGTCGATAAAGACTTTGCGAGCTTTGGTATAGGACGAGAACGGGTCTCCGTTCCAGACCACGACATCCGCACGTTTGCCGATTTCGAGGGATCCTGTTTGGTCGGCAATGCCAATGGCTTTGGCAGGGTTAGAGGAAATCCAACGCCATGCGTCTGCTTTGCTAATGTCTAAGCCCGCGCGGTTACCGTGCGCCCATGTTTTAGCAATTTCTTGGTTGAGATGCTGAATGCCTGTCGGGTCATCAGAATGGATGAGCGCGCAGGCCCCTGCGGCATGTACGAACGGAATGTTTTCGCGAATGCCGTCATAAGATTCCATTTTGAAACCCCACCAGTCGGCCCACATAGCGGCACATGTATCTGCTTCTTTTAAAAGGTCTGGGATTTTATAGGCTTCGACGGCATGGTGGAATGTTGTGACTTTATAGCCGAATTCTTTGGCCATATCGAGGACTTGCGCCATTTCATCGGCGCGGTAGCAATGCATTTGTAATAGAATGTCACCGCTAAGTACGCCCGCCAGTGTTTCTAGCTGTAAATTACGGTCACCGGGTTTCAATTCGCCTTTTTCAAGCTTGGCTTTATAGCCTTGGGCTTTAATCCAGTTTTTACGGTAATGGGAGAAATTGGCCATGCGTGATCCAGGGCCGCCACGGCTTTTGTAAACCCGTTTCGGGTTTTCACCGCAGGCCATTTTTAGTGTGTAAGGCGCATTTGGCATTTTCATACCCTGTACAGTCCGAGAGGCAATATTACGCAAGGTCACACCGCGACCGCCAAATAAATTCGCGGACCCCGGAAGAATATGTAGGGTCGTGACGCCGTTGGCCAGAGCTTCTGAAAAACCGGGGTCTTGTGGGTTTACGCTATGTTCGGCAAAAACTTCCGCAGTAATCGGGCTTGTGACTTCATTGCCATCAGAATGTGCGCGTACATTTGGCAGGGCATAAACACCAAGATGGGAATGGACGTCAATAACGCCCGGTGTGACCCATGCGCCTTTTGCGTCGATACGAAGTGGTTCTGTGTCACCTAAATCAATGTCCGCGCCTATACCTGCGATTTTCCCGTCGAGGAGGAAAAGACTACCATTTTCGATGTCGCCGCCAATACCGTCAACGATATGGGCATTCGTAATCAGAACGGCTTGGCTTTCAACGGGGGTATAGGTCGAGGGAAATGCAGCGATTGCGTTTTCTGCATTGCTATCTGAATCCTTGTTTTCACAGGCGCTGAGCATGGAAAGAGAAAGTGCTGTCGCACTGAATAATAATGAGGTTTTTATTAGTTTTATCATGACACACTCTAAGCATTAAGAGGATATATTGGCAAGAGGGACGCAATATATAAAATTTGCATAAGTTTGCTGGAAATGCGTTGTGTGAATATATCAGTATTACTGTCGTTTATGTGTCTATATCTACAAATTTTGCATGGTCTTGAATGAATTGATAACGCAGGTCGGCACGTTTCCCCATAAGGGTTTCGACCAAGGATTCTGTTGTTGGGCGATTGTCTGGGTCAATAGTGATTCTTGCGAGCGTGCGCGTTTTCGGGTCCATTGTTGTGACCTTCAATTGCGCTGGCATCATTTCGCCAAGACCTTTAAAACGTCCAATTTCAATTTTTCCACGACCTGTAAATTCGGTAGCAATTAACCGCTCTTTATGTTCCTCGTCATTGGCGTACATGGACTTTGTACCTTGGGTAATGCGAAAGAGAGGCGGCATGGCCATATAGAGTCGGCCTTCTTCGAGAAGTGTCGGCATATAGCGATAGAAAAATGTGATGAGGAGGGCGGCGATATGCGCGCCGTCCACGTCCGCATCGGTCATGATAATGACACGTTCATAACGAAGATCATCTGGGTCAAATTTGCGGCCAATGCCGACGCCTAATGCTGTTGAGAGATCGTTTATCTCTGCGTTACGGGATATTTTCTCTGTTGTCGCGCTCTCGACATTGAGGATTTTACCTTTCAGGGGTAATATGGCTTGGTTCTTACGGTTACGTGCCTGTTTCGCACTGCCGCCCGCACTTTCACCTTCTACGATGAAAATTTCTGTGTTTTCTGCTTTTTTATCGGAGCAATCTGCGAGTTTACCCGGGAGGCGAAGCTTGCGTGTTGCGGCTTTGCGAGAGACATCGCGGGCACGTTTGCGGCGTAGACGTTCGTCAGCTTTTTCGATTACCCATTCTAGTAATTTAGTTGCTTCTTTAGGGGAGCTAACAAGCCAATGGTCAAACGGATCGCGTATTGCATTTTCGACTATGCGTGTGGCGTCTGCATTTGAGAGTCTATCTTTGGTTTGGCCTTGAAATTGTGGGTCTTTGAGGAAAACGGACACCAGTGCTGCCGCTGTATTCATGACGTCATCGGGTGTGATCGCAGCCGCTTTCTTGCCCATATTGGTAATGTCGGCATAGGCGCGTAGACCTTTGGTCAGTGCTGCGCGTAAGCCTTGCTCATGGGTGCCGCCATTCATGGTGGGGATGGTGTTGCAATAGGACTTTACATAGCCGTCGGCCTCGCCAAAACCTTCTGGAGACCAACTTACCGCCCACTCAACGCGGCCGTGACCTGTTTCTTGGGATGATTTTCCTGCAAACACTTCTGGTGTGATGGTGACTTTATTGCCGAGTGTACCTTTGAGAAAGTCTGATAGCCCGCCTGGGAAAAGGAAAACCTCTTCCGCAGGGATTGTATCTAGGTTTTCAACCAGTTCAGGGGCGCACTTCCAACGAATTTCGACACCCGGTTGGAGATAGGCTTTGGCGCGTGCCATTTGGAATAGGCGTGCGGGTTTGAAAACATTATTATGGCCAAAAATTTCGGCGTCTGGGTGAAAACGAATTTTAGTGCCGCGACGATTTGGAGTCGGGCCTAGCTCTTCAAGCTTTCCTTGGGTAATACCGCGTTTAAATGTTTGACGGTAAAGTTGTTTGCCGCGTGCTACTTCGACAATGAGATCGTCAGACAGGGCATTTACAACTGAAATGCCAACACCGTGTAGACCGCCAGATGTTGCATAGGCATCGCTGGTAAATTTACCGCCTGCATGAAGGGTCGAAAGAATGACTTCTAGTGCAGACTTGTCTTTAAACTTTGGATGGGGATCGACGGGGATGCCGCGACCATTATCGGTGACGGAAAGATAGCCGTCTATATCAAGTTCTACTTCGATGCGTGTGGCGTGACCTGCAACGGCTTCGTCCATAGAGTTATCGAGGACTTCGGCGAAAAGATGGTGTAGGGCGCGTGCATCAACGCCGCCAATATACATGCCGGGGCGTAGGCGTACGGGTTCAAGGCCTTCAAGAACTTCGATGTCTTTGGCGGAATAGCTATCTTCTGCAGCTTTTCTTTTTTGAGCGCTAAAGAGTTCGTTTTGTTGTTTTTGTGAATTTGAATTAGACATAGTTCGCACATTGTCTGAGTCGCGTACAAATTCCTAGCAAAAATGCATTAAAATCCACAAAAAACAACAATTGGCTTTAGAATAAGAGTCTTAGGACCAAACGCGCTGTATGGCGTGTGAAACCGTCACGAATATCTGAGTCCAAATCGAGGGCAAATGATGAATATTGGCTGCCTGCTGCGAATGTAATGCCGAGGATGAATCCATTTGTAGGGAATTCTTGGCCAACAAGTGTGAATGGTGTCGTACCATTGACAAAACGTCCTGTTGTAATGATGCCTTCATTGATAAATTCGTTGCGATACCCCACGCGGAATGAGGGCGCCATCCAAAGGCGATCTTTTTCAAATTTTCCGCCAAATTCAAGGATTGCGCTCGCTGTTGCAGACTTGATCGTACGCGCGTCAATTGCGAGTTCAATACCGGTTGTGCCCGTTTCTTCATACGCTTTTTCGTGCATGTTTAGATATGTGATGGTGGCGGAAGGGCGCACAAAATATTTACCGAAGCTGATGTCATACCCTGCGCTGGCAGATGCATTATAATGCGTACCAGACCAGTCGCTTCGTGTACTTTGGTCGAAGTCCCCAATGCGAACATTGCGATTTGCTTCAAAATCATTATAACCGACGCCAGCGTAAAGATCGATGCCAAGCTTGCCTCTTTGCAGGCCTGCATAACCACCGAGTTGTACGGTCAAAACGTCGAACGGTTCATCTACACCCAATACGTCTTCGATTTCTGTTGTGGCAAACCCTAAATTTATGCCAACTGTGTGGAAGGGGCCAATCGCGGTGTCAAATCCACCTGTAATCCCAAAGCCGTGGCCTCGGTATTGTTCGGATATCCCCGCGAGAGAACGGTCTGCATAATAGGCGAATTCTTCAATCCATGCGCCGCCTGTGCGGTCTTGTGAACGGCGCGCATTATTGAGATGTGTGCCGACAGCACCGACAGCACCGTCTACATTGGCAATGACAAATTGACGTGCTGCCCCTGCAAATTCAGGCATGAGTTGGTTGAACGCGGCATTGAAACTGGTTTGATCTGTAATGCTTACAAATGCATTCCCAAGCGCAACATGGTCTTGTAATGCTTCGAACGCCGATGTGAAGAGTGCCGTCTGTGGCGTGTCCAGACCAAGTTCTTGGGTTGAGCGTACATCAAGTGTGAGAACAAGTGTATTGGCATCGTTGGCCGCGCGGCTAAATGATGTGTTGTATAAGAAGGGGGTTTGGGCGCTTCTTTCGACGTTGAGTGCGGCTACATCAATGTTGAGTGTTCCTGCCTGAGCGATTGTAAAGCTGGTCGTTGCTGAGCTCAGCACGGTTGCCAATATTGGCGCTATGGTTGCACCGTCTTCAAAGGTAACCGCGCCAGAGGCTATGATTGTAGAGGTGTCACCTGTCGTTGGGTCGATATAAGGGCTGTAAGTCGATGTTGCGTCAACACTGAGCGTGGTGATGTTAATGTCCGTTGAGCTTTGTATGTCTAAATGGCTGTTATCAGTGATCATGATATCAAGCCGTCCATCTGTATCCGAGATAGACCCTGTAATTGTGGATGAGTTTGAGAGGGCGAGGGTGTCGGCGCCATCTCCAAAAGAAATGTCTCCATTGATGTTGCCACCTGCAATATTGACACTGTCATCACCACTGCCGAGGTAAATATTACCAGTAATGCTTGGCGTTGTAATTCTACCTGTGTCTGTACCTGTATAAGCTGTCTGGGTGAGGCTGAATCCTGTTGTATTTGCCGAGACATCAATTGCAGTGATTGCGAAATCTGTTGTTTCTCCTCCTAGGGTATCAGAATTAACCGCAAGAGCTATGATGGCACCGCTATTTGTAAGCTCTGTGAGTGTGCCAGATACATCGTGAATTGCAATGATCTCACCTTTGCGACCTGTTATCGTCGCCGAAATTATACCTGTATTGTTTATGGCACTCAGAGAGCCGCCGGCTTCGATTGAAATCGCGGTGACGCGTATGGTATTGGCGGCGAGAATACTGTCTCGGTCTACGTAGATGGAATCAGTGGCTTCTAGGCCTATGGCTGAAATCGTGCCTGCGTTATTAATGCGTTCTGCGATTGCGTTATCACCAATAATAATGACACGCGCATGGGCGTCAGGTGTTGATGTCGTGGCGTCTGTGGCAATACCGCTTCGGTATATTGTGGCGCGCAGAGTGCCTTCATTGTTAATGCCATCTTGCAAATGTGTATCTGTCAGCGAAAGTGTAGTCGCATTTATATCGTCGAGTAAGCCGTTTGCTGTAATTGTCCCTTGGTTAACGAAGGCGTATTGAAGGCTGGCATCGTAATCAGCATGGCTAGAATCCGTAATTTGTGCGATGCGACCAATGGCAATAAGAGTGCCTTCACCATCAATTAAGACTGCGGCTGCACTGCCGATCATGGTAATGGAGGATATAGATGTGACGACGTCGTCTACGGTAAGTGAACCGAAATGAATGCCTTGGTTGATATTCCCATTAATTTGTACGGCTGAACCTGCTTGTCTCACGCTGCCTGTTTCGTGTAAGAGATCTCTTCCTGCAAGACTTAGGCGTGTTGTGACAATCGCGCCTGTACTGGTTACATAAGCACCAGAGGCAATGCTGGATGTGGCGGAGAGGCCTTCGGAGATGTCGCCGCTGACTTTTAGGCCAATGCTATCTTCACCGGTGACACGGATAGAACCACCAATTGCGAGGGCGCCAATAATGTCACCTGCCACGTCAACACCTACGCCGCGTTCACCAAAGACACTAAGCGCACCGTTTTGTAGCAGGTCTCCTGTGAGTGTAGACATGCTGGCAAGTCTAATACCTGCAGAATCTTGTCCACGCACTATAATACTGCCCGTAGAAGTGTTTTCTATATTGCCAGTAAAGCTTGATGCGCCTGAAATAAGAATGCCTGTGCGGCCTGATCCTGAAATAATGTCTTTGCTTGCCGTTAGCCCATCTGTTGGTGTTGTGGCGGCCATGTTGATTGTGCCCGAGTTCGTAACACTGCCTGTATTCGTGCCGCTAATGAGAATGCCTGTTGTGTCATCTGCGTCCTCTGATGTGAGCGTGCCTGCATTTGAAACTGTGTTGTCTGAATTGAGGGTGATGGCCGCGCCAGAAGTGATTGTAACGCTGCCTGTCGAGGTTACAGTTACATCGTTAGCCGTTCCGTCTGTATTCGCGGTTAGGGTTTCAATCGGGGTTGTGCGCGCATCTGTAATCTCGACTTGTGCAAAAGCAAGTGGTGTGAGGGAAAATGCCAAAGCAGGAAGTGCAGCGGAGAGGTATAAACGGCGAAGTGTCATATTCGTTTTTCCAATTTGCGCCCTATAAAAAGAGCTACTTATTTTTACACCCAATGTCTACGCGGGGTAGGGCTGGGAAGGCAAGTTTATAGGCCGCCTCCATATGAGGCCGCATTGATTCAAATTGTTGTAGACAATCCTTTTCGCCACGTCGAGAATTTAATGATTACAAACTGCAAAGAAATTCGTCATTTAGGCACAAAAAAGGCCTGTTCGCGTAACGGACAGGCCTAAATCAGTTATTTATAAGTAAAAAATGCAGTTAGCATTTATAATACATGTCAAATTCAACAGGATGAGGATGCATGGCAAGACGGTGCACATCTTCCATGTGAAGCTCGATATAAGCATCGATTTGGTCATCATCAAATACATTGCCTGCTTTCAAGAAACTACGGTCTCCGTCGAGCGCTTCAAGTGCTTCACGTAGTGAACCTGCTACTTTAGGAATATTTGCAGCTTCTTGTGGTGGTAGGTCGTACAAATCTTTATCCATTGGGTCGCCAGGGTGGATTTTGTTTTTGATACCGTCAAGGCCAGCCATAAGAAGTGCTGTATATGTCAAATATGGATTGCCAGCTGCGTCAGGGAAACGGACTTCTAGGCGTTTGCCTGCTGGTGATGCACACCACGGAATACGCACAGACGCCGAGCGGTTACGCGCAGAATATGCAAGCATAACAGGGGCTTCATAGCCCGGGACAAGGCGTTTATAGCTATTTGTTGAGGCATTGGCGAAAGCGTTGATTGCTTTTGCATGTTTGATAATGCCGCCAATATAGAAGAGACAGCTCTCTGAGAGGCCTGCATATTCATTACCAGCGAACAAAGGCTTGCCGTCTTTCCAAATTGACTGATGAACGTGCATGCCAGAGCCGTTATCACCAACAACGGGTTTTGGCATAAATGTAGCCGTTTTACCGTAAGCGTGAGCAACATTGTGTACAATGTATTTATAAAGCTGCAAACGGTCACCAGTGTTCAGCAGTGTTGAATATCTCATGCCGAGTTCGTGCTGTGCTGGCGCGACTTCATGATGGTGCTTTTCTGGCTCGAGGCCAAGCTCTGTCATGACTGCGAGCATTTCTGTTCGCATGTCTTGCTCGTGGTCGATTGGGGGGACAGGGAAGTATCCGCCGCCGTGGCTTGGGCGATGGCCCATATTGCCGCCTTGGTATTCTGTGCCGCTATTATAGTGGCTTTCAACCGAATCGTGCTGATAGCCAGTGTTTTGCGGGTCTGTACTCCAACGTACATCGTCAAAGACAAAGAATTCAGCTTCTGGGCCGAAATAAACGGTGTCGCCAACGCCTGCTGATTTAATGTAGTTTTCGGCTTTTCTAGCCGTTGTACGTGGGTCGCGGTTATAAGCTTCGCCAGTATCTGGTTCTACGATATCACAAAACATTGTGAGCGTTTCTTGTTGGTAGAATGGGTCAAGGTCAGCAGTGCTCGCATCAGGCATTAAGACCATGTCTGAATTGTTGATCGCTTTCCAACCTGAAATGGATGAACCATCAAACATTGTTCCGTCTTCGAATAAGTCTTCGTCGACCATAGAGGCGTCGAAAGTTACATGTTGTAGTTTACCGCGTACGTCTGTGAAACGAAGGTCGACATAGCCGATTTTTTCATCCTTAATTCTTTTCAGTACTTTTTCAGCAGTTTTAGACATAATACCCTCATTCAGTTTATTGTAATGTGTGTGTTTGGATTTTTACTTTAAAGCGCAGCGTCGCCCGTTTCGCCTGTACGAATACGGATGGCTTGCTCGACGGTAGAGACAAAAATTTTGCCATCGCCGATTTTTCCAGTTTTCGCTGCTGTTTGGATGGCTTCCAGGGCAGGTTCAACTTGATCATCACTCAAAACGAGCTCAAGCTTGATTTTAGGAAGGAAGTCAACCACGTATTCCGCGCCGCGATAAAGCTCTGTATGGCCTTTTTGACGTCCAAAGCCTTTGGCTTCTGTTACGGTCATGCCTTGAATGCCGATCTCTTGAAGAGCTTCTTTGACTTCGTCGAGTTTGAACGGTTTGATGATCGCTTCAATTTTTTTCATATTTTTTTCTCCTCGGGCCCCACAATCGCCTTTTCTTTTTTTCTACCTGCTATTCTTTGATGTTAAAGCTTATTCGTAGTTTGTCATATAAATTATGTGAAAAGTGAGACGTAGTGGCGAATGCGTGTGCAGTTGTGTTGGGGGTGCACAAAATGTAGGCAGTGCGTGGGACGTATCTATATTTGGCATAGGACTATGCCAAATAGAAGTGTCGACAGGTCAGAATTAATCGCTTAAGTAGGCCGTTAAGATTCGTCAAGCCGTACATCATTAGGCTTGAGATAAGATATATTGGAGTAAGGTATGACAAAGCGCGTATCACCACCAAGTTCGAGAAGCTATATTACGGACCAGCAAGCGCTGGATTTTCATTCCAAACCCACACCCGGTAAACTTGCCCTACAACCAACAAAACCGATGGCGACACAGCGCGATTTATCGCTTGCCTATTCACCTGGCGTTGCCGTTCCGGTACAAGCGATTGCAGATAATCCTGAATGCGTTTATGATTATACCTCTAAAGGGAATATGGTTGCGGTTATCTCGAACGGGACTGCAATTTTGGGCATGGGGAATCTGGGCGCAATGGCGTCTAAGCCTGTTATGGAAGGCAAGTCGGTTTTATTTAAGCGCTTTGCGGATATTGATTCATTCGACATCGAGGTTGAAGAAGAAGACCCCCAAGCTTTCATTGAATGTGTCAAACGATTTGGCAATACATTCGGCGGCATTAATCTCGAAGATATTGGTTCTCCAGAATGTTATATTATCGAGCAAGAACTTCGTGACATTCTTGATATTCCTGTCTTTCATGATGACCAACATGGTACGGCGATTATCGCGACTGCTGGTTTGATAAATGCTTGTCAGTTAACGGGGCGCAAGTTTGAAGATTTGAAAGTGGTTTTATCTGGCGCAGGGGCGGCGGGAATCTCTGTGCTTTCCCTGATTAAAAGCCTTGGGGTTAAAGATGAAAATGCAATTGTCCTTGATAGTCACGGCGTCATTTATCGTGGCCGCACGGAATATATGAACCAGTGGAAAGCACCGCATGCCATTGAAACTGATATCCGCACGAAAGAAGAAGCTTGTGTGGGGGCTGACGTCTTCTTGGGTCTTTCTACTGCTGGTGCGATGACTAAAGAAATGGTCGCGTCTATGGCGCCAAATCCTATTATTTTTGTTATGGCAAACCCGACACCTGAAATTTTGCCTGAAGAAATTAAAGAAGTCCGTGACGACGCAATTATTGCGACAGGGCGGAGTGATTATCCAAATCAGGTCAATAATGTATTGGGTTTCCCGTATATTTTCCGTGGTGCGCTTGATGTACGTGCGCGCAATGTAAATGAAGAGATGAAGCTTGCCTGTGCAAAAGCGCTTGCTGCGCTTGCACGCGAGGATGTCCCAGAAGAAGTGGCGGCGGCTTATCATGGGAAACGACCTGTTTATGGTCGTGAATACATTATTCCTGCGCCGTTTGATCCTCGTTTGATCTCGAAAATCCCGCCTTATGTCGCGCAGGCTGCTATGGACACAGGGGTTGCCCGTAAACCGATTGAGGATATGGAAGCCTATAGCCGTTCATTGGCGCAACGTGTTGATCCAACAGCGGCATTGCTACAAGGCATATCTTCTGCTGTGGTGGATAATCCAAAAACTATCGTTTTTGCTGAGGGTGAAGAGCCAGCGGTTATTCGCGCGGCCCAGTCCTATGTGCAACGCGGGCTTGGCAAGGCCATCCTTGTTGGGCGCGAGCAACCCGTTTTGGATAATATGAAATTGCTTGGCATTAAAGAAGATGCAGACATTGAAATTCTCAATGCGCGTTTACATGATAAAAATGCTGAATTTGTAGAAGATTTATATGGACGCCTACAGCGCAAAGGCTATTTGCGCCGTGATGTGCAGCGCATGGTCAATAATGACCGTAATATCTTCTCTGCACTTATGCTCCGTCATGGTCTTGCCGATGGTATGGTAACAGGTGTGACCCGTGCTTATGATATTGCCTTGCGTGAGGTGCGCCGTGTACTTGATCATACGAGTGGGGAACGTACAATGGGTGTGTCGATATGTGTGAACCAAGGACAGCCTCTCTTTATATCCGATACCAATATTACAGAATTCCCTGACGCTGAAGCGCTCGCTGAAATTGCGATCAGTACGGCGAATTTTGCACGTAAATTTGGAGTTACGCCGCGTGTTGCGATGATTTCGTATTCTAGTTTTGGTAATCCTCCTGGGGAACGTATGGAGAAAGTGCGCGAAGCTGTGAAAATTCTTGATTCGGAAGAACGTGATTTTGAATATGAAGGGGATATTGCTGCCGATGTGGCCTTGAACCCTAATCACAGTCTTACCTACCCGTTTTCCAGATTAACTGGCGCGGCTAATGTATTGGTTATGCCCGCTATTCATTCTGCAAGTATTTCTACAAAACTGCTCGCATCTATTGGGGGGGCTACGGTTCTTGGGCCGTTCTTGACAGGGTTGGAAAAGCCTGTTCAAATTTGTCAATTGGGAGCGAGCGCTTCTGACATCACCCGCATGGCTGTTCTCGCCGCCTTTAGTTCTATTCCTGAAAGTAAATAATACGTGCACAAAAAACAAAAGTTTGACGCGACACAAGGGCCAGTCTCACGTCATCTTCTTCGTCTGCTTACGCCTTTCTGGATGGCCATTCTTGCGCTCATGTCTGCGGGTATTGTTGATACCATATATCTTGGGCGTTTGAGTACAGATGCTCTTGCGACGGTTGGATTTTGTTTTCCGATTGTTTTTTTCGGGAGTAGTGTAAGTATTGGCCTTGGGGCAGGCACTCTCTCTGCGATTTCGCGAGCGACTGGGCGTAAAGATTACGCGGAAGCGCGGGCGCTTGGCGGCAGTGCTTTATTGTTGACTTTGTTCATTGTGACTATTTTGTCATTGATATTGTTTTTGAGTAAGTCGTTTCTTTTAGATAAGATGAATATCTCTCAAGATATTAAGCCGTATGCGCTTGTATATCTGTCTTATACCATACCTGGTCTTGTTTTTATGGGGCTCGCGATGATGTCCAATAATGTTATCCGCGCAGGCGGGGAAGCACGTTTGCCAAGCCTTATTATGATGAGTGGCGCGGTGCTGAATATCATTATTGACCCGTTCCTTATTTTTGGTATTGGCCCATTCCCACGTATGGAAATTGAAGGGGCGGCTCTGGCAACCCTTATTTCCAATGTTGGCGCGGCAGCATTCGGGTTGTTTGCTGTATTTTATATGCGTAAAAGTGTGGAATTTGTCACATTGACGTGGGCGCGTATTAAGAAAATGTGGTATGTAATTTGCCGTGTTGGTATTCCTGCTATTGGTACGAATATTATCATGCCTGTCTCGGCTTACATTATTACCGCAATCATTGGGCATTCTATGGGGAAGGTCGAAGTCGCAGCCTTTACAGTCACAGGACGTGTCGAAATGTTGGCTATCGCGCTTCTCTATGCGTTATCGGCGTGTATAGGTGTTGTGACGGGGCAAAACGGCGGAGCAGGGCTTACGGACCGTGTGCGGGAGACCTTTATCTTTAGTTATAAAATTTGTGTGGGCTGGTCGATATTTATCAGCATTTTACTTGCAGTATTTTCACGAAATATCCCTGCGATTTTCACCACAGATGCAGATGTGATTGCGCTTGCCATTCCTTATTTCTGGATCGTTCCTATAACTGTGGCGGGGTATGGGTTTGTATTTGTAAGTGCGGCTGGGTTGAACGCGCTAGGTCGCCCTAAATACGGGTTAATCTTTACGATCATTCGGGCATTTATTATTATGATCCCTGCGATTTGGTTGGGGGCGCAGCATTACGGCATGATAGGGGTGTTCGTAGCCGTCGCTATTGCTAACGTATTGTCTGGCGCGATTAGCATCATTTACACGCTGAAACGCGTTCCGATGACTGTGCACACAGATTAGTTTCATTTTGTATAAAAAAGAGGTTGACGTAGGCCCTACATTCGGGCAAATCCCACCACCTACCGAGTAGACATTTACTCTGTGCGGGTGTGGCGGAATTGGTAGACGCGCCAGATTTAGGTTCTGGTGTCGAGAGACGTGGAAGTTCGAGTCTTCTCACCCGTACCAAATTTTTTCATTAAAATGTAAATAGCCCATTGAAACAAACGGTAAAATACTTTGTTGTAAGTTTGGTTCTGCAATTCGTTGATTGTGTGTATCAGTTTGTGTGTCGCTTTGTGTATCAAAGCTGTATGAAAGACAGATGTATATAATCTAAATAGGTATCTATTTAAGCGAGGGTAGCACTGGCATTACGTTAGGCGGATATCGGGTTGGGTGAACATCCGGTGATGTCATTTTTTTTGCTCAATTTGCTAGTACTATGATTGGTGTATTTGGGGCAGTTAGCCTTGAGCTAACTACGGCACTCAATGATTTGGTCAAACGTTTTGATGACCCGCAGCCAGTAGGGATATATCCACCTTAATGCGAAGGCTTTGACTGTTAAAATCATCAATCAGGTTGAACATACGGAATCTAAGCCCGTCCGATAAACAGGCGTGCATAAAACCCATAGAGCAAACTTCATTGGTTACTTTATGCGCCGTGAGCGTAGCGTGGAAGTCGTCTTGGGCGGTAAAACCTCCTGAAAAACATGTAAAAAATTCTACTTCCAACCCCCTGCTAAAATAAGGAGGTATTACCAGACGATCTTAGATCTCACATGGTTAAGTACATTTAACTCACCCCTTAAGGGTTTATTTTATTTTTTCCTGTACAACGCATAATTGCGGATCAAATATAAATGAAGTGGGTGTGTGGACATGAATATAAAAAAAATTCTCAATTGTGGGGCGGTAGTAAAGTGCGCGCGTGGCGTTTGCCTTTCAGGTGCATTCTTGTCGAGTACAGCAGCATATGCAGCTGGTACAGTGGCAGATACAACAGTAACAAATACCTTTACATTAGATTATAGTATTGGTTCGACAGCACAGACAACAATAAATGGTGCTGCGGTAACTTTTAAAGTTGACAGGGTGATTGATTTAACAATTTCCTCATTAGGTGAGAAAGATGTACCGCCAAGCGCAACAGGGCAAAAGATAGTCTTTTTGTTGACGAACACGGGTAATTTTCCACAAGGCTATAGTTTGGTGGCTGCAAACCTTACATCTGGTGATCAATTTGATGTGGCTGTGACTGGCATAAAATATTATAGCCAAACTGTAGGGCAGGGGTATGACCAAAATGCCGTTGCAGCCGATTATTCAGGGGAGATAGGTAATATCAACCCCGATGAGGCGGTATGGGTGATTGTACATGGCACTATTCCAAATGCGGCGAGTGTAAGTGATAGTGACAAAGCCACGATCAGCTTACTTGCAACGACTTTAGAAAGCGCTACATCTACGTTAGGTAGTCCTGCTGCGGTTGTAGTGGCTTCGACTAGCAATGATATGAATGTTACTGATAATGTTTTTGCTGACGGGGATGGCGATGGTGCAGGGACTGCAGATGCTGTTACTGATGGCAAATATTACCATATTGAATCGTATAATATTACGTCTCCAAATATTACGACAACCAAAGTTGTGAGTGTCTTTAAACAAGATGGTAGTTCAGGCTGTGAAACTATACCAGGTACTGCGGTTTCTTCGGGCTTTGCTATTCCAGGAGCCTGTATTGAATATGTAATAACGGTCGTAAATGGTGGTAGCATTGACGCGGACAGCATTGTGATTGTGGATCAGTTACGAACTGAATTAATCTTCATGGCGGCGTCTACGAGTAATTTTACAAATGTGACATTAGTGAAGCCAGATCAAGATACCGCTTGTACAGGGTCTAATTGCGAGGTGAAAATTACTGGTGCAACCCTCGCCTCTGGCGGGGCCGACGGTAAACTTATTATTCGTGCAAAAATCAAAAACTAGGGTTTGAATAGGCTTCAAATAAAGCAGTGCTGAACGGATGTTTTGCGCTGTTTTATTGAAGGTATTTCATTCTTAACAAGCACATACACAGTGGGAAAATTAAAATAATTTCGCAGGTAACATAAATGTGTTCTTCGTAAATCGTGTGAGGATAGACGTGAAACAAAACACCCCATTATGGGTAATACATATGCTGGTTGTTATGTGTTTTGTAATGACTGCGTATATGAATGTTGCTCAGGCTAAAACCCTTGGGCAGAAGGTTACGAATATTGCTGCTGTCACTTACGAAGATTTGGATGGTTATTCTGTAACTGTGCTAACAAATTCCGCGGATTTTATTATTGAAGCGAAACGTACGCCGTCGACCGTTACGTTTTTCCGTGAATCGCCTAATGCATCTGAGGCTCAAATTATCGAAATAAATGGCTCGGATTATAGCCCTTCAGGTAGCGTTGATGGGCCGTTTGTTTCTATGGCGCGTCCTAGCGCAAGTGGGCAGGGTTTTGAAAATGTACACCCCTCAGAGAATGCAAGCGAGGGGGATGTGAATGCAAGACACAGTGTATCTCTGATTGAAGCGCACAGCTATCTGGCTGGTGAGTATATGTATGTACAGCTCGTTGACGAAGGGCAAAATGGCGATCCAAACATTGTTGAAAATGTCATAACAAAAATCACAACAAGTAGCGGTGATGCAATTACAATACGTTTGTATGAGGATGGGCCGAATACAGGGCATTTTTGGGCTTTCGTGAAGTCAAGCGGTACAGAGAGCGCTAAAAACGATGCTATTATAACAACACCTAGCAATACTGTTTTAATGGTCACATATACCGATGTATTTGATGCAACAGAAGTTTCTACTAATACTGTGATTATTGGTTCCTTTGGACAGGTGTTTAACGCGTTAAGTGGGGAAGAGATTAGTGGTGTTAAAGTCACCCTTATTGATATGAGTACAAATAACCCTGCTTTGGTGTATGGTATTGACGGGAGTTCAATGTTTCCGTCAGAGATAGTTTCAGGGGGTTCAGTAAAAGATGAAAGCGGTCATATATATCATCTTGAGGGAGGAGAATTCGTTTTTCCAATCGTCCCGCCTGGAACTTATAAGATTCAAGTCAAAGCACCCGATGGGCTTAGCTTCGCGTCAATCTTACCGCCAGAATATTTTCAAACCATGCAAAATGGTCAGTTAAATATTGCCTCAGCATCTTATGGTAAAGCATTTGAGCATACGCAAACGGGTTCTATACATTATGATATTCCATTGGACGCCGAGTCTGAATTTGTTCTGACAATGACTGCGTCTGCGTATAGCGGTGATATTGGTGATATTGTCGAGTATGAAATACTGGTGGAAAATCGCGGTCAAGATGTCGCTTCTGTAACTCTCTATAATGAGTTGGCTTATGGCTTAAAATATGTTGCGGGGTCAACGCGTAACAATGATGAAAAAACAACGAACCCGACAATTCTATCTACAAATACTTCACTGAACTTCCTTCTTAACCGTGTACCCGCAGGTGGCGCAGTCACAATAAAATATGTTGCGGAAATAGGGGCCGGCATCAGCAAGACGACAATGGTGAATACGGTGGTTGCACGAAATGGTAATGGGGAAGAAATTTCAAACATAGCGCGAACACGTTTTATTGTTCAGGAAGATTTAATGCGTAGTCGCAGCACAATCATTGGGCGCATTGCAGAAAATGCGTGTCAAGGAACACGCAAATGGGCACGTAATATTGAAACAGGAAACCCTGTCGAAAATGTACGTCTTTATATGGAAAATGGTGCATATGCTGTTTCCGATCAAAAGGGATTATTCCATTTTGAGGGCGTAAAAGCGGGTAGTCATGTTGTGCAAATGGACGTAGAAACCTTGCCTGACGGATATGAAGTTATGGTGTGTGAAGAAAATTCACAATATGCAGGTAGTGGAATTTCTAAATTTGTTGATGTGCAAGGTGGGGGTATATGGCGCGCAAATTTTTATTTGAAAAAAACGGGTAAAGATAAACTTACGGTAGATGCCACCGTATTTAATGATCAAACAGAATATAAAGAATATGATGCCAATTGGCTTGCTACTCAGAATTCAGATTTAGCATGGGTTTATCCTGCGCCAAAAAATACGCCGTCTAGGCCCTCTGTAAACATAGGTATCAAACATGCTGCCAACCAAAATGTGTCGCTATTCCTGAACAGTAAACCAGTGCCCAAAGTCAACTTTTCCACGAGGGACGCCAATTTTTTAAACACCATTATGTTAAGTCGGTGGCGTGGTGTTGACTTGCTTGATGGGAAGAATATTTTTGAAGTTGTGGTCAAAAATAATGCTGGCAAGCGTATCCAGACATTAAACCAGGAAATTTATTTTGTTAAAAACATTGCGCGTGTCTCAGCGCTTCCAGATCAGTCTGTTCTAGTTGCAGATGGTCGTACGAAACCTGAACTCGCGCTACGCATAGAAGACGAAACAGGGCGTCCTGTACATGAGGGGCGTATCGTAGATGTAGAGGTTTTGACACCTTATGAACTTTATCAAAATAGCAAATTCTTAAGTAGGGACGAACTTGTTGCGCCGCTGTCTGCACAAACGACCGTATCTGTAGGCACTGATGGTATCGCAAGGATTTTATTGGAGCCGACGCTGAAAACGGGTAAGGTTTCAATCAATGTCAAGCTCGATAATGGGCGTAAGCTTTTGCTGCATATGTACCTTGCGCCAGAAAAACGAGATTGGATCATCGTTGGTCTGGCTGAGGGGAGTTTGGCGCATGACAAACTAAGCAATAAAAGTGTTGCGCTCCGCGTTGGTGTGCATGAGGGAATACAAAAAAATGGGCGTGTTGCGTTTTTTGCCAAAGGTTTGGTGAAGGGCAATTACTTGCTGACCTTGGCTGTTGATACCTCTAAACGCCGTGGAGCACAGAATGAAGGTTTCGAGACACAAATTGATCCGAATGCATATTATACACTTTATGGTGATCGTTCTAATAATGGGTTGGAGGCGGCAAGCCAATACCCACTTTATGTAAAGATTGAGAAAGCAAGTTTTTATGCAATGTTTGGTGATTTTAATACCAATATTACAGAAGGGGTGTTGACTAAATATTCGCGCCATCTTTCAGGGATTAAATCTGAATATTTAGGTGCAAATTTTCAGGCGATTGCTTTTGCCGCTGAAACCAATCAAGGCTTTACCAAAGATGAAATTGCTGCGAATGGTACGAGCGGCCCTTATCAATTGTCACATCAAAATGTTTTGCAAAACTCGGAAACTATCACCATTGAAACGCGAGACCGTGTACGTTCAGATAAAGTTTTAAATTCTCGCTACCTTATTCGCCATCTTGATTACACATTGGATAATTTCAGCGGGGAAATTATTTTCCGTCTACCCGTCGATGTAAGTGATGCTAGTTTCAATCCCAATGTGATCGTCGTGGATTATGAAACCTCTTCGGGGGCAGAACGGAATATCTCTTATGGTGGACGTGTACAAACAAGCACACTGCGGGGAAAAATAAAGCTAGGTTCAACATTTGTAAAAGAAAACGGCAGCGTAAGTGCAGCGGGCATAAGTTCCGATATGATTGGTGTCGACCTTGTCGCCGAACTTAGTGAAAGTACGGAGGTTCGTGTAGAGTATGCGCGTAGTGCAAACCGTATAAATGGTGTACAGAATAAAGCTGCAAATGCTTATTTAGCCGAAGTGACTCACACAAGTGACAAAATAACGGCTGATGCCTATATCCGTCAAGAAGAAGGTGGTTTTGGCCTAGGGCAAAGCAGTGCCAATACAAATGATATGCGGCGCTATGGGGCTAATATCATCTATGAAATTCAAGAATTCGTAAGTAAAAAGACGGGGCGCCGTGGTAAGCGTGCGGTTAAAGCGAGTTATTATCAAGAGAAAAACCTAGGTACAGGTGATTTGCGTAACGCATCGGAGATTTCCGTTTCACAGACAAGTGAGAGCTTGAACGCCAATATAGGTTTTCGTCAGGTCAAAGATCAGTTTGTGGGCGCAGCCAGTCGAAGCTCTTTGCTGGCGATAGCTGGATTGCGCTATAATATGCCCGCACATGGCGCAAGTTTTAGTGTTTCTCATGAACAGCCATTGTCTGGCAAAAAAGATGCGAGCGGTCATCCACAGCGTACACGGTTAGGGCTTGATAAAACGCTCACCTCGAAAGCGAGTGTACGGATTACTCACGATATTTTGTCGGGTCAGCTAGGGACGAACAATACAGCCATCGGCGTCAGTTTCCAACCATGGTCAGGTATGCAAATGACCGCAGGTAGTGATTTAATGTCGGGGCAATCAAGCAAACGCATAGGCGCAACCTTTGGCCTTGATCAACAATTTAAACTTGATGAGCTATGGAGCGCGTCAGTCGGTTTGTCTAATCACCATGTGTTAAGCCAAACAAGTGCCATTGCTAGCGTCACGCCAAATGCTTTACTTTCGTCGTTATATGCGAATGATAACTTTATGACGGCCTATCTGGGCGTGGGGTACCGTACGAATAATACAAGCGGTTCAGCGCGGGTAGAAGGCCGTAAAACGCAACAATATGACGAGTATATTTTAAGCCTATCTGCAGCGCGTGAATTTACAGAAGACTTATCATTTGCAGGTGCCTTTCGTCTTGGCGTTAGAGACGCAAAACTGGGACTTAGTCATGACGCGAGTTCAGGGGGGGCGACAACACGTTTAGTGAGCCGTTTAGGGACGTCTTGGCGACCAAATGGCGGCGGCATTGTATTATTTGATCGTTTTGACATGAGCTATAATGAGGATGCTTTGGGGAAGGCGCGGGTGAAACTTGTAAATAATTTTGCAATTAATGCACAGATCGCACCACGTTTGCAAATGTCAGGAAATTATGGTTTGAAATATGTGGAAAATACATTCGGTACGGTGAAATATGCTGGGTTTAGCCAAGTTCTGGGCGCGGAAACACGCTTTGATATTACCAAGAAAATTGATTTTGGGCTCCATGGTATGGCGCAATATTCGCATAGCTCAGATGCTGTATATTATGCTTATGGTCCCTCTGTTGGGGTTTCCCCTGTTGATAATGTCTGGCTCTCATTGGGGTATAATTTGAGAGGGTATACGGAAGATGATTTCCTTGCGGCTGTTTATAGTCAAAAGGGGGTTTATATGAAATTTCGTATTAAATTTGATCAAAACTCCGCACGTAAACTTCTTGATATGATTTCTACGGATGGACAATGAGAAACGAGTTTGTGAGTGATGAAAAGAGAGATGAAATGCGTTTGAAGTTTTTTACATATATCATTTTACTTGTTTCAATGATTGCTTTCGTATTTTCGCAACAGGCACATGCACAAGTGTTGTGGTTAAAAGCTGACGAAGGCCTTAATTGCAGCACTGATAATTGCACAATTACCTCATGGGATAACAAAGGCTCTGTATCGCAGCCTGATTTTATAGCTGGCGATACACCAACGCTCGACACCAATCCAACAGAATACAATTTCAACCCTTCTATTTATTTTGATGGCACAGATCATTTTGCATCAAATGGTGCAGGGTTTGCAGATTTTACCAATGGGCTTTCAGCCTATGTAATTGCTACGCCGACAACGAGCCAGTATTGGGCAAGGTTTTTTGGTTTTGGCAATGGGCCAAGGAGTGATAATATTTTCATGGCACGCGGATCAACTAGCAATAACCTTGTTTATAGTTCACATGGTAGTGGAACTGCCGCACCAAATATCTTTTTCCTCTCACAAATTACAAATAATAAATCACATATGTTTTCTGTAATTCAGGGGGCAGGTGCAGACAATGCGACAGCATATTCCAAAGGCCTGTCTTTAGGGAACCAAAATACGCGGACAATTAATATTGTTTCCCGTTCAAATAATTATATCGGTCGGAGTAACTGGGACGCTGCATATTATAATGGCCGTATTTCAGAAGTCATTATTTACGACACTGCCAACAGCGCCGCAGAGCAAAAGTCTATTCAGTCTTATCTCGCCCTAAAATACGGTATGACGCTGGATAGTACAGTTGGAAATTATGAACGGAATGGGACTAATCTTTATACGATTGACGCGACATATAAATACGCAATTGCTGGTATCGGTGAAGACACGGATTTGCACCAACGTATTAGTAAATCTATGGAAAGCTCTGGCGCGTTGACCGTGGCAACAACGAATGACTTTACAAGTACCAATGTTGGTGGCTCACGGACATCACTTGCAAATGGACAATATTTAGTATGGGGACACGATAATGGGTCAGAATCAACAACGACAACAACAGATATAAATACATTGATCTATACGAACCGTGCCACGCGAGAATGGAAAATTCAAAATACAAATAGTGTTGGTAATGTATTTATGAAATTTGATAATCTACCTCCAATTGCAACTAATCAATTCTATCGACTTTTGTATTCAGCAAACGGGGACTTTACAGGTGTGCCGACCGTACTTGGGACATCGTCATTTGGTACGTTTTCAAACGTTTCAATCCCTAACGGCACGGGCTATCTTGCTGTGGCCATTTACACGCCTCCTCCATTCGCAACAACAACACATGATCAAATGTGTAAAGGTCTATCGCTGACAAGCTCTACCTCTGCTACTGCATTATTTACAAACTCCATTATGGGCATGACCGTGAATGCGAGTGGGCAATGGACGACATTAAAGGCAAATCCTGGTGCAATAGGTTTTAAAATCACTATGTCCCAATCGTATGAGCTGGATTTTAGTGAGCGCCTAACCTCACTACAAACCTATGTGTCGGGTGTTTCAGACACAGAGAAATATTATCATGGGTTCTCCAATAATGGCGGTGGGTCGTTTCAAAATATGAGTGGAAATTTCACAGTTGATGGAGATTTTGGTGGGGGAAACCCAAATTCATATATATCCGCTTCAGGCACAAATGATTCTAACTATCGTATACGTAATGGAGGTTATAGTTCAGGGTCAAATCAAGCCGTAGCTGCTTACACTGCAAATGTAGACTTTAATCATACGAAAGTGCACCGTGCAGGTTCTACAGGCCCATATAGTAAGTATTTGAGTTTATGTGCTTATGACCATTCGGATGGCCCAGAATCATATGGTGTTGCACAACATATTTACACATTCGGAACAAGTGCTGTCGAAACATATTTAGGATCTACAAATGACTATACTTCTGCTAACAAAGCGCGAACGGTAGCGGCAAACACCGACGGGAGTGATGATGGTGTGGCAATGCCAACACTTAAACAAGCTGTCACAACCACTATCCCCGTAATTGTAAATGGTGCGGGGTATTTGCAGGCGTGGATTGACTGGAACGGAGATGGTGATTTCAATGATATTGTTGATGGGATATCCGAACGTATAGCAACGGATGTACTGCCACCTGCAGGCGGTGGAGCGCAAACCATAAACCTATCTGTAGCCGTGCCGCCAAACGCGACACTTTCTTCAACGATTGCTCGTTTTCGCTACAGCACACAAGCGGGGCTAGGTGGGAGTAATATTGCCGATAATGGGGAGGTCGAGGATTATGCGCTCACGATCACCGAGTTCACAAGAGATCTTTCAGATGCGCCTGCCAGTTACGGCATCCCGTCACACATTATTGATAGTGCCATATATTTAGGCGCTTCAGCTCCTGACGTGGAGGTGGCGGCACAGCCAAGTACGAATGCGGATGGGGATGATACGGATGGAAATGATGATGAAGACGGTGTTGTGTTTCCTAATTTTACACAAGGTATTACCAGTTATCTGAACGTTGATGTGTCGGGAAGTGGTGGATATTTACAGGCATGGCTTGATTGGAACGGCGATGGAAATTTCACGACATCTGGTGATCAAATTGCTACTGATCTCCAAGATAATGGCGCATTAGACCTTGACCCAACAGCAGGGAAAATTCGCCTTGCTGTGCGTGCGCCCTCAAATGCAACAATTTCTCAGACCTATGCACGACTAAGGTGGTCAACGACAGCAGGGCTAGGCTCTGATGGTATCGCAACTGACGGCGAGGTTGAAGACTATGCTTTGACAGTGATTGCGAAGACAACGCCAACCGCGACATGTCCCGCGGTATTCGAAAAGGTTGCGACAAGCGGAACGGCTACACAAAGTACAAATTATTCAGGTTCTGCTTATTTCGCCCCAAACGCTATTGATGGTAATACGAACGGGGCGGGATACACGCATACTGGTGTATTATTGCATCAATGGTGGAATTTAGATTTGGGCGAAAGTAAAGCTATTGACACAATCAGTATTTGGAATCGCACGAATTGTTGCGGAGATAGATTGGATGGTTTTCATTTATTTGTTTCGCAAACGCCTTTTCCTAATACAGGTGACGCAGCTGATGATCTGGATTCAATATTAAACAATACTACGGTTTTTAAATATCAAGATTTGGGTGCAGCTTCTGTGCAGACGACTTTGCCTGTTGTAACCAATGGTCGTTATATTCGTGTTGTGCTGCCGAGAAAAATTGCTTTGTCAATTGCGGAACTGCAAGTGAATGTGTGTGGCAGTGCTACGCTTAACGCTGTAAAATCTGTAGAAATTTATGACCCAAATAGTGAGGGGCTTTACGCTTTGCCTGGGAATGACATAACCCATATTCTAACTGTAACCAATACGGGTGCTGGGCTGGCAGATAATGACAGTATAAGCCTCATTGATAAAATTTCGCCCGAAGTAGAATTTTATAATGGTGATTTTGACGGCGCGGGGCCAGAAACTCACCCCGTTGTCTTTAGTGATTCAAGCTCTGCATTAACATTCACATATGCGACAGATGTCGGGTATTGGAACGGGGCAAGTGCACCAGCAAACTTTGCAGCCTGCACCTATACGCCTAGCGCTGGGTATGACCCAAATGTCACTTATGTGTGTTACAATCCCAAAGGCGCTATGGCCAGAGGTGATCCTGATCCAAGTTTTATAGTAAAATACCGTGCGCGGATTAAGTGATTTTACACTAGGTTTACAGGTCTGTTAAGGCAATGTTAAATACGGGTCTTTACAATTACAAGGAGATTTAATGTGGACGATTCTATAAAATTATAGATCGCAGGTTTGAAGAGGACGTCTTATGTTTCGAATTTTTATGAAAACAAGCTTGGTGATTGGCGTATTGTTTTATGCTCTGCCAGTTATGGCATTAACGGCGTCACAAGTGGTTGAACGTGAAGTAATTACAATCAATGCTGATGGTACGAAAGTTACAAATCGAGTTGCTGCTACCCTTGTTACGCCCGGAGATAAAATTATTTATTCTCTTCATTATCATAATGATGGAGGGACAGATGTTGATAACATTGTTTTAGTTATGCCTGTACCGAAAGAGGTTATGTATCAAGAAGGCAGCGCGGACAGAGAAAATGTTTCAACGGTTTATTCCACTGACGGCGGCGTCACTTATGCTGTGCGTGAAAATCTCCTCATTGCCCTTGAAGATGGAAATACCCGCCCTGCGAAGAGCAGTGATATCACACATGTGAAATGGTATGTGACATCAATTGTGAAAGCAGGAGCAACAGGGACGCTTTCTTTCGATGCACGATTGAAATAATAGATATCTGCTTGTAAGTGATTTTCGCCCACCTCAACTATTTTGAGAGAGCGAAAGGTATGGCGCCGTATCTAAAATACCTATTAAGTTCTGTCTTGTGATTGAAGTGTGGGGTTGCCAAAGGGAGGGCATTATTTAAACCTTCGTTGAAGTTTCATGATCATTTCCCACCTGTCTGACGTCAACGCCTATAAGACCGCTTTAAGTATGGGCTAAGCGAGGGTTTTGTTCATCTTGTATCGGTCATGGAGAGAAGGATAGGCATTCTCTGCCTCCAACTCCTTGAGGCGCGAAAACATATAGGTGTGCATGACGCCATATTTGGCTCGCCATTTATAAAAATGTCGCTGTTCATGCCGTGCTCTCTGCACAAGCTCCGACACGGGCATCCCCGCCTTTAAATGTAAAATTGTTTCTCGTATTGCCTATAATGGCTCCTTTTAGGAGCCTGCAGCAAACTCGGTATTATCCAATAATGTTTTGTAGTTCAGACATAAGTCTCATATGCTTGTCTCTACAAATGTATAAAATGGATGAAAAATAGGGGACTTTATGAAACACCATTTAATGATAGCGCTTGGTTTGATCTTGGCCATAATATTTATTATTCGCGGAGCAGAAGCATTCGCGCAACCTGGATTGGGCATAAGAGAGTTATATGTATTAGGTGGATTTATATTTAGCGGTATTCTTTTGTGGAAAGGTTTTCGTGACTGGCGCGAGGCTAAAAATACAAAACGATAATCATTGTTTTCCCTCTTAGACCAAAGTCCACTACCCAATGTTTACTTTTTGTTAGACTTATAGATTGGGAAAAACCCAATTAAGGCCATATTTGTGGCAATCATGTCTACGGTAATATAAGGGGAGAAAATAATGCCAAAACCAACAACAATAGATACGAAAGGGTATTGGAAGGCCACTGTACGGCTCACCATTTCATTACTCGTCGTCTGGTTTCTTGCGTCCTATGGCGCGGGGATACTGTTTCGTGAAGCGCTCGATAATTTTCATATTGGCGGTGCTCCGCTCGGATTTTGGTTTGCTCAGAACGGGTCTATTTACATCTTTCTTGCGTTGATTGTCATCTATTGCATTCAGATGACAAAGCTGGAAAAGAAATTTGGGGTAAAGGGGTAAATCAATGCTAGATCCTTGGACATTATTCTGGGTTATTTTAACCTTTTCAATTTATATTGGCATAGCAATTTGGGCTAGAGCTGGCTCCACTGAAGAATTTTATGTGGCAGGCCACGATGTGCCGCCGCTTATTAATGGTATGGCGACAGCAGCAGACTGGATGTCTGCGGCCTCATTCTTGTCAATGGCGGGCTTGATCGCCTTTTTAGGCTATGGTGGTTCTGTTTATCTTATGGGCTGGACGGGCGGCTATGTTTTGCTTGCCTTGCTCTTGGCGCCGTTCCTACGTGAATTTGGTAAATTTACGGTTCCCGATTTTGTTGGGGATCGATACTATTCTAAAACAGCACGGATCATAGCCGTTGTTTGTGCTTTGATGGTATCGTTCACCTATATTGCGGGACAAATGAAGGGTGTGGGCGTTGCTTTTTCTGGCTTCCTTGGCGTTTCCTTTAATATGGGTATTTTCATCGGTAGCTGTATCGTATTTGTTTATGCAGTTCTTGGCGGCATGAAGGGCGTTACCTATACACAGGTTGCGCAATATGTGGTGTTAATCTTTGCTTATACGGTTCCAGCGATCTTTATCTCGCTTACGATCACGGGCAATCCTGTTCCGCAGCTTGGTTTCATTGGAAACGTAGTCGGAACAGATATCAGCATGTTGGAAAAACTCAATACGGTGGTCACTAATCTCGGGTTTACTGAATATACATCAACTACAAAATCGAAGATTGATATATTCTGTATTACGGCCGCTTTAATGTTTGGTACGGCAGGCTTGCCGCACGTCATCATTCGGTTCTTTACAGTGGATTCAGCGCAGGCAGCGCGTAAATCTGCTGGTTGGGCTTTGATGTTTATTGCTTTATTATACACAACGGCTCCGGCGGTTGGGGCATTTGCGCGGATCAACTTTATTGATACTGTAAACGAGGCAACATATATCACTGACGCTGAAAACTATGAAGAGCGCGCCGCGCAGATCATAGCAGAAGGCGGTAAGCCTGTTCCTGAATGGTATAAAACTTGGGAAAAAACAGGTCTGCTTAAGTATGATGATAAAAATGGTGATGGTATTATGCAGTACAGAGGGCCGAAAACGCCTGATGGCATTGCGAATGAAGTCGTACCAAACCGTGATATCTTTGTGTTGGCTAATCCGCAGATTGCTCAACTTCCGAGCTGGGTCATTGGACTCGTCGTTGCAGGTGGCCTTGCGGCCGCGCTCTCGACAGCTGCCGGTTTGTTAATGGTGATTAGTTCGGCGGTTTCACATGATTTGATGAAGCGAACTTTCAAACCTGATATGACCGAGAAACAGGAAATGCGCGTTGCACGAATAGCAGCGGGGTGTGCGGTGGTGTTAGCAGGGCTTATTGGGGCATTTGCTTCACAATTGCCCTTTGTAGCACAAGTGGTTGCCTTTGCCTTCGGGATTGCGGCGGCCTCACTCTTCCCTATCATCTTCTTGGGTATTTTCTGGAAGCGTATGAATAGGGAAGGCGCGATCACATCAATGCTTGTCGGGTTGATTACGACTGTGAGTTATATCAGCTACTTTAAATTTGCTGGCGGTACGGCTGACGGTTGGTGGTTCGGTATTTCACCAGAAGGCATCGGTTTTGTCTTTATGTGGCTAGCAGGCGGCATCGGTATACTCGTGGCACTTATGACACCACCACCACCGCAAGAGATCCAAGATCTTGTCGAGGACATACGCGTCCCCGGGACACGGACCTCGCATGGTATTGCAGATGGCGGCATGGCACCTGCGGAGTAAAATGGTATTTGCAGAATGAAACTCTGTAATTTCTCAACAGAAAGGGTGGTCTGAAAAGGCCTCCCTTTTTTTGTTGCAAAATATAGTGTATTCCTACATTGCACGAGAAAATTGGCGTATAAAAGGTTAAGGAGTAAAATATGCCGATCTGGGTAACCCTCATTATTACATCTCTTTATATTCTCGGATTGTTTGCCATTGCCTGGAAACGGGACAAAGTCGCAAACCTGAAAAAGAAACCACAGAGTCCGTTTGTATATGCCTTGGCCTTGGCCGTATATTGTACGTCTTGGACGTATTTTGGCGCCGTTGGCTCGGCGGCGACCAGTGGCTGGGATTATGTTTGGATTTATGTTGGCCCTGCTTTGGTGGTTATGTTTTTTCCAAGCATATTAATTCGGATCGGTGACATAACCCAGCGCGAGAGTATAGCCTCGATTTCTGATTTTTTGTCTGCTAGGTACGGGAAAAGTCGAAGTGTTGCTGTCCTTGCTACAATTATGGCCGTTGCTGGCAGTCTGCCCTATATTGCGTTGCAGTTGAAATCCGTAGGTATGAGCTTTGAAGCTTTAGTTTCCAGAGGGGGCGTCATTAAAACGGATACGGCAAATGAAACCGTTTTAATCACTGCAATTGCTCTTGCAATTTTCGCCATTATATTTGGTGCGCGTAACCCTGATACGACAAAACATAATCCAGGTCTGATGCATGTTCTCGCTTTTGAAAGCTTAATTAAAATTACGGCCCTGATCGCTGTGTGTATTTTGTCGATAACGGTCCTCATAAATCAACCTTATGCGGCGGTTAAGGCAGCGGCATCTGGTTTCTCAAACATGGATATTTCTGGGCGGGCAATGACGAGTTTATTGCTGTCAATGGCGGCAATAATTTGTCTGCCGCGCCAGTTTCATGTGGCGATTATTGAGCGTTATAACAAAGCTGAAATTCGGCGGGCGCGGTGGTTGTTCCCAGTATATCTACTCATAACCAGTATTGTCGTCATACCGATAACAATTGCAGGCTTGGTAATTTTGCCAACGAATGTACCCGCAGACCTCTACGTGCTGGAATTACCTTTATCGCAGGGCAAAAGCGTATTAGCGCTTTTTGTGTTTTTGGGAGGGTTTTCGGCGGCGTCGGGAATGGTCATTGTTGCAACGATCGCTTTGTCAACCATGGTAACCAATGATATTATTGTCCCCGTTCTAATTCGAACGGGTCGGTTGAGACAGCTAAGTGGTGCAAGCTCGCAATTGCTTGTCGTGCGTCGCTCTGTAATCGTTATACTTCTAATATTGGCTTACGGTTATTACCGCTTTGCTCAGAACAATGCTGCTCTTGCACAAATTGGTTTGTTGTCATTCGCCGCTGCTGCACAATTCATACCCGCGCTCCTTGGCGCTATTTATTGGAGGCAAGGCAAACGTAGCGGCGTGCTCGCTGGGCTAATTGCTGGGTTTGTTTTGTGGTCTTTCACACTCTTTATTCCAGCACTTGTCGGCTACGAGAATTTTGCGCAAAACCTTCCTACATGGTTGGATCCATATCGTATTTTTGGGTTTGGTTTCGGGGATAGTTTGACGCACGGTGTTGTTTGGAGCCTTTCGGTAAATTTTCTTTTGTTTGTTATTGTTTCTCTTTCCACGCGAGAGCGATTGCGCGACCGCGTACAATCTGCGGCATTTGTCTATGACGGCGATGTATTTTTGCCAAAGAGTATTCATCAATCTGCACAAAAGAGTAATATTTCGCCCGACGGGCTAAGAACCTTAGCGTCGCGGTTTCTTAATCCAGATGCTGTTGCCCATGCATTCGAGAAAATTGGGGAAGAGTTCGATGTAAAAATTTCAGGGGCAATTGAAGCCGAATGGCAATTGGTACAAAGAACTGAGCGTCTGTTGGCTAGCGCTATAGGCGCATCGTCGGCTCGGGTTGTTATGCTCTCGGCGGTAGGTGGTGGGGATGTAGAGTTTAGTGACTTGCTTACTGTTCTTGATCAACAAACGTTAGCCGAGCGTTTTGACAGGAATATGTTGCAGTCAATGTTGGAAAATATTCCGCAAGGCATTAGTGTTGTCGATAGTCAGCAATGCCTTGTTGCTTGGAATAGTGCCTATGTTGAACTTTTTAAATATCCAGATGATTTGGTAAAAGTGCACGTGCCGATTATCCAGTTGATTGAATATAATATCAACAATGGTTGGATGCATATTGAAAACCTTGATGATCAGCTAGAACGCCGCATATCGCATATGAAGACTGGGCGCGCATATGTTTATGAACGAAAAACCCCGGACGGACGGTATATAAGAATTGTCGGAAGCCCTATGCCTGGCGGCGGATATGTAACGACGTTTAATGATGTTACTGATGATAAAAAAAGAGAGCAGGCATTAGTAGAAGCTAATGAAACACTGGAAATGCGGGTTCGGCAGAGAACCAAATCACTTGAAGCTATGACGAATGATCTTGATGCTGCCAGAAAAACTGCCGAAGAGGCAAATGCCTCCAAGACTCGTTTTTTAGCGGCCGCTAGCCATGATTTACTTCAACCGCTTAATGCAGCTCGGTTGTTTTTAGGGGCTGTGAAAACCAATGATAATAGCAATAAAAATGTCGAAAAAATGGTTGAAAAAGCAGATTATGCCATACAATCAGCGGATAAATTATTGAAGGGTTTGCTCGATATTTCCCGTCTGGATCACGGCGGTATAAATGCACAACCAACAATTCTGCCCTTGGGACCTTTATTGGAAGATATTTACGACGAAGCCTTTCCTATGGTAAAAAAGGCAGGCCTTGATATTCGCTTGGCGCCAACACGGTTAAGCGTGTTTTCTGATCCAAATTTACTAACAAGCATATTGCGAAATTATGTTTCAAACGCCCGCAGATATACCCAAAATGGCGGGATTCTCATCGGAGCGCGAAGGGACGGTAAAAATAATGTAAGGATTGAGATTTGGGATACGGGACGGGGTATCCCAACCGAAGATCATAAACGCGTGTTTGATGAATTTCACCGTTTGGACGCGTATCACTTTGATGGCGATAGAGGCATTGGTCTTGGGTTATCTGTTGTGAGGCGCATGGCTGGACTGTTGGGTGCGTCTACTAATCTACGGTCAAAAGTCGGTAAAGGCAGTGTTTTTAGCGTCACTGTACCGCGTTCGTACAAAGCAATACATGAGAACTCACGGCATGACGACAATACACATTTTTCTACTGTATTGCCAAAGGGGTTAGCCGTTTTATGTATTGATGATGAGCCAGAAATTTTAGAAGGCATGCAAGCATTGTTAAAAAATTGGGGCTGTTTGGTGTTTCTGACAAAGAATGAAACGGAAGCCATTTCGGTCGTCCAATCCAATAAGATAGACATCGTGATTGCCGATTACCATTTGCGCGATACGTGTAATGGCATAGACATAATAACGTCTCTAAGACATAGGCTATCACATCATGATAATGTTTGTTTGTTAACAGCAAATACCGACAGGGCGGTTGAAATATCGGCTGATGCACAAAATATCATGTTCTTAAAAAAACCTGTGAGCCCGCGCCAGCTCTATAAATTCTTAGGGCAATGTGTATATGGGGATGTGAAGAATTAGTTTCTTCTCATATCCGTTGAGTCTTTGTAAATAAGTAAAGCCTGTGTCCTGTTCGTTGCCCCCAGCTTGCGAAAAACGGCCGTCATGTGGGCTTTAACCGTCGCAATCGTAATCCCCATCTCAAAGGCTATTTGTTTGTTTAATAATCCATCTGAAAGACCGGATAAAACACGCCGCTGGGCTGGTGTTAGGCTTGCAAGGCGTGCGTTCACATCTTGCTGGCTTGTATTTTCATCTTCAAGCATTGGCGGAAATGAAGTTTCGCCGTTAAGGATATTGGCCAGTGCTGTGACCATAAGATCAAATGGCATGCTTTTGGGAAGATATCCAGATGCACCCAGTGACTTTGCCATTTGATATGCGGCTGTATGCTCCGTTGCGGAAACGATGGCAATTGGACAATTAGGGTTAGCCAGATGGATGCGGCCTAGACCTTCAAAATTTTTAGAATCGGATAAGCTTAAATCAAGCAATATCAAATTAAACAAAACCTGATCAATCAAAACGAGCCCATCTGTTAAAGAAGAGGCTTTTTGAGTTTGAACACCGAGCGGGCAACACTCTTCTAGTGCTGTCACAAGGGCATCCTGAAACAGTGGGTGATCCTCTATAATGAGTATTTTAGGCAAATCTGCCATTTAGTCCCTACAGCCCGTACATTCTATTTGTATCGGTTTTTTATCATTGAATATACGATAAATCCGTAAAGTCTATATGGGTTAGACCTTAGTCTTATGTACCAATGGCTAATGGTAATGCGCCAAAATTGGATTGATAGTGTTTCCTCGTCATCAAAAGGGGGAATATTCTATGAAAAATCGTATTAAAACCGCGTTACTGATCGGAACCGCATTGTGCTTTGCGGGCACAGCAACAGCGCAAAACTCAAGTGTTGAAGTACGCCTTTCAGCCATGGAGGCGGAAATTGCGGCGCTACGTGCTGAATTAGCTGCTGAACGTTCTCAAACAGATCACAAATTAATTGAATTAAAAACGGCTGTGCGACAGGCACCAATGAAAGCGGTTCCATCACGTTCCGAGGATAGTGTAACAATAGGTGGGTTTATCGATTTTGATGCTCATGTTACAGATTTTTCCGATGGCGGTTTTGGCGCAAACTCCATTGTACGCGATTTTTATATTCCAGGTGCAACGCCAATTGGCGGCGCAGGTACCAACACAACTGATTTTACGGCCCAAGCTTCCAGACTATGGATTGATGCTAAGAAAAACGTGAACGGAACGCCTGTTTCTGCCCGTATTGAAATGGATTTCCTTGGGTCAGCGCAAGGCAATCAGAGGGTTTCAAACTCTTATTCTCCGCGTTTACGTAGGGCTTATGTTGACTTTAACGGCTGGCGCATAGGACAAGAATGGTCAACATTTCAAAATACATCAGCTATTCCAGAAAGCGCGAGTTTTCTTGCTCTCTCTGATGGTATGGTTTTTATACGGCAACCACAAATCCGTTACACGTCGGGCAATTTCCAAGTTGCACTTGAAAACGGAAATGCAACGATTACCCCCGCTAGTGGTTCTGGCAGGATTGAAGCCGATGGAAATATCATCCCAGATATAATCGGACGATATAATTTCAAAGGTGATTTCGGCAATGTATCGCTTTCAGCCATGGGACGACAATTGCGCCTCGAATCTGGAGGGGGAAGTGATATTAGTACATTCGCCATAAGCGGTAATATAGCAGGCCGTGTGAAAGTAGGGCATAATGACGACATTCGCTTTACGCTCGCTGGAGGTGAAGGTTTAGGTCGCTATATTGGCCTAAACACAGCGAATGGCGCAGCGATTAACCCCGTTACAGGTGATTTGGAGGCTATTCCATCCTATGGAGGTTATGTCGCGTACCGCCATCCATTTGAAAATGGTTCACGTATTAATTTTGGTGTATCAGCTCTGTTTGTCGATAATCATGATTTTATGGCGCTAACATCCACCAAAGAGGTCAAATCTGCTTTTGCTGCTTACTTATTTAACATTGCTCCTAAAGTAACCCTTGGGGGTGAAATTATGTACGGGAATCGCGAGAACGAATCTGGTGTAAACGGTGATTTCACGCGCTTCACCTTCTCAACTAAATATGGTTTTTAGCATTTAATTTTTACAGGAGTAAACTGCATGTCACACGGGAAATTATCCTATCCTGTTCCGCAAAAATTTGCGGAGCAGTCAAATTTGACACCAGAATTATATAACAAAATGTACGCGGATTCGATTGCTGACCCAGAAGCTTTTTGGGCAGAGCATGGAAAACGTCTCGACTGGATAAAACCATATTCGAAAGCAAAGAACGTCTCATGGGAAGAGGGCGACTTCAGGACTGAATGGTACGCAGACGGTATATTGAATGTGTCCGCAAATTGTCTGGATCGTCACCTTGAAACACGTGGTGATAAAGTCGCAATAATTTGGGAAGGTGATGACCCGAGCGAAAGTCAGTCTTTAACATACCGCGACGTTTATAAGGCCGTCTGTAAATTTGCGAATGTACTCAAAAAAATGGGCGTTAAAAAAGGTGACCGCGTCACCATTTACATGCCTATGATCTTAGAGGCTTCTTTTGCGATGCTCGCGTGTGCGCGTATTGGCGCAGTACATTCTGTGGTATTTGGGGGGTTTTCTCCAGAAGCACTTGCTGGCCGCATTACAGATTGCGATTCTAAATTCGTTATTACGGCTGATGAAGGCTTGCGTGGATCAAAGAAAGTTCCCTTAAAAATTAATTGTGACAAAGCCTGTGACATTGCCGATATTGTTGAAGCCGTATTGGTTGTGAAACGTACAGGCGCTGATATTGCTATGGTGTCTGGGCGCGATGTGTATTTACATGATGCGTTACAAGAGGTAAGCGACGCGTGCGCGCCAGAACCTATGAATGCAGAAGACCCTTTGTTTATTCTTTATACGTCTGGTTCTACGGGTACACCCAAAGGGGTTTTGCACACAACAGGTGGCTATCTTGTATGGGCGTCAATGACCCATGAATATGTTTTTGACCTGAAAGAAGATGATGTCTATTGGTGCACAGCAGATGTTGGCTGGGTAACGGGGCACACTTATATTGTGTATGGCCCGCTTGCGAATGGGGCAACAACATTAATGTTTGAGGGTATTCCGACCTATCCAGATGCGAGCCGATTTTGGCAAGTTTGTGATAAGCATCAAGTGACCATATTCTACACCGCGCCAACGGCCATTCGTGCTTTGATGCGTGAAGGTTCAGAACCTGTGAGTGCGACATCCAGAAAATCGCTTCGGCTTCTTGGAACCGTTGGTGAGCCGATTAACCCAGAAGCATGGGAATGGTATTTTCATGTTGTTGGTGAAGGCCGCTGCCCAATCGTAGACACATGGTGGCAAACGGAAACTGGTGGGACTATGATCGTGCCGCTTCCTGGTGCGACCAATATGAAACCTGGGGCTGGTTCTCACCCGTTTTTTGGCATTGAGCTGGCGCTGGTTGATTCTAATGGCAAAGAACTAGACGGAGCAAATGACGGCAATCTTATCATTAAAGATTCGTGGCCAGGGCAAATACGGACGATTTACGGAAACCATGATCGGTTTTTAAATGCATATTTTAGTGCCTATCCGGGCAATTACTTTACGGGTGATGGCTGCCGCCGCGACGAGGATGGGTTTTACTGGATCACAGGTCGTGTCGATGATGTGATAAATGTATCAGGACACAGATTAGGTACAGCCGAAATTGAAAGTGCGCTCGTGTCTCATGATGCCGTCGCCGAAGCAGCCGTTGTGGGCTGTCCCCACGATATTAAAGGGCAGGGCATATACGCTTATGTAACTGTCCGTATCGATGTTGACGCCGATGATCAGCTTAGATCGGACTTGGTCAAGCATGTGCGTAGCGAAATTGGTCCAATTGCGACGCCCGATTTTATTCAATTCGCGCCCGGTCTTCCCAAAACCCGATCAGGGAAAATCATGCGTAGGATACTTCGTAAGATTGCCGAAAACGAATTTAGCAACCTCGGAGATACGTCAACTCTTGCAGATCCTGAAGTGGTGGAGGCGTTGATAGAAAATAGAATGAACAGATAATGCACGACAACCAACGAGGCCTTCTTTAGGTCTCTCCCCTAACTTACGTTCAACATATATAACAATGTTGAACGTATTTTTTTATGGGCCGTGAGCTTTAGAACTTTCTAATCCACTCGGGCCTTCTCGTAGGTTTTGCACGTTGATTTATCCAAACTGTCTCTTCTGCCCGTCAATGTAAACCATGGTCAAAATGAAATATTTTTAGATGTGACTTTAAAATGTGCTATATAAATTTGCTAAAAGTTCTTATGCTAAAGTTTATACACGCCTAAAATGTTTTGGAATGGCGATGGTTTGATTGTTTTCTATATCTATTTATAAGAGACGTTTAAATCATTGGGTATTTGTATAAAAATGCGAAATCAATATTCGTTGGTAAGGGAAAAATGAACACGATTAATGACCATGCAGAAAAAATAGAGCAGGCATTGTCGAATGACGGTGCGGCTCGGAATGCTGTTACGGCATCATGGCAACGTTCAAAAGAGCTATACAATCTTAACCCAGCGGAACACCGTGCACCAGAACGCCTGAGTGAATATGAATTAAAGCAAAGCCGTGAACGTATGGGGGCTTTTTTAAATATAGCAGAACCTTGCTTGGATAGGCTGTTTCTCGCGGTTGGAAATTCTGGCTGTTGTGTATTGCTCGCAGATCAAAATGGCGTCCCTGTTTCCAGACGCGGCGCAGTACAGGATGATGAAATATTCAACGAATGGGGGTTGTGGACAGGTGTATTGTGGGGTGAAGACCGTGAGGGTACAAATGGGATCGGTACATGCCTCGCCGAAGAACGCTCACTTACCATTCACAAAGATCAACACTATCATTCAAAAAACACAGCGCTTTCATGTACTGCGGCTCCAATTTTTGATCATCATGGTCAGTTAATTGCCGTTGTAGATGTTTCATCGTGTCGCGCTGATCTTACGAACGAGTTTGGTAATTTGATCTCTTTAGCTGTTGTTGATGCTGCGCGGAGGATTGAGACAGAGCATTTTCGAAATCATTTCTCATACGCGCAAATTGTATTTGCAGCTCCACAAGAAGATCGCGTTTCAACGCTCACAGATCGGCAAGGCACGGCATTGCTTGCGGTTGATGCAGATGGTCTTGTTGTAGGGGCAACGCGGCGGGCACGGCGCTGTTATGGTCTTGATGATGACGATTTTCTCAACCCTGTTCCTTTGGCAAAAATTTACGGAGATAGCATAAATACTGCACAGCGTATCCCTAACTCAGAATCTAGAATTATTCAGCAGGTTATGGCAAGTTCTGGAGGGAATGTTAGTAAAGCCGCACGTTCATTAGGAATGAGCCGTTCAACATTGCACCGTAAAATCAAAAAATTTAACGGCAATGCCTAGGCGGCAATGCATAGTTTGTAAAAACTTGTTTTTTACTCTGCCTTTTCATTAATGAGCATATTCTGGTCGGAATGTGTCGCATAATTGCGACAGGATTTGATGTGCGTAGGTGCGGGCATGATGACAGTTCTAAATTTTAAGGCCAGTATTCTTCCATCATAAGAAATTAAGGGAGGCTAAGAATGGCATTTAAATTCAAGAAAAAATACGGGAATTATATTGGCGGCAAGTGGGTAGAACCTGCGGATGGAAAATATTTTGACAACACCACAACCGTTAACGGCAAAGTGTTGTGCCAAATTCCAAGGTCAAATGCTAAGGATATTGAACTTGCACTCGATGCTGCTCATGCTGCTAAAGATGCATGGGGCGCAACAAGCGTGACAGAACGCAGCAATATTTTGCTAAAAATTGCTGATGTTATGGAAGCCAATCTAGATTTATTGGCTGAAGCAGAAACGTGGGACAATGGTAAACCGATCCGCGAAACGACGGCAGCCGATATTCCGCTCGCGATTGACCATTTTAGGTATTTTGCGGGTGCAATTCGTGCACAAGAAGGTTCTGTATGTGAAATTGATGCTGATACCGTTGCTTATCATTTTAACGAACCATTAGGTGTTGTTGGCCAAATTATTCCATGGAACTTCCCGATTTTGATGGCGTCTTGGAAAATCCCACCTGCTTTGGCGGCGGGTAATTGTGTCATTCTAAAACCTGCGGAACAAACTCCCGCGTCAATTTTGGTGTTGATGGAACTCATTGGCGATTTATTGCCCCCAGGTGTTTTAAATGTCGTCAATGGTTTTGGTCTCGAAGCTGGCAAACCGCTCGCGAGTAGTACACGCATTGCCAAAATCGCCTTTACTGGCGAGACGACAACAGGTCGCCTGATTATGCAGTATGCAGCAAGTAACCTTATTCCGTCCACGGTCGAGCTTGGCGGCAAATCTCCCAATATTTTCTTCAAAGATGTTATGGCCGAAGACGATGCTTTTCTTGATAAAGCTATTGAGGGGCTTCTTATGTTTGCCTTTAATCAAGGCGAAGTTTGCACATGCCCAAGCCGTGCCCTTATCCACGAAGATATTTATGAAGAATTTATGGCGCGCTGCTTAAAGCGGATTGAAGCCATTGTTCAAGATGATCCGCTAGACGCAAAAACCATGGTTGGTGCGCAGGCTTCAAAAGAGCAATATGAAAAGATATTATCCTATATTGATATTGGTCGCAAAGAAGGTGCCGAGGTTCTTATCGGCGGGGGGCCTGCTAAGTTGAGTGAAAAAATGAAGGGTGGGTATTATATCCAACCAACCGTATTGAAGGGCACGAATGATATGCGGGTATTCCAAGAAGAAATTTTTGGCCCTGTTCTCGCAGTGACGACCTTTAAAACGGATGAAGAAGCTTTGGCAATTGCCAATGATACACTTTACGGACTTGGCGCGGGTGTATGGTCTCGTGATGCCAATACATGTTACCGTTTTGGCCGCGCTATACAGGCGGGCCGTGTTTGGACAAATTGTTACCACGCGTATCCAGCTCACGCTGCATTTGGCGGTTACAAGCAATCCGGGATTGGCCGTGAAAACCACAAAATGATGCTTGGTCATTACCAGCAAACCAAGAATCTTTTGGTGAGCTATAACCCAAACAAGCTCGGTTTTTTCTAAACCCAATTTAGACGAATGACTCTCAAAACTGGCTCTCTTTGGTAAAAGGAGAGCTACAAGTTCGCATGCTGCTTGCTTAAATGAGCATGCATAATAAACTATAGGGGACACACCATGTTTAATAAAACTACTAAAATGTCTATATTCGCGATCAGTATTGGTTTGGCATGTTCGGGCAATGCTCTGGCGGAAGATAACGGCGTTGATATATCGGTTACACTAACAGGGGCAACTGAATATGTTTGGCGAGGCGTGAGCCAGTCAAATCAAAACCCTGCCATTTTTGCGGCTGTTAACGCAGCTTTTGGAAATGGTTTTTATGCAGGTGTCGGGGCGGAAAATGTTGATTTTGGTGCTGGCGTACCAATCGACGTCGAATACGATATGTGGGCTGGTTGGGGCGGAAAACTAAATGATTTTGATGTGAGCTTTACGGCTATTCGTTATGGATATTTAAATGCGCCTTCGGGTTCTGATTTAGATACATACGATTTTAAAGGTGCGATTGGTCGCAGCTTTGATAAAGTAAACCTTGGGGTAAATGTTTTCTATACCCCTGATTATTTTGGTGTTGATGAACCTGCTGTCTATTATGAGGCTGTTGCAGGTTATAAGATTAATGATAAATGGTCTGTTGATGGTAATCTCGCAAAACAAACAATATCAAACTCTGATGCTGATTATGCCACATGGAGTATTGGGGCGAGTTATAGCGTAACGGATAATGTAATTTTGGATTTAAGATATTTGGATACTGATGTTTCTGCGGGGGGAAAAAGCTTTAATGACCATGTAGTATTGTCATTTAAAGTTAGCCTTTAGGGCGATGAAATTCTTTGGCTGGGCTTGTACCAGCCAAAGAATGAATTTGAAAACGAGAAAGCGTTTTAATGAATAAAAAAGCGGTTACAGCCACCGAGATGGCCCTTGAGTTTTTAAAACAAATTCAGGCCGAGCATGGCTCTGTCATATTCCATCAATCAGGAGGGTGTTGTGATGGCTCTTCTCCGATGTGTTTTGCTGATGGAGAATTTATATTAGCTGACCACGACGTGAAGTTAGGAGAGATTGGCGGCGCTCCATTTTATATTGGCGGGAAACAGTATGAGGTTTGGAAACATACGCGACTTATTATTGATGTTGTAGATGGTCAAGGCGGTATGTTCTCGCTCGACAATGGCACGGGTAAGCGGTTTTTAACACGCTCTGAAGTTTGCAAAGTAAATTTGAAATAACACCCTTAGTACCGAATAAAATTATACAACCTCATTTAACGCCAATGAGAATGAGCGCCTTACTCGCCTAGACGGTACAATGCTATCGCGCATGAAAAAATACCAAATGCAATTTGTGCGACTTGTCCGTAAAACTTAGTTTCAAATGGCGACGCTTGAGCAATGTGCGTAACAAAACCTCAAGCGTCGTAACCGTATATCTCGTTGTCAAAACATCCCTCTGTTCACCAAAAGAGCCCTAAGTGTTGAAACGGAAGAAAGAATGATATGAATTAAATTGAGGGCGTTAAGCGCATATTCCCAGAAAGTTAAACTTGGACACGGAGAAAATGGTGTTTTGTTTGGACGCCGTAAACGACAACACCTGCTATTTCATGAGATATGTTTGTGGGCAGAGGTCTCCATCTTTATAGATGCAGGCGGTTGCAAGGCTTTCATCGCAGAAACGGCAGAGGGCTTTGGGATCTGGTTTGGTGATTTTGTCATTCTGAATACTGAACCCGTTATTCTTGAACCGTTTGAGGGTACGCGAAAATGTTTCGCGGGTCATGTCGAGATAAGAGGCAATAGTGGACTTGTCATAAGGGAGAATGATGGCGTTGGCTTTGCCGCCGTTTTGCTCCATGCCGAGCTTGAGTAAAAACCAACCAACTCGCTCGGTTGCTGTCTTTAGTCGAGAATGTTCGATTTGGCGGATGAGGCCTTGTGAACGCATAGAGAGGCCGCCAATCATATTGAGCGCCAGTTTTTTGTTGTCTACCAAACTTTGACGAATGATTGGCGCGGGAAGGGAGAGCAATTTTACTTTTTGTACCACTTGCGCATTCACCAGAGACGGAATGTCTAAGAACACGGCGGCTTCCATCAAAGACTCCCCAGCTGAGAGCATTTGTAAAACGGCTTCGTCTCCAGATCCTGTACTTTTGTAAAGTTTCACCCAACCTTCTAAAATAAGGTAATAGCGTGATAAGGTTTCCCCTTGCATGAATAGGAGCTTCCCTTTTTCATAATCACGTATGTCTGCGTGTTTTAACACCGCGTATAAATCTTCACTTTCCAATTTTGAAAAGACTGGGAGTGCTTGAATGATCGGCATATGCTTTTCGAGGTGTGCGGGTATTTCGTCTAAAACACGTACTGTAATCGGGGGACGAACGGCGGGGTGCAGGTTTTCGACGAGGCTGATTTCTGCGTTATGCATCCGGTCTATTTTTCCTGTGAGGAGTTCAAACCAAGTAATGGGAGACAGAGTTTCTAAATCTTCCGCTTGGTTAGAATCAGAAAGTTGGTCGTGGATGTTCTCCAAACATTCCATGACATATCCTCCGAGAATTTCAGTTACTTCGAGCTTCTGGCGTTCTGTTGCCAGAGACATAAAGGTACGCTTGCAGGCTGCTTGTTCTTCAATCAGGCTCAGCATACGTTCTGTAAATTCACGGTTTTTGAAAACTTTGGAACAAAATCCGTGCGCCCCCCATGCACGCTCCCGCCCGACCCGTTCTTTCCATTGCAAAAAGTTGGAATAGGCACTGACTTTTGTCGGATTCACGCCATCTATGCTGAGGGCAATTTCAATATTTATATCCAAAATCGGGTAAAGGGACTTGTAGGTATATACATTAATGGCTTGCGCAAATTCCAATTGTCCATTTTGTACTTTTTCACGGTGGGCGATAAGTTCGGATTTATTGCCTTGCATAATCATGAGTTTACGTACCCATGATATTGTTTCTGGATCTGGGATGGCTGTCACTAAGTCTTTGACGGCATCAATGGATTGGTCGCTGGCTTTATATTGCGCCCGTAATTCATCACTGAAAAGCTCACCATCACTATCGGTGAACAAGGCCGTATACCCGCGCTCGATTTGTAATTGGTGGGCAAGTTCACCCAAGGCCTGAAGCAGGCGAATCGGGAGGGGGGCATGTTGGTCTTCATTCCTCATATCTCTCTCTATGGCCAAACGCTTTGAGCCGCCACTGCTTTTTAAATAAATCGACAATTTGATCTAGGTCACACCCCAACACTTTGGCACCTGCCATAAAGTTTAGAAATCACACATCTCGTATTGCAAAATTTCGAGAGCCTATGTTTAGGAGGGTAACATTATGGCAGATTTGGATCATGTTTCAAAGGGGCAGCAAACAACTGCATTAACGACATCCACATTGGCATTTACAGTTTGTTTTGCTGTTTGGACTATTTTTTCGATTATTGGGATTAAGATTAAAGCTGAGCTTGGTCTTAATGATACTCAATTTGGCCTTTTGGTCGCTACGCCTATACTGACAGGGTCGCTAAGCCGAATATTTTTAGGGATATGGGCCGACCAATATGGCGGAAAACTAATATTCACACTGGTCATGTTAGTGACGGCCTTTGCAGTGTTCCTTCTTACCCTAGCCAATACATATCCGATGTTTTTATTGGCCGCTCTGGGCCTTGGGCTTGCGGGCGGTAGTTTCGCTGTTGGCGTTTCCTATGTATCGAAATGGTATCCTCAAAAGCAACAGGGGACGGCGCTTGGTATCTTTGGCATGGGCAATGTAGGGGCTGCGATTACCAATTTTGGTGCGCCCATCCTCTTGGTTGCTCTTGGTGGACAGTGGAAATCTGTGGCGCTTGTATATGCCTGCGTATTAGCCGTGACAGCCGTATTGTATTTTATTTTCGCCAAGGACGATCCTGCTCACACGGCACGGAAAACACAGGGTGTTAAACATGAAAGCTTTATCAAGCAATTGGCTCCGCTTAAGCATATGCAGGTATGGCGTTTCGCCTTTTATTACTTTTTCGTGTTCGGTGGGTATGTTGCCTTAGCTTTGTGGTTGCCGCGTTTTTATACTGGTGCTTACGGTTTACCCTTGGCGACTGCTGGTATGTTGGCGGCGGTATATGCTTTGCCGGGGTCGCTATTTAGGGCCTTAGGCGGTTGGATGTCTGACAAGATTGGTGCGCGCGCGGTTATGTATTGGACATTCGGCGTATCGCTGATTGTTTTGTTCTTACTGTCCTATCCAGCGACCGATTATACGGTAGCGGGGATTGACGGGCCGATAGACTTTAACATTACAATTCCGCTTTGGGCCTTTATCGGGCTGACAATTGTGCTTGGTTTTGTGATGTCACTTGGTAAGGCGGCTGTCTACAAACACATCCCAGTTTACTACCCAAATCATGTGGGTGCCGTTGGCGGCATGGTTGGCCTTATTGGTGGGCTTGGTGGTTTCTTTATGCCGATCGCGTTCGGGATGATGAACGATATGATCGGAGTCTGGACAAGTTGCTTCATGTTGTTGGCTGCTTTGGTGGCTGTGAACTTGACATGGATGCATTTCGCAATTCTACGCTCGGAAAAACGCAAAAACCCTGCACAATTTGGGCCGAAAGATTTGCCTGAATTACAGGACTTACACACAGAATTGAAAGAAGGAGTTTAATCATGGCAAAGGATATTAAGGTCTGGGATCCTGAAAATGAAACCCAATGGAAAGCAGAAGGCCATAAAATTGCGACGCGTAATTTATGGATTTCTATTCCAGCCCTTCTCTGTGGTTTTGCGGTCTGGCTTTACTGGGGAATTATTACCGTACAGATGATCAATCTGGGATTTGCTTTTGAACAGTCCGAGCTCTTTACCCTTATGGCGATTGCTGGACTGTCTGGCGCGACTTTACGCATTCCCTCAACTTTCTTTATTCGTTTGGCAGGGGGACGGAATACAATTTTCCTCACAACGGCTTTATTGATTATTCCAGCTTTTGGGGCAGGGTATTTTTTACAAGACCCGAATACCCCCCTCTGGAAATTTCAAATCATGGCCTTGTTGTCAGGTTTAGGTGGCGGTAATTTTGCTTCCTCCATGTCCAATATTAGTTTCTTTTTCCCCAAAAAAGTTCAGGGGTATTCCTTGGGCATGAATGCAGGGCTAGGGAATTTCGGTGTGACAACCATGCAAATTGTTATTCCGCTTGTGATGACTTTTGCCTTGTTTGGCGGCATGCCGATGGAATTGGTAAAAACTTCAGGGACACTTATTGGAAAAATTCCAGCGGGTACAGACACTTTTTTGCACAATGCAGGGTTTATCTGGGTGGCTATATTGCTTCCGATTGTTCTGGCGGCTTGGTTCGGTATGAACAATATTACAGCTGACCATGTTTCTCCACATATTGGGTCAACATTGGGTGCTTTTGGTAAAATTCTTGGCATGTTGTTAATTGGCCTTATGACAGCCGGTTTCGGGATTTGGTTGATGTTGCCTGCCAGTGTTGGTGGCTCTGGTTTGGAATTGAGTAAATATCTCGTCTTGCCAATCGTTATTGTGATGACTGTGTTCGCACTTAAATTGATACCGGGGAAAATTCGCACTAGCCTTAATCACCAATACAAAATTTTTGGCAATAAACACACATGGGCGATGACCATTATCTATACTATGACCTTTGGGTCGTTCATTGGATTTGCAGCCGCTTTTGGTTTGGCGATTAAAGTCATCTTTGGTTTCCAGCATGTCATGGTTGATGGGGTTATGGTACATGATCTGGCCAACCCTGATGGCCCGTCTGCGCTGATGTTTGCTTGGACAGGGCCATTTATAGGTGCGCTTATTCGCCCTATTGGTGGCATGATTGCGGATAAAATGGGTGGGGCTAAAGTCACGCAAATTATCTCGGTTGTGATGATTGCTGCGGCCCTTGGCGTGGCTTATTATATGAAGCAGGCATATGCATCTGCGACCCCGCAGGATTACTTTGTACCCTTCTTAATCTTGTTCCTCGTTCTGTTCGCTGCCACAGGCATTGGTAATGGGTCTACCTTCCGCACAATTGCACAGGTGTTTGACAAAGAACAAACGGGGCCCGTTCTTGGCTGGACATCTGCAATCGCTGCTTACGGTGCATTCTTTATTCCCAAAGTGTTTGGCGAGCAGATCAAAGCGACAACGCCGGAATATGCATTATACGGATTTGCTGCGTTCTACGCGGTTTGTATTCTTATCAACTGGTGGTTCTATTTACGTCCGAATGCATATGTAAAGAACCCGTAAAGCCTTCCCCTTGCCCGTCCTCTTTATGAGGGCGGGTCTTTTTCGATATTTAAACACCCTTTAGGAGACCAACCATGGGTCATTTCATTGATAGATTGACATATTTTTCCAAGGTGGAAGGTACGTTTTCAGATGGACACGGGATTACAACTAAAGAGCACCGGGGCTGGGAGCGGTCTTATCGCGGGCGATGGGCTCATGATAAGATCGTGCGCTCCACCCATGGGGTGAATTGTACAGGTTCGTGTAGTTGGAAGATCTATGTAAAAAACGGACTTGTAACATGGGAAACCCAACAGACGGATTATCCGCGTACACGGCCCGATATGCCTAACCATGAGCCGCGTGGCTGTGCGCGTGGCGCAAGCTATTCATGGTATCTTTATTCTGCGGCCCGCCTGAAATTTCCATTGGTGCGTGCACGCCTTCTTAAATCCTACAGGGCTGCTAAAACGATCCATCCTGATCCCGTTGATGCATGGGCGAGTATTATGGAAGATCCGATCAAGGCCAATGATTTCAAGAAAATGCGTGGTCTTGGCGGATTTGTACGGGGTGACTGGGAAGAGATGAACGAGTTGATTGCCGCCGCCAATATTTATACGGTGAAAACCTACGGGCCTGATCGGGTTGTCGGGTTTTCGCCTATTCCCGCCATGTCTATGGTCTCTTACGCAGCGGGTACGCGTTATCTCTCCCTGATGGGGGGGACGTGTCTTAGCTTTTATGACTGGTATTGTGATTTGCCGCCCGCGTCTCCCCAGGTTTGGGGCGAACAAACGGACGTGCCAGAGTCTGCTGACTGGTTTAACTCTGGCTATATCATAGCTTGGGGTTCAAATGTGCCGCAGACCCGTACGCCTGACGCGCATTTCTTTACTGAAGTACGCTATAAGGGGACGAAAACCGTGTCGGTTACGCCCGACTATTCCGAAGTTGCCAAGCTTACAGACATATGGCTCAACCCGCGCCAAGGCACAGATGCAGCGATGGCGATGGCGATGGGGCATGTGGTATTTAAAGAATTCCACCTTGGTAAAAAATCCGAATATTTTGAAGATTATATCCGCACATATTCCGACATGCCTATGTTGGTCATGCTAGAAAAAGAGGATGGATATTATAAACCGGGTCGTACATTGCGCGCATCCGATTTTGCTGGAAATCTCAAGATCAAATCCAAAGATAACCCTGACTGGTGTCCGGTCGTTTATGATGAGCATTCAAAATCCGTGTGTTCTCCGAATGGAACTGTTGGGTCGCGGTGGGGCGAGAAAGGCAATTGGAACCTCGAAGCTAAAGACCGCGCAACGGGTAAAGATATATGGGCGCAATTATCCTGTATTGATGAACGTGATGAGGCGCTCGGTGTCGCGTTCCCATATTTTGGTAACCAACCACATGACCAAAACTTGTTTAATCATACAGACCATGAGGACATCCAAATTCGCAATGTGCCTGTTCGCAAAGTTATGCTGAAAGGCAAGAAGACGGCTTATGTGGCTACGGTTTATGATTTGACAGCGGCTAATTACGCGATTGACCGTGGGCTTGGTGGTGACAATGTGGCCAGTTCTTACGATGATGATGTGCCGTATACGCCAGCTTGGCAGGAAGCGATTACAGGTGTTGATCGCGCTAAAGTGATTCAGGTTGCACGTGAATTCGCCGAGAATGCAGATAAGACCCGTGGGCGTTCTATGGTTATTTTGGGCGCGGCGATTAATCATTGGTATCATATGGATATGATTTATCGTGGCATTATCAACTTGCTGATTATGTGTGGGTGTATCGGGAAATCAGGCGGCGGTTGGGCGCATTATGTGGGGCAGGAAAAACTGCGGCCGCAGACAGGCTGGATACCTTTGGCCTTCGCGACCGACTGGTGTCGTCCACCGCGCCAGATGAATTCTACATCGTATTTTTACAATCACTCTAACCAGTGGCGTTATGAGAAGCTTTCCGTGAATGAAATTCTCTCTCCGCTCGCAGATAAAGACAAATGGGAGAATTACTCCCTGATCGATTGCAATGTGCGTTCAGAGCGTATGGGCTGGCTTCCGTCCTCTCCACAGTTCAAAGACAATCCACTTGGTTTTAAAGCCAAAGCAGGATCGCAGGATATTAAGTCCTATGTGGTTGATAACCTTGTCTCTGGTGATTTAGAATTTTCATGTGAAGACCCAGATCACGAGAAAAACTTCCCACGTAATATGTTTATCTGGCGTTCCAATATCCTTGGTTCGAGCGGCAAAGGGCATGAATACATGTTGAAGCATTTGCTCGGCGCGTCTAATTCTGTGTTGAGCCAAGATATTGGCGAGATGGGCGACGCAAAACCGTCCGAGGTGAAATGGCACGAGCATGCACCCGAAGGTAAGCTTGATCTTGTCATTACTCTTGATTTTCGTATGTCAACCACGGCTGTATATTCGGATATCGTTTTACCAGCGGCGACGTGGTATGAGAAGAACGACCTCAATACATCCGATATGCACCCGTTCATTCATCCGCTTTCACGGGCCGTTGATCCAGCGTGGGAATCGCGTTCTGACTGGGATATTTTCAAGGGTCTTTCTAAGAAGTTTTCTGAATTGTGTGAAGGTCATCTAGGGATTGAAACGGATTTGGTCAGTGTACCGATTTTGCATGATACGCCGGGTGAGTTGGGGCAGGCGCTTGGCGTGAAAGACTGGAAGAAAGGTGAATGTGAACCTGTACCCGGTAAGTCCATGCCGAACCTTGTTGAGGTGAAGCGTGACTATCCGAACCTACATAAAATGTTCACCTCCGTTGGGCCTTTGCTCGAAAAATTGGGAAATGGCGGTAAGGGTATTGGTTGGAAAACAGGCGATGAGATTGATCTGTTACGTGGTTTGAATAAAGTTGTTCGTGAAGAAGGTATCTCTAAGGGCCAGCCTAAGTTGGAAACTGCGATTGATGCTGCTGAAGTCATTTTAAGTCTCGCACCTGAAACTAATGGTCAGGTTGCCGTGAAAGCTTGGAAAGCACTTGGGGAGTTTACAGGTCGTGAACACACGCATTTGGCACGCCCGAAACAGGACGAAAAAATCCGTTTCCGTGATGTGCAAGCGCAACCACGTAAAATCATTTCTTCGCCGACGTGGTCGGGGCTTGAAGATGAACATGTGAGTTATAATGCAGGTTATACCAATGTGCATGAACTTATCCCGTGGCGTACATTGACGGGTCGTCAACAATTCTATCAAGATCATGAATGGATGCGAGATTTTGGCGAAACATTGTGTGTTTACAAGCCGCCAATTTCCACGCGTACTATTAACGACGCTGTAAAGTCTCGTGGGGACGGTGTGCCGCAAATTGCACTTAACTTTATCACGCCGCATCAAAAATGGGGTATTCATTCGACCTATTCCGATAACCTTCTCATGTTGTCTATGAATAGGGGCGGGCCAGTGATTTGGATGTCTGAAATTGATGCCAAGAAAATTGGTGTCGAAGATAATGACTGGATCGAAGCCTATAATGTCAACGGGGCGATTTCTGCGCGGGCCGTGGTCTCGCAACGTGTGCCTGAAGGCATGAGCATGATGTATCACGCCCAAGAGAAGACCATGAATACACCGGGGAATTCGATTACTGGCAAACGTGGCGGTATCCATAACTCCGTCACCCGCGCGGTGGTGAAACCGACCCATATGATTGGTGGGTACGCACAATTATCATGGGGCTTTAATTACTATGGCACTGTTGGTTCCAACCGTGATGAGTTCGTGATTGTTCGAAAAATGCAAAAACTTGACTGGATGGAAGAGGCTTATGTGGAAGGCCAGTCTATCAATATTGATCTGAGTAAAGGAGTTGCCAAATGACTATTCGTGCACAAATAGGCATGGTCCTAAACCTTGATAAATGTATTGGCTGTCATACATGTTCCATCACGTGTAAAAATGTTTGGACGTCTCGTGGTGGTATGGAATACGCGTATTTCAACAATGTAGAAACCAAACCCGGGCTTGGTTATCCACGTAATTGGGAAGACCAAGAGCAGTGGAATGGTGGTTGGGAACTTACCAAAAAAGGCAAATTAAAACCTAAAGCAGGAGGTAAGGCTGCACTGCTTTCACAAATTTTTGCAAACCCGAACCTGCCCGAAATTGATGATTACCATGAACCGTATACATATGAATATAATCATCTAAAAACGGCTAAAGAAAGCAAAACCGTTCCGACGGCACGCATGAAATCGGCTATCACGGGCAAAAATAAAGATGCCCCTGATTGGGGCGTGAACTGGGAAGAAATTCTGGGCGGTGAGTTTGAAAAACGTCGTGCGGATTATAATTTCAAAGAAATGCAGGAGCAAATGTACGGCGAATTTGAAAATACATTCATGATGTATTTGCCGCGCCTGTGCGAACATTGTCTGAACCCGACCTGTGTGGCATCTTGCCCGTCCGGTGCGATCTACAAGCGCGAAGAAGACGGAATTGTTTTGATAGATCAGGATAAATGTCGCGGTTGGCGCATGTGTGTTTCTGGTTGTCCGTACAAGAAAATATACTTTAACTGGCAGTCTGGTAAATCTGAAAAATGTACCTTCTGTTATCCGCGTATTGAGGCCGGAGAGCCAACGGTTTGCTCTGAAACCTGTGTAGGACGTATCCGTTATTTGGGTGTGCTTTTGTATGATTCCGATAAAATTCTTGAGGCGGCCAGTGTGCCTGACGAGAAGGATCTATATCAGGCCCAATTAGATTTATTCCTTGATCCACACGACCCGGACGTCATTGCGCGCGCCCGTGAGGATGGTGTACCAGATAGTTGGCTTGAGGCGGCAAAGGCGTCACCTGTTTATAAAATGGCGATGGATTGGAAAATTGCATTCCCATTGCATCCTGAATACCGCACTCTGCCTATGGTTTGGTATGTACCGCCGCTTTCGCCCATTCAATCGGCCCATGAAAATGGAAAAATGGGGAGTAAGGCGGGAAGCTCCGGCATGATACCGGATGTGGAAAGCCTGCGTATTCCTGTTAAATACCTCGCCAATTTACTTACGGCTGGTGATGAGGCTCCTGTCACGCACGCCCTTGAACGCATGCTCGCGATGCGGGCCTATATGCGCGGGAAAACCGTCGATGGTGTGACCGATTTGAGCATTCTTGATCAGGTTGGCATGAGCGAGCATGAAATGGATGACATGTATCAAATGATGGCCATTGCTAATTATGAAGACCGTTTTGTCATTCCGACCAATCACCGTGAATATGGCGGGGATAGCCCGTTTGACCACGAAATTGCGTTCGAGACCCGTTCTGAATGTGGCATTAGTTTTGGCAATGGGTGTCATGGCGGTGAGGAGAAACGGCCTAACCTGTTTGGCTCTCCGTCTCACGGAAATACCATGAGTGGCTCCTATCACGGTGAAGATAAAAAAGAAACAAAACTTGCCGGAACCCAATTGAAAATTGGTAGAGGCTGGAACCAGAAGGGGAGTTCGTAATGAGAAGTTTACGCGTATTGTCAAGATTGCTTGTCTATCCATCTGCGGAAGGTATGGCCCATATGGAAGACATGCAAAAAGTACTCGTTGAGGACGGATTTTTGAAAGTGAAAACTTTGAAGTCCCTTTGTCGTTTTATGGATGAGCTCGCCGTCACGGATTTGATGAAGCTGCAAGAAAACTATGTAGAACTGTTTGATCGTGGGCGAAGTCATTGCTTGCATTTGTATGAACATGTGCACGGCGAGTCTCGGTTTCGGGGGCAGGCTATGATTGATTTATCAAATCGGTACCATGAAAAAGGCTTGCAGATTGGTGTGTCTGAATTACCAGATTATTTACCCTTGTTTTTAGAATTCATCTCTGTTTGCGAACCCGAAGAAGGTCTCGAAACTTTGGGGCAAGCGGCGCCAGTGATCGCGGTCATTGGTGAAAAACTTAAGCGTGGCAAAAGTGGATACGCAATTGTATTTGCTGCGATTGTTGAGCTTTCTGGTGCAAAGTTAAAACCTGCTGATATTCAAAAAGCGGCGGATGCATCTTTGCCAAATATTAAAACTCTGGACGAATTGGACGAGCAGTGGGAAGAGCCAGAAGCGTTTGGTGGGGCAGATGATTGTGGCTCTTGCTCACCTACACCTCTGGAGCCAGCCAGTAAATCTCCTGAAATGGGAGTTATGTAATGCATGAGTATTTAAATACATTTTTCTTTGGCATTTATCCTTATATAGCCGTGGGTGTCATGGTTTTAGGGACGGTCCTGCGTTATGATCGTGATCCATATTCATGGAAAGCAGACTCTAGTCAATTTGTGAGCCGTAAGGGATTAAGGTGGGGTAGCAATCTCTTCCATGTTGGTATTTTACTTTTGTTTTTTGGACATCTTGTAGGGCTGCTTACGCCCCATTGGATGTATGAGCCGTTTATAACGGCAGGACAAAAGCAAATACTGGCAATGACCGCTGGTGGTATATTTGGGAGTATGTGCTTCGTTGGCATGGTTATTTTGATCGTTCGGCGTTTTGGGAATGCACGAGTCAGCGCAACGTCCAGTTTTTGGGACAAAGCCATTTTGCTACTCTTGTTTGTGCAGTTAATTCTTGGTCTTTTGACTATCCCACAATCGGCACAACATTTGGATGGATCATCCATGATTGAACTGGCGCATTGGGCGCAAAAAATTGTGACCTTTAGAGGAGGGGCGGCGGAACATCTTCTGCATGAGAATGTTATTTTTAAATTGCATATCGTTCTGGGGCTGACAATTTTCTTGGTCTTCCCGTTTACACGGCTCGTACATATGTTTTCTGCACCGTTTAAATATTTGTTGCGACCAGGATATCAAATTGTACGCAAGCGTTAAGAATATATGATTTTGGAGCCCGCCTTTATGGCGGGTTTTTTTATGACAAAACGCACGGCCTTTGACTTGGGTCACATTTTTATCGGGAGGAGAGGCGTACATAATGGGCATCGAAACACCAATAAGGACATGACCATGCGTAGCCTTCTTTTATCATCTGTTGCCACTCTTTCTCTTTTTGCTTTTACACCAGCTTTTGCTGCGGATGAGGCAGCCACATTTGTGGAAGCTATTACTGAAGGTAAGGCGAGTGTGAGCTTTCGTTACCGTTTGGAAAATGTTGACCAAACTGGCTTTAATGAGGATGCGATGGCATCGACTTTGCGTACTAAACTAAAATACGCTACGAAAACGTTTAAAGGTTTTTCGGCTGTTTTGGAATTTGACAATGTTCTACAAATTGGCGGGAGCGATTATAATAGTACAGTGAACGGTAAAGGGCAGTTTCCTGTTATTGCCGATCCGAAAATTACCGAAGTAAACCAAGCTTATATTGCTTATACAGGCTTTGAAAACACAACATTGCTTGCCGGACGGGTTGCTTTGAACCTCGATAATCAACGGTTTGTTGGCACTGTTGGCTGGCGTCAAAATGACCAGACATGGGATATGGCGGGCGTTATAACTAAACCATCCGAGAATCTGACATTGACAGGTGGGTATGTGTGGAATGTAAACCGTATTTTCGGTGACGATCATCCGTTCGGTGATTTGGACACAAATACCTTCATTCTCAACGGTAAGTATACAGGGTTTGATTTGGGTAACTTCACGGCTTATGGTCTGTTCATCGATTTGAACGACATACCTGTTTATAGCCTATCTAGTCAGACACTCGGCTTGCGGTTTGATGGTACGTATCAATTAGGTGAGAGTGTAAAGGCTATATATGAGGCTGAATTTGCGACGCAGAGTGATTACAAAGATAATTCTGTGGATTATACTGCCAGCTATTACCATATTTCCGGTGGTTTAAGCGCCAATGGGTTTACTGGCAAAGCTGGCTATGAAGTTTTAGGGTCAGATAATGGGGTTGCGAGTTTCCAAACACCTCTTGCGACCTTGCATAAATTCAATGGTTGGGCCGATAAATTCCTCAGTACACCGGCAGGTGGTTTGGAAGATTTTTATGGATCTTTGTCTTATAAATTTGGTGATGACAGTTCTCTAAAGGGGTTGAAATTTGATGTTGTTTATCATGATTTTAGCGCCGATATTGGCGGAGATTATGGTAGCGAAATTGATTTCCAGATTTCGAAAAAATTCGGAAAATACTATTATGCAGGTCTGAAATATGCGGACTATAATGCAAAAGGATTTTCTACAGATACACAAAAACTCTGGTTCACTGTCGGTGCGAACTACTAGTCGAAATGAAGCAAGATTTAACAGACTCTTATGGTCGTAAGATAACATATTTACGACTCTCTTTGACGGATCGTTGTGATTTGCGGTGCTTTTATTGCATGGCAGAGCATATGCAGTTTTTGCCAAAGAAGGATTTGTTAAGTCTTGAAGAGCTTGCTCGGCTCACAGATGCTTTTATTGCGCGAGGTGTGAGGAAAATCCGCCTGACAGGTGGTGAGCCGCTTGTGCGTAAAGGATTTATGGGGTTGGTGCATCATCTCTCCGCACATCTTGACGCGGGGCGTATTGACGAAATTGCCCTGACAACCAATGCCACTCAATTGTCCCGCTATGCCCATTCTCTGAAGGCTGCGGGTGTAGAGCGGGTCAATATATCTCTGGATAGTTTGAACCCCTATACATTTAACACGATCACGCGTGGCGGTAGTCTGGCACGCGTGTTGGAAGGTGTCGAGGCGGGGTTGAGCGCGGGGTTGAAATTGAAAATCAACACGGTTGCCCTTAAACAACACAATGTTGATGAAATTCCTGATTTAGTGATGTGGGCACATGGGTTGGGCATGGATATGACGTTGATTGAAGTCATGCCAATGGGGGATACAGGTGAAGACCGGTTTGACCAATATATTCCGTTGACGGAAATTCGTGCGCGACTTGATGAACGTTGGACGCTTTCCGATAGTCCGCCAACTTTAAATCAAGCCCACAGCGGGCCTGCACGGTACGCACATATTGCACAGACCAATGGCAAGCTGGGGTTTATCAGTCCTTTGTCCAATAATTTTTGTGCAAGCTGTAACCGTGTGCGCGTGACGTGTACGGGGAAAATTTATATGTGTTTGGGGCAGGGGGCTTATGTGGACTTGAAGGCCGCTATGCGTGGTGTCGATAGTTCTGACGCTCTTAATCAGGCACTTGATGTGGCTATTGGTCGTAAACCCTTAGGGCATGATTTTGAAATTGCGCCGACCCAACCTTCCACACTTTCCCGCTTTATGTCGGCAACAGGTGGATAAATTTATATATGGAGTTTTTATGATTGGTCTTGATACATCCCGCACGTTTAAACCTGTCAATATTGCCATTCTTGTGGTCAGTGATACACGCACACTTGCTAATGATACATCTGGTGATTTGTTGTGCGCGCGCGTGCAATCCGCAGGGCATGAGCTTATTGCGCGTAAACTCTTGCGCGATGATGTGAATGCTATTCGTCTGCAAGTGAAAAACTGGATTGAAGATCCATGTATTGATGTGGTGGTTTCAAGCGGAGGTACTGGGTTAACTGGACGCGACATTACCCCCGAAGCCATCACCCCCTTGTTTGAAAAAACCATAGAGGGGTTTTCGCATATGTTTCATATGGTGAGCTATCAAAGCGTGGGTCTGTCGACCATCCAGTCGCGGGCAGTGGCGGGAACGGCGAATGGTACATTCATTTTTGCACTTCCAGGGTCAAACGGGGCGGTGAAAGATGGGTGGGATAAAGTCATTGCTCCGCAACTGGATAGTCGTACGCGCCCTTGCAACCTTGTTGAAATCATGCCGCGTCTTAAAGAGGTTTAATATGCAAATCATAGAAAAATGGACACTTCAAGACACGTATGACTATGGTAAAAAAGTTTTAGCCGTGCCGCACAAACTCAATGAAACAGGTTTGTTTACAGATGAGGCTCTTGCGCGTTTATTAGATAAACATCCTTCCGAAAAACTGGATGTGTGCACCATGTCCGATGATCCGAATTACCCTTATCGCCATTGCACGGTTGATTTTCGTGGACATGATGGCGCGACCCTTATCAAGGCAGTTAAATCAGGCCAGATATGGATGAATTTACGTGAAGCTATGAATTTACATCCCGAATATAAAGCTATTTTGGGGCAATTACATAGTGAACTTGAAACCCATACGGGCAAGAATAAAGATAGACGGAATGCACGTGGCGGTATTTTAATTTCATCGCCTACAGCGAAAGTACCCTATCATTGTGACCCAACGATCACCCACCTTTGGCATATACGCGGTAAAAAACGGGTTTTCGTGTATCCCATTAACCAGACATTTTTGCCAGATACTGCTTATGAGAGCATCGTGCTTGGAGAAATAGATCAAGATGTGCCGTTTCGTGCTGAGTTTGAAGAAAGTGCGGACGCTTATGATCTCGTTGGCGGAGAAATGGTGTCTTGGCCGCATCCCTCACCCCATAGGGTGGAAAACCAGACCTATTGTATTTCTATGGTGATGGAGTTCAGTACGAAACAAAGCGCGCAACGTAATGCCGTTATGTTGACCAATGGCATTTTAAGAAGGCGCTATGGGCGTGCACCCGTATTTGATGAGGCAGGCGCATTGGAACGCGCATGTAAATCCTTCACAGGGAAAGTCCTGCGCAAACTGGGGGCTCATAATCGTCATCTACGTGAAGACTTCGTGAAGTATAAATTGAATCCGGACAGTCCTGATTTTCTTGACCCTGTGACCCCTTTTCTGCGTTGCTTTTGAGCTATATGAGATTATGTCGCGTCTTCGGCAGGAAGAATCGTAAAAGGCTACCCAAATGAGTTTGGCTGAGATTGGTAAAAATGTTCGTGCGAAAATTACGGGGTTTCGTGCGGATTCCCCGCGTATAGAAATTCGCCTACGTGAAATTGGTTTTGCGGAAGGTGATATTGTCGAGATTGTGCATGTGGGCCTTTTTGGAGGTTCGCCATTGAACGTGCGTTTGCACGGAACCTCTATTGCGATGCGCCCAAAAGAAGCGGCTATGATTCAGGTCGATGTGATACAGGAAGACACATAGCATGCCCGCAGATAAAACATTACGCATAGCGTTATTGGGTGCGCCGAATTGCGGCAAGACCTCTTTATTCAACGCGTTGACAGGTGGTCGCGCAAAAGTTGCCAATTACCCGGGAGCAACGGTCGAATATTCCAAAGGGTTTTATACAACAACCAAAGGTCACACACTCGAACTGATCGACTTGCCTGGCATCTATGGAGATTGTGGCCATAGCGCGGACGAGCGGGTCACTCTGGATTTTGTAAATGGAAATCTGGACGAGGAAACTGCACCGGACGCTATTATCGTTGTGATGGATGCAGCCAATATTCGCACCCATTTGCACAATGTGTTGCAGGCTAAAAACTATGGTTTGCCGATGATTGTCGTTTTGAACATGATGGATATGGCTGCGCGGGATGGTGTGGAAATTGATCTTGCTGCGTTGTCGAAAGAGATCGGTGTGCCAGTCGTCTCGTGTGTGGCCGTTCGTACCAAAGGGCGTTTCTCGATTATGAAAACATTGGCGGAATGGTCAGTTGGTATTGCAAACGGAACGGCAAAACATCCTGATGCGGAAGGTGATGACCTTAAACGCATCCAAAACAAAGCCCGCGCGATTACGAAAAGAACTGTGCGTGCATCGGGTGGGAAAAATATATCTGTGAAAATTGATAATTTTATACTGCACCCAGTGTTGGGCTTGTTTATTCTCGCTGGAATAATGATTTTTATGTTTCAGGCGGTGTATTCATGGTCTGGCCCTGCAATGGATTTGATTGAGGCAGGTATAGGCGCGTTGGGCGTATTTGTAGGTTCATTTCTAAATGAAGGATGGTTGAAATCATTGATTGTGGACGGTATTGTCGCGGGGGTCGGTTCTGTCCTCATATTTTTGCCGCAAATCCTTATTTTGTTTGCCTTCATTCTGGCACTTGAAGCTTCGGGATATATGACTCGAGCAGCCTTTCTTGTAGATTCAGCTATGGCAAAAGTGGGGTTGAATGGGCGTGCCTTTATCCCGCTTTTGTCTAGTTTTGCTTGCGCTATACCGGGCATTATGGCGGCACGAACGATCGAGAATGAAAAAGATAGGCTGACAACAATTTTAATTGCTCCGTTGATGACCTGTTCGGCGCGTTTGCCTATCTATATTATTGTTATTGGCGCTTTTATTCCGGCAGGCAAAGTAGGCGTGTTTAATCAACAGGGCTTGGTGATGTTTGCTTTGTACATCGCGGGGGTTGTGTTCGCGCTTTTGGCAGCATTGGTGTTGAAAAAAACACTCACCAAAGGGGCGACGTCACCTCTATTGCTGGAAATGCCAAGTTATAAAATACCATCCATAAAAGATTATTTTCTTGGTCTTTGGCAACGTGCTATGATTTTTATGACACGCGCAGGGCGGATTATTTTGCCTGCGTCTATTATTGTTTGGTTCTTGTCTACTTATCCAAACAATGACGGGATTATTCGCAATAGTTATGCGGGCATGTTGGGCCGAATTATCGAGCCAGTACTGGCTCCCATCGGATTTAACCTAGAAATGTCTATCACACTTATCCCTGCAATGGCGGCCCGCGAGATTGCAGTTTCAACTCTGTCCATTGTTTACAATGTTGAAGATGTCGACGGACAGTCAGTGATGATCGAGCAAGCTTTGGCGGCAGATTGGTCAATGCCTATGGCATTAGCATTTCTGGTTTGGTTTGTTTTTGCACCGCAATGTTTGTCTACATTAGCCGTTACCAAGAAAGAAACAAATGGATGGAAATGGCCATTGATTATGTTCGGGTATTTGTTTGTACTCGCCTATGTCGCGGCAGGCGCGACATTTTGGTTGGCCACATGGTTAGGCCTGTAGATTGTATTTTGCTATAGGTTTTCCATGCCTTTCAATGATTTGTTCAAGCGATCGGAGAACACGCTCTGCTGGTAACGATAACAAGCCTGACTGATGCTAAAGGCCGCGCACGGAGCACGGATATTAAGTCGACCTTCAAACATGTCTCGCTTGGCCATGTCTCGGCGACGTGATGGCCTCACCACTTTTTTCCATAGCCTCTTTAATGACATCATTTTGTAACTGCACATCCGCGTACATCTTTTTGAGCCACGCATTCTCAGATTCAAGCTCCTTCATACGCCCCATTAATGATGCATCCATGCCGCCAAACTTTGCGCGCCATTTATAAAATGATGCGCTACTCATACCGTGCTCATGGCACAAAGCCGAAACTGGTGTGTACTCTCCGCTTGCTTCAATATTTGCATGATATGACTGCCCGTATATACCCCAAGGGGAGGCTATCTACTCTCGGTTTCTTGATCGTAAAACCTCCTTAGTTAAACCCTATTGAAAATTTTACTAAAACCTTGCTAAAATACGGGAGTATTATCAGCCAAGAGCAATGTAATATTATGTGCTTTCTTCCGATAAAATAATGGCTTTAATTTGTGCAACGCGTGCCAATTTTTTTTAAAAGAACGCCGCCTCGTGATCTACCATTATCCCAATAGCTTTCTCCCGTAGCGATATTGCCATGCCAACTCATACGAATTGCATCTATATATCCGTTGTTATTGTTGATACCTCGAATACGGAAATGGCGGCCACCTTCGCCGGGCTTGAATGATCCCGTGATCGCTGTCGCGCCGCGGCCTCGGATAGTTCCTGATGAGCTAACTGACGTTATGCAAAACTCGGCTGTCCGTTGGGCATTTGTACCATAAACCATCGCCCATTTGCCAACAATGTCTCTGGGGGATTGGTCACGTTTAACGGTTGGTTCCCTAAATGCGGAAGTGCCCTTTCGTTTCATATACCCAGCATAGGTAACACTCCCATTGTCGGTAAAACGACCAACAGTCAAATCTTCGCCATGAATTCGGTTCATAGTATATTTTGTACCAATCATTCGATCATACGACACATGCGGCTTGTTTTTATCGATCCAAAATGTCATTTTCCGACCACTCATCACACCGTTAACTCTATATGCTTTGCCTTTATGATTATAGAATGTGCCAATTCTGGCGTCTCTCATGGAACTGCCTTGATTTGTAAAAGGCTGCTTCATGACACCAGGCACGTGATAGATATCTAGTATACCGCGCCATGCCCCTAATTTGGTTTCCCAACGCCCAATATTTGCCAGTTCAGGCCATGGACGTGGATTCGTAACGCCAGTAATGTAAGCCGCACTATACGCTGTTGCTTTGAGCATATCATAAGTAATAAATGTATAGCCGTCAGTTCGTGTTGTATTGTGGTTTATACCCCAACTGTTTTTAACAATGAAGTAATGTTTAGTGGAATCGCGACTGACCCGATTGTATCCAACGATTAACATTGAATGGGCGCCACGATTGGTGCAGGTATCGCATCGCTCGAGCATGCGTTTATCTCTATTATCCGAATTTGAAATTCGATATTGCATGTTCATGTCAATTACAACTTCGCGCCGTGCGCTCAGTTGGTTTTCTATGGCGCGGATCATAGTATCTTTGTTTCTACCACTAATGCGGTTGAAACCAGTGCCAGAATAATACCTTGCAGCTGTTAGGTGTTTCTTTTTTAGAAACCCGCCTTCAAGGTTGAAATCACTCTTGGTTTTTTGTTTTGACCAATACGGGGAATTGTATTTGTTTGCGATTGCTGGATGGTCTCTCGCTGTAAAGTCGCGAGAACGATAGGGCCACACAGTTTCTTCCGGTATCCGAAAACCGTTGGCTAATGGACCAAGGTAATCAGAACCGCTCCCGCCTGCTGAGAAGCCAAGTTGCGTTTCTTGATCCGCCGCTTGCTTGCTTTGTTGATCGCGCCATTGATGCAGCCAGAACATTTTATTCATATACTGAAAAAACTGTTCCGACAAATCAAGCTCACCATAACCCGCTCGCTTGTAGGCTGCTTCAAGTGCTGCGGTTGAGGAAAAAGTGATACACGATCTTCGATTACCCTGAGAGCGAATTGGCGTTTGGTTGTCACGAAGGTCTACTGTTGCTGGTGCTGCAAAGGCGACCCCGCCGCTATAAACCCCACCAATGCCCATCAATAAACTGGCGGTCATTATTATTTTTATGCTCTGGATCTTCCCAATTATTGACATTTGCTTTCTCCTTTGATCTTCGGCTTTATAAATGATGTAGTTGTCTAAACTGATATCTACGGAACCATCCGGCTAAGAAGGTTTTTTTGTAGCACTTTAGCAATAGCACTCGGATCTTTTTCAGGATCCGAGACCGTAACATGGACAAGGCCTTCTGGACGAGGTGTGATAATGTGAATATACGTTCCGAAGCTGGAATTAGATTTTCTGAGGTAATGGGTTTCACCGTCGGCAGAGTAAGGCTTGTAGCTGTCATATTCGTGTTCTTGCTTTTTGCCTGCTTCTCGTTTGTAGAAATTAAACGCAGCGGTTCTTTGACCAGAAACTCCGTCCTCATAAATTTTCCAACTGCACGTGGACATGCTCCTCGCACCGGGCGCCACTACGGCGGTCTCGCTTGCACCAAACACTGTTTTAAGATCATGCTCACTCCAAACGTCGCAGGCCTTAAACGGTTCTGTCTTATGTCGGCGTTGATGTCTAATCGTTGGGGCAGTGCTCATGCGTGCGGCAATTTCATTGGCTGCGGGTCGCATGATATCGGCACCAGTCTTGAACCCTGTATACCGTATGAAGACAAGCTTGCCGTCTTTTTCAAAACTATAAGCAAAAGGCATGAGCTTACCCCATGCCGTGTCGTTTATCATTGCTGCATGCGTTCCCGGACCGTCTTGAGGCGTGCTTACCGTATCAACGCCAATATTATAGCGACGTTCGGAAACGGGTTTTGCGGTTACGATATCTTCGATAGTCACATTGATCACAAACCCGGCATTATACGCCCAACGGCACTCAGTATTTGAGACCTCCCTGCGAGTTATCTCAAAAGTCGTACGAACACTGGCTTTTATGGTTTCATCAGACACAAACGGGCAGGGGCCGACTTCGATCATCTTCGAAGTTTCGCCAGTGGCGTCAGCAAAAGAGATGGGGGTGTTCGTAAGCGCAGATCCTCTTGACTTGCGATCTAACAGTGCCGTTACGGGACTGTTAACCGATAGGTTTGACGTATCAGCTGATTGGTCTGATTGTTCATCACCACACGCTGTTAAAATTAGTATGGTTGTGCATATGAGTGCAATACGCATTTTAGTACTCCTGTTTAGTCTATACGATAAGGTTATCGTCTACGTTCAAGGGCGGCGATATCGTTCGCCGTGTGTTCATTGATAAATGTCCAGCGCTGGTCTGGTGTTACGGCGCACGTATATACAGAGATCTGGCCGTAATTTTTATGTTCTCGCCCATGCACGTTCAAGCATTTTCCACTTATTGTATGACGGAGTTGAAACTGACCGTTCGGCATTTCTGTGCGCTTCCATTTTTGGTCATTATGACCAGAGCAATTAACAATTTTCACAGGGCCACCCTCGCGGTTATCTATGGCTTTCAGGTTCAAACACTGATTACCCTGAGAGCTACGAATGAAATATGTACTAGGGGCCGTCCCGACAAGTTGCCATTTTTCCCGATGTGTCGATCCAATAGATGATCTGAAGTGACATGTATTCACTTGCGCGGGAACCGATGTTGAAGACATCGCCCCCCTAGGCATTGTCACACATCTGTCGCTGGCAACATTTTTTAAAAACCAAAATCTCTCACGGCTAGGAGGTGGTGGCGTTGGTTGCGCGCTGGCGCGAGAGCTACTGGCAATGCATATATCGGCATAAAGCGGGCGGAGTATCACGCCCCCAGCCTTATGACGGGTGAATACATCACCAAATAAGTGTCTCCGATTGCCATTCTCATAAGAATTGTTTTCTACATTGTCCGCCCCGAAAATTGCAATTTTATCATCAAGGCGACCTAACTCAAACGTATTCTCTGGCCCGCATCGTGTGCTTGGCGGCGTGTCAAAGTTCGGGATGTTAAAGTCTACCGAAAACATACCATAACCGCCACGACGACAAACTCGCCTTCCAACACAATCCAGCTCTCGGGCATAGATGGACAACCTAACTTGAATACGAGATCCGTCAGCACTCACGGCTCCAGCATGGACCCAAAGATTATCATGGTTCGCACGCCCATGAAGTCTGACGCGATTTCCCTTGCGAACATTAAGATATGACGTATTGCCGCCGTCATTCGTTGTATCATTATATAAAAACCCAGGAGTCGCTCTTACCGTTTTGGAATGAAATTGCATAGGCCCGTTGGTAAATGCTGATAGGCGAATTCTTATATTGTGCAGTTCACCTACGCCGTCACTGTCTCCAACTTCCATGACTTCAAATCGCTTTAAATTGCGAACCTCAATACGGTAAACATCCGGGCCAGAAGCCATGGTGTGGTGTGAATTTGTTCCCTGCGCCACAGCTGTGTCAGTCACAAAAAACGCCCACGCTATCAAAAGTACAGTTAGTGGTAAAAAGAATTTCATACGAGCTCTCCAATTATTACGCGTTCTAATATTCGGCTATCGACAACCATAATTGCGTTGGTCGATCGGAACATCTGCGGTGCATTAAGCGACCATTTTCTGTTGTCAGGCACTTGTTCGTCGAGACGTTCCTTAAGATATATTTCCCGTTAGCTCGCCCGATTTTGCGCCAACTTTGATCATTATGGGCACTGCACCCGACAGCCTTAACGGGGCCGCCATTGCGACCCGCAGTCGAAGCCTTGGCATTCAAGCAATGGTTGCTAACGGTGTTTTTGATGGACCAGTAATCAGTGCCTTTACGTTTGATGCGCCATTGCGCTTTTTTGTCCTCTGTACTGTTCGTGTTAATCCGACACGCAGGTGCCCGTACATTTGCGACACCTGGCACGCTTCCTGATGGCAAACTTACACACGTTTGTGTACTAGGGTTTTTAATATATGTGGCCGGTCGGGATGTACTGGCAATACAAATCTCGCCGCTTTGCATCGCCATATGTGGCCCGCGAACAGTACCGCTGGCAGGCCCCAGACCCGTACTGGTACCGCTATTTACATGACGTACCTGTTTCACATTACGTCCTGACCTTGTTTCTTGCGGGCGCAAAGTCATGACCGCACCATTTACGGCCCTGATCCGATAACTGTTTGCGGGAATACAGCTCTGAGATTTGACGGAAGGTATGTCTAAATTCATGTGATAGGTGACAATGCCGGTGTCGTTTCTTCTGCATGCCCGATCGCCATGACAGTCTAGTTCACGTGCCTTCACCTCAATCTGAAAACGTATCGTTGAAATACCAAATTCGACTTGGTCACGTTGTTTAACATGAACCCATAAATTATAATTATCGCGTATGTTATCATCAAGCCTGTCGAGATTCAGGCGATCACCTGTACGGACGTTAATTACGTTGTTGGTGGTTCTGGGGCCGTTATTCACCCTAAAAAAAGGATTTGTCTCGGTGACAGTATCATATTGGCTACCGTCGCCGCTCAGTTTGATCGTTAGCCGTTGTAATTCACTGACACCGTCACTGTCGCCTGACGACATTGCCAAAAACCGCTCAAGATCACGTAGTTCAACGCGCCAGACGTCAGATGCAGAGCCGAGTGTATGATTGGATGTTCGTCCATGGGCGATAGCTTCTCGCCCCTGCGCGTCAGCAAAAGGTGCAGATGCCAGCAAGCTAAGCAAGAGGGGCGTAGCAAGGCATAGATTGCGAAATTTATTTTGGGTATATGTCATGATAACTCTTTCTTTCATTTGTGTGCTATTGGTCATTCTAGATTCTGTGATGAGGCTTGGCTTACTTCCGCGACCAGATCTGATCAGGTGTGTCGGCACAGGTATAAACAGAAATTTTACCCCAATCTTTATGCTCGCGGCCATGCACATTCAGACATTTTCCGCTTGATCTATTGCGTAATCTAAATTGATTCCTCCTGTTATCACTGCGTTGCCATTGTTGATCAGCATGATTGGAGCATCCGACAAGTTTAACGGGCCCGCCTTCATAATTATCGACAGAGGCTTTGTGATTTAAACACCAATTGCCTCTAAGGCTTCGGATTGAGTAAATATTGTCGCCTCTCTCTTGGAAAAGCCATTTTTGCTTATGCTCAGAATCAAATACCCCAGCGGCAGAATTACAGGTATTGACTTGTGCGCGGCCTTCACGACCACGTATTGCCGTGGCTGGCATGGTAAGACAGCGATTACTCGCTTTATTGTGAAGCGTCGGCTTGTCGCGCTGCGTCACGACGATTAGAGGTTCTCCTGTAACCGCTCCCCTAATGACCCGATTAGCCCGAAAAATATTCCCTTGACGTTTCACAGAGAAAGTCAGATGGCTGTCGGACGAAAGATCAATCGTCATGATGTGAGTATAGTCACGACCTCGTCTAGAAGCGTCAACCTGCAGCAATTTTAGGCGTATTCCTTTTTCTCCAGAATTCACGCCAACAACGACTGGCGCTCGCGTCCTCGACACGGGGCGGCCAGGCAGTAAGAAACTTTTCCAATTGACTGAGGTATTTACATCGCTTGGAACGGTGAATATTAATTTTCTTGGTTCATCGGGTGACAATGCACGATCAACCCAAGCGCATTGACCAGGTTGCAATTGCCTGCCGCTGGCCTTCCAGCCATTTGGTGCAGACCGAAAGCCTAGCCCAATAGTGGTGTTATTCCTGCTTGCGCCAATTTTTAAAGAGATATTCTTACCGCCTCGACAAATCAAGTATTCATAGCCTGAGTCAGGTCTTGCTTGTGCAATGCCAGTGACGCCAATCAATCCGATGGTTAAAAGGGCCACGCTTATTGTCTTTTTAGGTAATCTCATTTTAATGCTCCTAAAGTTAAACACCAAATTTTCCATATCCCGCTCACTCGCTGTGTACGTGGCAGTGTTTTTATGGGGTTTAACAACATCTAATCTCCATACAAATATCTAGCGGCCACATATCTAACAGCATGAGTTTTGAATGGGATAGTATTCAGTATGCCGCCATTTAGGAGAATTTTGCATGGCAGAATATATTCGTGAATACACCATATGGTGTAAATATAGATAATTCGTTGGTATTTCTATGAAATTTACTGTATTTTAAGGCCATAATTAGGGGCGCTTATGGCGAGTAAGTTAGAAAATAGTGTCGTAAACTCTAATGAAGAGTTGATAGATTTAGCCTATTCAATGGCCATTGAACCACATCGATATAAAGCCCTCACGCAAATAATAGACACCCGTTTACACGACATACATTTATCAGAGCAAAACCAAGAAAAACATACGATTAATGAGGTTGCTGATCATTTTCAACGGGCTTTTACATTGCTTGAACGGCAAGGGCGGCATTCCAACGTTGCTACTGGTTCTATTCGGTACATTAATGCTGATTCAAGACCGAGTATTTTAGTGCGTAAAGACGGCATCATCTTTCATGCAAATAAAAGTGCCCTGAGTTCTCTAAAAATAAAGATAGAGCAAAAAATCAACGCCGATAATTTTGAATACGGAGAGTATGATTGTTTATTACAAGATATAAAAACGCTTAAAAAGCATAAAGTAAATACAGTTATCTCAGTGTATAATATGGTTTTGGCCGATGGAAGCAGTCAAATAAAAATGGCACTTTTTAGGGCCATAGACTATACAGGGAAATCTATCGGACGCTTGTGTACATTTCATATAAAATGGGTGCCAGAAATGGGCCGTCAGTTTCAAGAAAGCTTTGGTTTGAAACCTGTAGAAATGGCCATAGTTAAAACCATTGTAACTGGAGGCAACCTGAATGGCCTAGCAAATGAACGTAGCAGATCACTTGCAACAATTCGTACGCAAGCGAAAACACTCATGTCTAGGCTTGGCGTGCATTCACAAGTGGAATTAGCCTGTCTTTACTCAGGATTTACGCAATCGAACCGTCATTCACCTTTATTAGAAGAGGTCCCCCAAACGCATTTTGATGAAAATTGGCGCGAAAAATTTATATTAATCTTGCCAAATAAAAGGAAACTACATTATGAAATTGTTGGCCCTAAAAAAGGGCGACCCGTCTTATTCTTTCATGCGCTGATTGGCGGAACTGTTCTAACGCAACGTATGCGAGACGACATTGAGAAGCGAAATATTCGTTTGATTATGGTTTGGCGGCCATTCTTTGCACAAACGAGTGCTGATGGCGTACATAAAGGTGCCCCCGCTCGGTTTGCGCGCGATATTGAGTGTTTACTCAATCATTTAAAAGTTGAAAATTGCCAAATATTAGCGGTCATATCAGGGGCGATTTACGCCTATGCTTGTGCCCAATACATGCCCAAAAAAATATCCTCTATCGTTTCCTGTGGCGGGTGTATTCCTATTACGACTAAGAAACAATTTAATCAAATGGGGGCCAATTCTCGTGTTGCCATATACTTAGCTCGCTATGCACCGCAACTTCTACCCATGATGCTCAGGGCCATGCTGTCGAGTATTGATGCTGGTTATGATTATGAATTAGTACAAAGCCTTTATGATAATTCCCCGAACGATCAAAATGTATTCTTTGATGAGGAAATGGCTTCGTTGGTTCAAAATTCTTTTCCTCTCACAGTCATGCAAGGGTATAAATCATTTGCCCGAGACATTCATATGCAAGCCCGAAAATGGGATCATTTGCTTAACGGGGTAACTTGCAAAGTAGTGCTTATTCATGGAGATCATGACCCCGCATACCCCATAAATACGGTGCGTACCTTTATAAAAGATAGAAAGAATTTTAAGTTGCTGCCAATATCAAATACGGGTCAACTTGTGTATTTAAAGCACCCAAACCTAGCCTTTGGAGTTCTTGATCAACTTGAAGAACAATGCCGTGTTAATTGTATGGGTGACCATAGATCACCATAAGTTCTTACAACAAGGGCTTCCATTTTGATCACCGCTCTATTACGTCTGCTTCGTAGGATTTAGGAGACCTTAGTATAAACACACTAATATCATTTTTGTCTCTTGGAAGTGTGAAGTTATACGGTAAAAAAAAACAGAACTCGAACCTTTTGCGCGTTTATAAAAGTATATTGTCCGACGTCAGCGCCTATGAGACGTCAGCGTTTGGTGAACCCCACCTTACGGGCTTGATTCTGTTGTGCGATAGTGTCCACTTATTGTTAGTGGGCACTTAAGTTAGGATCATGATTATGGGTAAACACTTACTGTTTAGGATCAGATAAAACGTTTTCAGTTAATGAGATGGCTGTGTTAAGCGACATCCCTTTGGTGAGATATGAAGACAAAAATTGATTATTCGTCCACGGTTGAAAGAATTTTAACTGATACAGCGTCGTGCAATTCAATGCCTTTAGCTACAATCATTGATTCTCGAAAAAATTCCACCGGCATATGGTTCTCATCTTTCGTATAATCCACCATATTTAATGTAACTTGATTTCGAGGAATGTTTACATGGATGCTGAGCACAAACCTGCTCAATGGTGTCATATGTTCAATTGTTTTCGCCTTTATTTCATTCAGTTCAATTAGCGAGTATTCAACATTTCTCGGGATAAATGAATCGTTTTTCGTATACTTTCTTAAAGTTTCTGCTGCGGTTTGACTGAATGATACATAGAATGTGTCCCATGTAGGCGCTCTGTACATTCCTGCGAATGTATTTTCTTCACTTTGTGCAATCTCTTTTACGAGTCGAGAGAACTCGGGAATATTATCGCTAACGGGAACTGTCGTTGTGTAACTTGTTAGAGCTACAAGCCCAACAGAACTGATTATTAGTATGTTTTTGCAGAATTTTAATTTTGTTATGAAATTACACTTTTGAACCCCGCTATTATACACAATGTAAGCGTTTAGCTTCCAGCTTCAACATAGTTCCAGGGCATGAGTTTGTCGAGGTCTGATATGTTTGTGTCCTGAATATTAGCAAGGGCGTATGTCAGCCAAGATTGCGGGTTAATACGGTTAAGCTTACAGGTTTTGATCAGACTGTAGGCAATGGCGGCAGACTTGCCACCCTTCTCTGACCCAAGGAGCAGATAGTTCTTTCTGCCAATAGCTATAGGCCGCATAGCGCGTTCCGCTATGTTGTTATCCAGCTCCAGAAAGCCGTGGGTGAGATATGGTCGTATCTTGGGAATACGGGTCAAGGCATAACGGATTGCCAGAGCCAAAGGGGATTTACCTGATATCTGTATGAGCTGTTTCCCCAGCCATATCTCCAATTTATCAAGAATAAGCTTAGACTTGGCTGTTCTAAGTGATGCTCGCTCACAGGGTGGTGAACCACGCACCTGTTTCTCAATCCCGTAAAGTTGCGCAATCCGCTTGATCGCCTCTGCCGCAATGCTTGAGCCATGTACGCGGAGCACCCTATCATCCGCAAACCCAAGGCAAAATAGAACGCTGGCATCAGACGCTCAAAAACCGGATATTGCTGGAGAACTACTTCTTGCCTAGCGACCTGGAGCGGAAAATCGAGAACTTTGTGGAGTACTATAATCATGAATGTTACCACGAAAGCCTGAAAAACGTCACACCTGTTGACGCCTACTTCGGACGAGCACAATCAATTTTAAACAAAAGGGAAAGGATCAAAAAACAAACTATCGAACATCGACGCTTGTGCCGCGCCGCTAATCCTTTAGGGCAATACCGCAAGGCCGCCGCCTAATATAAAACAACAGAGGTGAGCAAACTCTCGCTTAGCTCAGGCTTAAATCTGTTTCATTTTATATGAAGACGGACACTCTGGCACTTCCCGTGACAAGAACTGTACGTATAATTTAGGTGCTCTTTCTTTGTCGTTTCCCGATTGGGAAGTACTGGAAGTCGGCGGCGTCCATTTCGCGGTATGTATAGATATTACGAAGATCAACGAATATGGCTTCGGACATTCCAGCTTTCAGACGTGCCAGATCAAGGCCACGGAACGCATTCCATTCGGTAATCACAACGACGGCATCGGCATTTTTGGCAGCGTCATATGCATTATCTGCCCATGTTTCGTCAGGAAACATTGTCGCGCTTTCCATGTGTCCTTGTGGGTCACAAAGAACCATTTCGGCTCCAGCCTTACGTAGTTGCGGTATAATCACTAGGCTGGGGGCATCGCGCATATCGTCGGTATCTGGTTTGAAGGTTACGCCCAGTATGGCAATGCGCTTCCCTTTGACAGAGCCGCCACAGGCCGCGATGACTTTGCCAGCCATAGCCAACTTACGTTCATTATTGGCGCGGATAACCGTTTCAACAATGGACTGCACTGCGTCGACTTCCTGACCCGTACGGGCAAGGGCCAGAGTGTCTTTGGGGAAGCAGGAACCACCATAACCGGGGCCAGCGTGCAGGAACCGTCCGCCGATACGTTTGTCCATGCCCATGCCTTTTGCAACTTGTTGAACGTCACCACCAACTTTTTCGCACAAATCAGCTATTTCGTTGATAAATGTAATTTTGGTAGCGAGAAAAGCATTGGCTGCATATTTTATGATTTCTGCTGTTTCAAGATCTGTGGCTAAAATTGGTGTTTCGCGGAGGTTTAACGGGCGGTAAATGCGTCGCAATACCTCTTCGCCGTGGGCGCTTTCAACCCCGATCACAACACGGTCAGGGCGCATAAAATCTTCAATAGCAGAGCCTTCACGCAAAAATTCTGGATTGGAGGCCGTATGAAATTCAACGCCGGGACGTTGTTTTGATATAATTCGGGCAATTTCCCGATTTGTACCAACGGGTACGGTTGATTTAGTTACAACAACAATTCCAGAATGCATAGTGTCTGCGATTTCTTTGGCGGTTTGAAATACATAGGTCAAATCAGCATGTCCATCGCCACGTCGTGTAGGTGTACCGACAGCTATGAACACGGCGTCTGCGCCTTCCATCGAAGTTGCAAGGTCATTCGTGAATTTGATGCGTCCTGCCGTTATGTTCTTAGCCAGCAGAGCGTCGAGACCAGGTTCGTAAATTGGGATTTCACCTTTTGCCAACATTGCCAATTTGCGCTCATCCTTTTCAACGCAAACAACATTGTGCCCGAAGTCTGAAAAACATATACCAGAAACAAGTCCAACATACCCGGCGCCAACAATTACAATTTTCATAATTTTTTCTTATATAATTTACTACGTTTTTAGGTGGGTATACAAACTGACGTTGTAGCCCTAAGCCACCATCGTAACAAAAAAAATATTAGTTTTGTACTTTGAATTGTAAAGTATAATACACCCACGTTTGAATTTCTCCTAGCAAACTTTACGAGAAAGGTAAATGTTTAATATGATGGCCCCCTGAAATGTAGATACTTTGCTTGGTAAAAATGGAAGCAAGGTGGAATGCCCCACTTAAAACGGGGTGTTCGCGGGGACGAGAGTAAAGGCCTGAGTTTGCAGCCCTGAAATAGTTATTTTAAAGACATAACAAAACAAAAAGGTAATTGTGTTTTGCGTTACCGTTTAATCACTGGAAATAAACGATACTATACGAATTTTGATATAATATCTATCTGGCCTTGCCATCATCTATCTGGCTTGCCATCAATTTGGCTCAGTCTATGACTTATAGTTTTTGCTGCCGACTTCATGGCGACGAGTATCTGGGTTTGATCAAAAATACTGCCGTTTGATTTGGAGAAGGATACTGATAATGCGGCAGGCATGTTATCGTTGCCGCGTGTTACTGGGACAGCTACGCAATAGAGATCATCAGAAATTTCTCCATCGTCGATTGCAAAGCCTTTTTCGTGGGCCACACGAATGATTAAATCCAATTCTCCACGGTCGATGATCGTTTGTTTTGTAAGGCTAATGAAAGGCTCGTCTCCAAGGTATTTTCTCAATTCGTGTTTAGGTAAATTGGAGAGTAAGACTCTCCCTATGGCCGAGCAATAGGCTTCTAGTTGACCACCTTCTCTTGTAAATTCTGCTGCAATTATTTTCTGTTTTTTGCCTGCTTTTTTATGTGCATATGATTTTACTAAATAGGTAACCATATCATTTTCAAACACACCTAAATGGGTTGTCGCATTGAGGGTCTTTGCCAGTTTTGTGAGAATTGGGCGCGCAATGTGTGCGAGATGTTGATCGGCGTTATGCGTTCCTGTGGCCTGTAATAACCTAGCCCCGATATCATACCGCCCATGTCCTATTCGTAAGATCATGTTATTCTCTAAGAGTGTTGAAATATAGCGATGTTTTGTTGAATTGGTAAGGTGCATGCTTTCGGTTAAAACCCCTATATTGGTTTGCCCTTGATCAAGAATTACCCGTCGCAAAATTTCCAACCCTTTATCAAGGGAGCTATTTTTTGATGATGTGTTTTGATTTTTACGTCTTACCATTATCCCAGTATATAGGATAATTATGGGGTGTAAAGTTGCATTCATAATTCGCGCCGCATAGGCTACAGGTTCAGTACTTCCATATTTGAAGGAATATCTATGTATTCTCATGACGAATTAGCATCACAGTTAAGACAGGCCTATGTAGAAGGGGCTATACCCCCTTTGCGTGATGGGTTGGATCCGACAGATGCTGAAAGTGCCTATGCGGTTCAATCAATCAATACAAAGTTTTGGCAAGCACAAGGCCGTCGAATTGTCGGAAAAAAAATTGGCCTTACCGCCAAAGCGGTGCAAGCACAGCTTGGCGTAAATCAACCAGATTACGGCGTTTTATTCGATGATATGATGATCGAAGATGGGGGCGTTCTCATGTCCTCGAAGGTCATGCAGCCCAAAGCCGAGGCCGAAATAGCGCTGGTTTTAAAAAAAGGGATTGATAATCCCAATGCAAGTTTTGCCGATGTTATGGCTGCAACCGACTATGTTTTACCTGCGATTGAAATTGTGGATAGCCGTATCGCAGATTGGAAAATTTCGTTCGCAGATACGGTCGCGGATAATGGATCTTCGGCATTTTTTGTGCTGGGCAATACCCCACATTCGCTTGACGGGCTTGATCTGAAAACCTGCGGCATGGTGTTGGAGGTGAACGGTGAAGTCGAGTCTTTGGGAGCAGGGGCTGCTTGCCTTGGACACCCTGTCAATGCTGCGGCTTGGTTGGCACGTAATATGGCGCGTGCAGGGCAACCATTGGAGGCTGGGGATATTGTTCTCACAGGAGCTTTAGGGCCTATGGTGACCTTGTCTGTGGGGGATGTTGTCAGCACCACAATTGGCGGGTTGGGCTCATGTGGATTCACATACATTCATGACAAAAAAGGATAAGATATCATGGGGAAAATGAAAGTAGCGATTATCGGTTCGGGCAATATAGGTACGGATTTGATGATTAAAATTATGCGTAATTCTGATGTTTTAGAGATGGCGGCGTTCGTCGGGATTGATCCTCAATCAGATGGTCTTAAACGCGCCGCTAGAATGGGTATCGCGATTACCCATGAAGGCATTGCGGGATTAGAGAAAATGGATGTCTGGCCTGAAATCGGAATTGTATTTGACGCGACTTCTGCTGGTGCTCACAAGCATCATAATGAAGTTGTTACATCTGCAGGAAAGGCAATGGTAGATTTAACGCCAGCTGCGATTGGCCCTTATGTTATTCCAGTGGTAAATGGGGATGAACATTTAGATGCGCCCAATGTAAATATGGTCACATGTGGTGGGCAGGCAACCATCCCGATTGTCGCGGCGGTTTCTTCGGTTGCCGAGGTTCACTACGGCGAGATCGTAGCTTCCATTTCGTCAAAATCGGCAGGCCCCGGCACGAGAGCAAATATTGACGAATTTACTGAAACAACTTCACGCGGGATTGAAGAAGTTGGGGGTGCCGCCAAGGGGAAAGCGATTATTGTTCTTAACCCTGCCGAGCCTCCAATGATGATGCGCGATACGGTCTTTACGCTTTCCTCTGGTGCTGACGAAGCTGAAATTGAAGCGGCAATCGAAGTGCAAGTCGCAAAGGTTCAGAAATATGTTCCCGGGTATCGGTTAAAGCAAAAAGTACAATTTGAACGTTTTGGTGCGAATAACCCAGTGACAATTCCTGGGCTCGGTACATTTGAAGGGATTAAAACCAGTGTGTTTTTAGAGGTTGAGGGGGCGGCGCATTATCTGCCAGCCTATGCTGGAAATTTAGACATTATGACTTCGGCTGCTCTGAAAACTGCTGAAAAAATGGCGGAACGCCGCATGGATAAGGAGGCGGTGTAATGTCATTCGACCCAACACAAACAAAACTATATATTCAAGATGTCACTCTTAGAGACGGAATGCACGCAGTACGTCATCAATACAGCCTTGAACATGTGCGTAGCATTGCGAAGGCTTTGGATGATGCCAAGGTTGATGCAATTGAAGTGGCGCATGGAGACGGTTTGCAAGGCTCTTCCTTTAACTACGGCTTTGGCGCCCATACGGATTGGGAATGGATCGAGGCTGTTGCGGACGTTGTGACACACGCAAAGCTGACGACACTCTTGCTACCGGGAATTGGCACAATAGAGGACTTAGAGCGGGCCTATGCTTTGGGCGTGCGTTCAGTACGGATTGCGACCCATTGCACCGAAGCAGATATCTCCAAACAGCATATTGAAGCCGCACGTAATTTAGGAATGGACACCAGTGGGTTTTTGATGATGAGCCATATGAGCGAACCTAAAGCACTCGCACAACAAGCCAAATTGATGGAGGATTATGGCGCGCAATGTATTTATGTGACCGATAGCGGCGGCGCTATGGATATGGATGATTACCGTGCGCGTTTACAGGCTTATGACGATGTTTTAAAACCCGAAACAGAGCGCGGTATTCATGCACATCATAATCTATCTTTGGGCGTCGCAAACTCTATCGTGGGCGCACAAAATGGCGCGATCCGTATTGATGCGAGTTTAGCTGGTATGGGCGCTGGAGCAGGCAATGCACCTCTGGAAGTTTTTATAGCTGTGGCAGACCGTAAAGGCTGGAAACATGGCTGTGATTTAAACCTCCTTATGGACGCAGCGGAAGAACTCGTACGTCCCTTACAAGACCGTCCCGTTCGGGTTGACCGCGAAACTTTATCATTGGGGTTTGCGGGCGTATATTCCAGCTTTCTACGTCATGCAGAAAAAGCAAGTGAAGACTATGGTATCGATACGCGAGACATTCTCGTTGAACTAGGTCGAAGGCGCATGGTCGGCGGCCAAGAAGATATGATTGTTGATGTTGCTCTAGATCTCGTTGCGGCAAAATCATAGAAATATAAAACTCTGCTTTTGATTGACACTGGCCTTTCTCGAAGAAAAGGTGAATGTCAAATAGTTCGAATTGGTTTAGTCGCCACTCATAAAAAGAACTTTAGATGATTAAATAAAATTTGGAATAATAAGAAAGGAACTCCACGATAAATTCGTTGGAGGCCCGTTTTATTTTGTCGGAAATAATGTGCTTTCTATATTGGTAATCACTTGATCTATATCGTCAACTACGAGAATAGCTTTACTCATAAGGGCAGAGTAAAATAGAAAAGACATAGTTTCGGCCCGATGTTTCGGTAATACCCCCTTATTTTAGCAGGGGCGTGAAGTAGGCTAGTTTTAAGCGGCGTGTTTTCTGTGCCTCTCAAGTTTTTGGGCGGGCGTTATGCCGCCTATATACGTTCTTTTAGCTTCTGAATCCGAAGCTAAATATATGACGGGTTCTATTTTGCTGAGTGATGGTGGTTTGGTAGCCTAAAAATATATGACAGTTGAGCCTGTAAAGCTCAAACTCTATTTACGCCAATTGGCTGTTAAATATAAAATGGCAAGGAGAGTGTTTGATTGTTTTCATCATTGTTTTATGACTTTGATGACTAGTTGTTCGCCTTAATATAAAATAGCAGAGTTTGAAGCCTGTAAACCATTTGGCTTTGCTGGAGACTTGTTGAATAGAGGGCTATTATATGAATGGCTGGCACGAAACAGAAAGAGATATTCGCATCTTGTCATTTATTATCTATGGACGCGCCTTATCAAAAGCACCCATTATACTTTCTCTTGGGCTAATGGAATAGCGTAGTAGAGAATAGATTTATCTGAATTTGCAATATACTCGGCACCATATATTTCGATATCAGGGCCATAATTGTGCCGCTTTCCAGAACGTAGCAACCAACTTGAATAAATATAATTCACTGTATTATCTAAATTAGCTATATCACCTCTGTGCGTGAATTTTGCATAAGTTGATTTAGGTAGTTCAAGGCTCATCATTCCATTTGGGATAGCTCCCGATTCACTGACTTCACGCACGGCAAAATATTCGAGCCGACCTGTTTTATCCGTGCCTTGGCGTATAATCCCATATGCAGTACCTGAAATTCCGTTTGGAATCTCATCTATACGCGGCAGGAAAATATTCCAAAGCGTCGGTATTTTATCAGCAATGTTATTCTTATCTGATTCCACGCTAAAAAACCTTGTTTTTATACCGACAAACAAACGTTTGCTTTGCGTTATTATTTCAGGCTCCAAGGACACATTTTGATTTATATGCCTGAGGTAGTCATTGTTAAACTCTATTTTTTTCATGAACAGGTTTTTATCAGCGATTTTTCTCGCAATATGTGGGGTCATATCGAATGCTTTTTTAAATGCACGTGTGAAACTTTCTTGGGATTCAAACCCTGCCGATATCGCAATCTCAATTATTCTCAAATCCGTGATCAACAGTTTTTCAAAAGCATTCGCAAGTCGTCGTGACCGAATATAGGTTTTTAGGGTTTCATTGGTTAAAGCTTTGAATATACGTTGAAAATGCCAATGACTTATGCAGGCCTCTTGCGCTATGTTTTCTGACGAAATGTCAAAATCTAGATTAGCTTCAATATAATCAATAGCGTTTTGGATTCGAGATAAATAGTTCATACTTGCCTATCATTGGACTCTAAATAAAGTCGCCGCTAGATAAATACGCCACAATTTGTTGCTGTGTTGCCGTGGTGATTTCATCGGCTTTATCCGCGTATTGATTTAAACCATAGGCGCTAATACTATGAGATTCAATTCCCATAAAACCCATGCAAGTTTGCGCGAGCGGAGTTGCAAAGTTCATACTTTTTGCAGGCTCTTGGCTGAAATCCCCGCCCGTTGTCATTAAAATAAGCGCCTTTTTACCATGGCATAAACCTTCATAGCCCCCTTCATCTTTTATTTTAAAAGTTTTGCCGTTTTGGATAACTACGTCAAACCATGCTTTTACTGCGGCGGGGAGACTAAAATTATAAAGAGGGTAAGCTAAAACGATTCTATCGCATTGCTGTAATTGTTCCGTGAGGTGATCAGCGCCTTGCACAGCTTTAGTCTCCTCTGGTGCAAGTTCCATTCCCATGAAATTACGTTTTAACAACGCGTTCAGATTGGCAGTCAACAATAAGGGGGCGGGAGTTTCAACAAGGTCAAGGTGTGTAATATGGTGTTTCCTTTCTGCTATTTCGATAAAGCTTTGTAGCAATTTAGCTGAATTTGATTCATGGCGCGGTGTGTAACTTACGACTAAAATTTTACTCATAATATATCCTCATTTGATTTGTGAGGTTTATCATAGATGTTTTGTATTTTAGACTTTTGATATTTTGTGCGGATATTTTGCTTTTATATTCAGTACGGTATCAAGAATATGGGCGTACATTATTTACCATTATTTTGATTATAATATCACGAGAATCAGTTTGGTTATTAGGGGGGTATTGTGGGTTCTGTTCACAAGCATGTTAAAATCGCCTTTAACTGATTTATAAACCTAGTGCCTGAGAGGGGGGAGTTAGGCGGGCAGGTCACTGAAATTGATCTGAATTCACTATTGGTAAGTCGAGTGAGGCATTTTATGGAGTCTTGCGCGACAGATACGTTGGTACTGCAATGGTTGCCGATATGGCAGGGGAATTGATGATAAATTCAGTGCCGACACATAAAGGAGTTGGCTAAGGACGTCATTCTTGATGAGATAAAAACTGGCTTGATGAGATGAAAAATGGCTTGATGAAGTGAAAACTGGCCTGACGAAGTAAAAGTGATAACTGAAGCAAATATTATTCTTAAATAAAATATCTCTTAAATACCCTCGATGATCATCGGTGTCTTTGCAGTGTTACTTTGGGTGTACACCCAAATGTTTCACGGTAGAATTTTGAAAAATGACCGTAGCTCGTAATTCCGAAATCTGAAAGAATATTTGTTACATTACTTCTGGAATCGGCCTTCTGTAGAGCTTGACGTACAGCTTCCAGTTTGATTTTTCTCATATATTTGGATGGGCTCATACCAACATGTTCTCTGAATGAATATTGCAAGGCTCTGGGAGATATACAGGCCGCATTGGCGACATCATTTACGGTAATGGCTTGTTTGATATTTTCAATTATATAGTCTTTTGCCCTTGCAATGCGCCTAGGGGTTGCTGTGTCTTTGGAAGACCTGAGGATGTCCGAATAATTATGATGAAATAGGCTCAGCATTAAACACATAGTGGCTTCGAATTGAGATTCGAACATCCGAGAGTTGACAAATATACTCTCTTGAGACGCGAGCATTCTACTCAAATTTAAAACGTGATTAACCCAGATTTGTTGATTCTTTTGTTCGGAAATTTTCATATCGAATACGAGTTTGTCCGAGATGTTTTCTTGAATAATACTTTCTAGATATTGTTTCATCACTTCATGTTGGATTCCAATGACAAGCCTTTTTGATCCAGCAGGAATATCCATTTTATAACAATTTTGTGGTGAAACGACGATTGTCTGGCCTGCTTGTGAGGGAACCATTTCATCATTATGATAAAGGCAACTTGATCCCGACAAAATAGTTTGCGCAAAATAAAATTCGTTATTCTCTGTTGGGGCAACATGTACATGAGCGCCATAATTTATATTTAAAATAGATAAATCTCGATGTCGCATGCCTCTAAAATCAACATCAAGTTGGTCGAGATTATCGAGGATAGAAATTTTATGAGGACATACATTCGCCGCTATCAAGTCATGAGCCTCATCGAGCGTATTTACGCGAAAGAGCTGAGAGCTAACGGATCGGTGTAACTTACCACGCTGATCTGCGAAGTTTGATAATTGTGTGCTTTGAATCAAAGTATCATCATTACTGAATATCATCCTAAATTTTCCAAGCCATAATACGTTTTATGAACGATATGTGTCAAGTGAACGCTCGATAGCTAGCGGCAAGTATTAAAGAAGTGTTGCTCAAAAGTAACTGTTTTCGCATCTCGAATATACAAGTTCGCATACCGTATATTTTTATTTCGGGTTTTGAATTAAGGTTTTCGTAAACTGGATTGCGCTTCTTTAAAATTTCGAGAAACATTCGAAAATAATAATAATCAAACAGAAAATAACAGGGGAAAAGCACATGAAGAAATTTTTAATCGTTACCAGCGCAAGTGCGGCGCTGTTAATGTCAACGGGGGTGCAAGTTGCATTCGCCCAATCACAAACAGTCAATGATGAAGTGATCGTCACGGGGTCGCGTATTAAACGTAGTCAGCAAAAAGATAAAGTCTCACCAGTTGTAGGTCTAGACCAAGAAACATTCAATAATGTCGGCGCTAAGGACATCCGGGACGTTATCGAAACTCTGACAATCAATACGGGGTCTCAAAGTAACGCAGATGTGTTTACGCAAAATATTACGGCTGGTACAAGTAATATTAACCTTCGCGGCCTCGGTATTGCGTCAACGCTTGTTCTACTTAATGGTCGTCGACAAGTCCAAGCGGCTGTGCAAGCGAGTGATGGTGTCAGTTTTGTTGATACGGCATCACTTATACCTTCCATTGCCATTAAACGACTGGAGATTTTGAAAGACGGTGCTTCTGCTATTTATGGTTCTGAAGCGGTGGCTGGGGTGGCTAACTTTTTGACACGTGATGATTTTGTAGGTGTTGAACTGCAAGCTGATGCTCAATTACGTGCAACCAATGGCAGTCAGACGGATCTCCAGTTTTCCGCAATCGTTGGCACTGAAAGTGATTATGGTAATCTTGTTTTTGCTGTGAGTTACTTTGACCGCACGGAATTGGATGGTACGGAAGTCGATTTCCTCGTCCCTATAAATAATTCATCTGGCGCGGGTAATCCTGGGCGCTTTATCACATCGGGCGGCGTCGTTGTTGACCCTGATTGTGTCGCAGCAGGCGGTATCCCCACAAGTAATAATTGTCTCTATGATTTTGGCCCAAACCAGTCATTTGTGCCAGAAGAAACGCGTATTCAAGCCTATGCCAGTCATAAATATGACTTTAATGATAGTATCAGCAGTTTCGTAGAAGCTACATATTCTCAAAATAGAACAGAGAGAAATACGTCGGCAAGTTTCCCTACACTCTTTTCGTTTCCAATCGTTTCAGCTGGAAACCCTGGTAATACATTTGGTGAAGATGTTCGGTTTATTGGGCGACCATTGGGTAATGGTTCGCCGCCAGCAAGAAACTTCTTCAACAGTGATACCGTCAGAATTGTAGGTGGCCTGAACGGCAATCTAAATGGACTTGATTGGGAAGTCTCTGTAACCCATGCCATCAACGACTTTCAAGTTATTCTCGCTGACACAATAACCGAGAATTATCAACAAGCGCTCTTGGGTTTTGGTGGGAATGATTGTGACGCGTCACAAAATACACCCGGTCTCAATGGGTGTCTGTATTTCAACCCGGCAGGTTCGGCCATCAGTGATCCAACTCTTGCAAATTCTGCTGAGGTTATTGATTATATTATCGGTGACTTTAAACTTGATGCCCGCTCTAAAACGACTGTTGTAGATGCGGTTGTTTCAAAACGATTGTTTGCACTTAGCGGTGGAGACGCGGCAATTGCTGTTGGCCTCCAACTTAGAAGTGAGAGTTTACGGCAGGATTTTGATGACATCTCGAACCAAGATGGGTTCTCGTTTTTACTCGGCAACCCTGATTTTACGGCGAGCCGTAACGCGTCGGCTGTCTTCGCAGAACTTGTTTTACCGGTAACGGATAAATTGGAAGTACAATTTGCGGGTCGCTACGAAAAAATTGGTGATTTGGATACATTTGATCCAAAAGTCGCCGCACGTTACAGCATTAATGATAATATGTCTGTGCGGGGGTCATGGAGTACATCATTTCGTGCGCCGTCTCTTTTTCAACAAGGCGGTACACAAACCAGTTTCTTCCAATTGGATACAAATGGGGACGCACCGGGTGGGAATACCTTTATTTCCGTTCGTTCGGCAGGTGATCCATCACTTGTCCCTGAAACCTCCACAGCTTTCAATATTGGTGGTAGTTATGAAGCTGAAAGTGGTTTTGTCATCGATGTAGATTATTGGGATTTCAATTTTGAGAATGTGCTTACGCAAGAGAGCGCGCAGGCCATCTTTGATGCTGACCCTAATGATCCACGTATTACGCGTCTCTCTTCGGGTACAGTTGCTTTGGTCACCGCTAATTTTGTCAATGCCAGTGCCATTAATACCAATGGTGTTGATATCGCAATAAAACGTCCAATTGAAATGGGGTTCGGTACCATTACGCCATCTGTTGAGGGAACTTATATCTTCAATTACGATCTTAATGACCCACAAGCAGGCGCTATTGAAGGGGCTGGACAACGTAATTTCAGAAACTTCGGGACTTCAACACCAGAGCTTCGCATCAACGGTTCATTGAGTTTTGTCAGTTCAAACGGGAACCATACGGGGAATGTATTTGCCCGTTATGTGGATTCGTATTTTGATGATCAAAATAGTGCCGACATCAAGAGTATCGTGACATTTGACGCCCAATATAATTATTCCCTCGGGAATGTATTAGGCGGTGATAGCAATACTGTTTTGACAGTTGGCGCTTTGAATATCTTTGATGAAGATCCGCCTTTCGTCGCAACGAATGGTAATTATGATACAAAAGTCGGTGATCCGCGTGGACGTCGTCTCTATGTACGAGCAAAAGTCGGCTTCTAAACACTTATTTTGGCCTGCTACATATTTGTATATTTGTTGAGTGTAACAGGCCAAATATTCGTAACTTTTAAAAAGGCGCAGGCGATGCGCTCGAAATTTTATTTGCCTACAGGATGGAACGAACGTGTCTGAAACCAATTTAAGTTATGTGTCAGGTGCTTCACAAGCTCCCTTACTCTATCAAACAATCGATCAAGCATTATGTTTTGCCGCGAGGGTGACACCTGCCAATGAAGCCTTGGTATCGGTTCACCAGAATATCAGGCTGACCTATGCGGAACTTAATGTACGGGTTAATGCCATTGCTTCAGGTCTAATGGCTATTGGTATTGAACCTGGCGAGCGTGTTGGCATTTGGGCCACCAATTGCGCCGAATGGATGATAACCCAATATGCCACAGCGCGCGCTGGGTTCATACTGGTCAATATAAACCCAGCTTACAGAATAGCTGAGGTTGAATATGCTCTCAATAAAGTAGATTGCGCGGCCATTATTCTTGAGCGGCAATTTAAAACCTCACATTATCTTGATATTCTGAAACAGCTCTCTCCTAATCTTTTTGCGGGCGGAAAAGATGAGACGAGAACGCCTTCCTTACGACATGCCATTTTAATTGATGACGGCAAAGATAGCGGTGGCCTTTTATTATTTTCTGAACTGGCAACAGTCGGAACACCGAAATCTGATCAGAATTTGATTGATATTGCGCCGACATTACAACCGGAAGATCCAATTAATATTCAATTTACCAGCGGCACGACTGGGGCTCCTAAAGGGGCGACACTGACACATCATAATATCTTGAATAATGGGTTTTTTGTTGGTCGAGGCATTAAACTTACAAACCAAGACCGCATTTGTGTACCTGTTCCGCTTTATCATTGTTTTGGCATGGTGATGGGGAACCTTGCGGCCCTCACGCATGGGGCGACCATAATATACCCCTCTGCCGGATTTGATCCCAAAGAAACGCTCAGAGTTATAGAGGACGAAAAATGCACTGCGCTTTACGGTGTGCCCACAATGTTTATTGCCATGTTAGCGCTCGACGAAATGAACACCACTAATTTCTCATCCTTGCGTACAGGCATTATGGCTGGATCGCCATGCCCTGTTGAGGTTATGAAACGTGTGGTCTCGGACATGCAAATGCCTGATGTTACAATTGCTTATGGTATGACGGAAACAAGTCCTGTGAGCTTTCAATCGGGTGTTCATACGTCACTTGAAAAACGTGTGTCTACGGTTGGTACAGTCCTGCCTCATTTGGAAGCCAAAATTATTAATGAAGATGGCCGTGTCGTCGCGCGAGGTGTCCAAGGCGAGCTTTGCACACGTGGTTATTCTGTTATGCAAGGGTATTGGGGAGATGATGATGCAACATTTGCTTCTATTGATAGACGTAAATGGATGCATACGGGTGACCTTGCTGTCATCGATGACGAAGGTTATGCAAATATAACGGGTCGTGCCAAGGAAGTTATCATACGCGGGGGCGAGAATATCTACCCTAAGGAGATTGAAGATCACTTCATGCGACACTCGGCCGTTCAAGATGTTCAAGTCTTTGGCGTGCCTGATAATAAGTTCGGCGAAGTTAGTTGTGCTTGGCTTATATTAAAGCCAGGAGAGAAGGCCTCAGTCGAAGATATTTCCACATGGCTTCGTGCGCAAATTTCGCATTATAAAATCCCGAAATGCGTCAAAGCGGTCGACGAATTCCCCATGACAGTCACGGGTAAAGCTCAAAAGTTTCTTATGCGAAAATCAATGATGAAAGAGCTTGGCCTCAAAGAAATCAAGACGGCGTAAGAGAGATATAATTGTGCAAACATATGAAGAAATTTATTCACAATTTCGCTGGCCACAAAAGCAACATTATAATTTTGCCCGCGATGTCATTGATAGATGGGCTGAGAAATTCCCATCTAAGCGTGCGATGTTATGGGTAGATGAGGCCGGGAATATTGCCGAAAGGAGCTTCTCTCAAATTAGCGATGCCTCAAAACGATTTGCAAATGTCTTGATGCAATCTGGTGTAAAACGCGGTGATGTGGTTATCATTATTTTGTCACGGCAAATTGCATGGTGGGAAGTGAAAATGGCTTGCCTCCGGGCTGGCGTGGTTATTTCTCCCGGGACAACACAACTTTCTTCTAAAGACATTGCCTACCGTATTCATGCCGCTAAAGCTGTCGCCGTTATTACGGACAGTGCGAATGCGGATAAGGTGGACAATATTGCCAAGCAGTGTCCGAGCTTAAATGTTAAATTTTTAATAGATGGTTCGCGTGAGGGCTGGCTGGATTACACAGATTTAACGGCTAAGGCGGATACCTGTTTTGTAAATGTAAATACCCATGTTGATGATGAAGCTTTACTTTATTTTACAAGCGGTACAACAGGATATCCGAAAATGACAGTTCATTGTCATGGCTATCCAATGGGACATGAAACAACAGCACGTTTCTGGCTGGATATTGTAAGTGATGATTTGCATTGGAATATTTCCGATACTGGTTGGGCAAAAGCGGCTTGGTCAAGTTATTTTGGCCCGTGGCTGATCGGGAGTGCGGTCTTTGTGCATCATACGCCGCAATTCGATGCTGAAGAAACACTAGAGATTTTACAAAAACACCCCATTACAACTATGTGCGGCGCACCGACGATTTACCGTTTACTTGTGCAGCAAGATCTCTCCAAATTTAAACCTAAGACGCTCCGTCATTGCGTTGCGGCAGGAGAGCCTCTTAATCCAGAAGTTATAGAGGTGTGGAAAAACGCGACGGGGCTGATAATACGGGATGGATATGGTCAAACGGAAACAGTTATTCTATGTGGAAATTTTAGCACAGTGCCCGTCCGCTATGGATCGATGGGTAAGCCTGCCCCTGGGATTGATCTTAACATTGTAGATAATGCTGGTCAGCCCGTAGGCCCCAATGAAGAAGGTCATATTGCTGTGCGCGTATCGCCTGTACGTCCATATGGACTTTTTAAAGAATACAAGAATGATCCAAAGAGCACAGCTCTTTGTTATAAGGGGGATTGGTATCTGACGGGAGATCGTGCCTATAAAGATGAGGATGGTTATTTCTGGTTTGTCAGCCGCACTGATGATGTGATTTTATCCGCAGGTTACCGAATTGGCCCCTTTGAGGTCGAGAGTGCTTTGCTCGAGCATGAGGCTGTTGTTGAAAGTGCCGTTGTTGCAAAATCACACCCTGTACGTGGGGACATCGTGAAAGCATTTATTGTCTTGGCCAAAGGTGTTGAAGGAACGGAGGCATTGAAATCTGAACTTCAAACCTATGTGAAGACAGTCACTGCGCCCTATAAATATCCACGCGAAATCGAGTTTATTAAGACGCTGCCAAAGACCGTTTCTGGAAAAATTCACCGTATAGACTTACGGGCAAGAGATAAAAGCAATGCCAAAATTACTGAATAACCTGAATTGTTGAATAAAAGGAGTAATATAATGTCAGATGATACACATGCATTTATAACGCCAGCCCCCGCAGGACTGGCCGCACTTGCTGTCGCTTGTTTTGGGTTTGCTGCTGTATTTATGGGCAAGGTTGAGCTTGGAGGTTTGCCAATACTGGCAGCTTGGCTTGTGGGTGGTGGGATTGTGCAAATCGTCGTCGCGCTCATTGAGCTAAAAGACAAAAATATGATGGGCGGGAACATCTTCTTATTCTTCTCTGCATTTTTCATGTTCGGAGCGGCGCTGAGCACAATGGCTAAATTTAACATGTTGTCCGGTCAAATTCCAGATATCGTACCACATTCCGTCGTTGAAGGGTATTGCTGGATGGCAGGTGCGGCTTTTTTAACTATTTGCACACCTGCTTATTTAAAAGCCCCGCTCCCCTTATTTTTGATTGTTTTCATTGTTGATTTTGTTCTTTGGATGATTGTAGGGCTTGATCTCGAAATTTTGGGAGCAAGCTTTAGGCCATATGTTGGCTATCTTTTAATGGTGGCGGGGTGGATTTCTCTCTATTTGGCAGGCGCGATTGTGAATAATCATGTTTTTGGAAAAACTGTCCTTCCTACCTTTGGATCAATTCTAAAATAGATCAGCATGGGGAGGGGGGGACACATGGATTGTGGTCTTCTCAATGAAAACCATCCAATTCATAAGTCATTAAGGCTGACGGAATGAAATATTATTGTCAGGATTGACTGCGATCATGGTATGAAACCTGTCCATGATGGAGTAGTTTTAGGCCTTAAGCATGGGATATGGGGCGATAGGGAAAATCAAGTTGGTCAAAATAGCTAGCGGATAAATGCTTCTAATTGCTGCACTAACCGTTTTGTAGATAAGTAATTAAAGCGAGAAACTGTGAGGGAAATGCGTATGTCTGTTACTAAAAATTGTTGGGATGATGAAACTGAATATGACTTCATAACGATCGTACAACAGCTTCAATATTACTTAAAACTGAAAGCAACCCCCATTGGCATGAAGCGCTTCAAGACGGAAGCTCACTTTGATACGATAAAGAAAATACGGCGACCTAAAAAAGGGCTTAAGTTGACAACAGATCAAATCGTTGGGCAGAGTCGATGGCTTGGGTATACGATTGGTGTTACAATGGATAATCTGGTTGGGTCACAATGTGGTGCTGTTATTGGTTTACACCCACGTGATGAAGATTTTTTAAGCGGGAAAATGTTTAATGGCGTGTGGTATGGCGATTTAGAAAGTAGTGCTAGGCATCAAGGGGCGATGGATTGTGCGCCTTATGGAATATATGAAGCCCTCGTGGTGTCCCCACTTACGGCTTGCAGAATAGGTAACCCAGACATCTGCTTGATCTATGGCACACCAGGGCAAATGATTACATTGATAAATGGCCTGCAATGGCGAGACTATAAGCCATGCAACTTCACATGTGTGGGGGAAAGTAGTTGCGCCGATTCTTGGGGGCGTGCATTGAAAACAGGGGAACCATCAGTTTCTATTCCTTGCTATGCCGAGCGTAAATTTGGCGGGGTTCAGGATGATGAAATGCTTATCGCATTTCCGCCGAGTTATTTGCCTAAAATTATTGAAGGTTTATCGCAATTAAGCAAAAATGGACTGCGTTACCCAATACCTAATCATGGGTTGGATGTATCACCGATGGCGTCAATGGCTAAATCATATGACTAAAAAATAGCAAAATAATTTCGGGTGTTTTTTCGGATGTTTTCTTTATTGATCATCACACCTCAACTCTCCAAAATAATTCACATAGATCAAGGACGTGATTTCACATTACAGCAATGGATATATACTCTCAAACTCGCTAATATCCAAATATTCAAATATACATGGATGGCAAAGGACGGTTCTTGGGCGGTATCTTTATCGAGAGGCTCTGGCGCTCGAAATCAACATTTATCAAAACAGCTCAAATGCCTTATTCAATAGTATCATAGGGTAATCCTACATATTGTTCTGCAAGGGCTTTTTTTCCAGATTCTGTTTTTAAAATGAAATTCAATTCTGACTCATATATTTTTTGTTCGAACTGAGATGTGTCCGCAAACTTATGTAGTAAATTGCTCATCCACCATGAGAAGCGTTCGCCGTCCCAGACCCTGCGTAGGCATATTTCTGAATATTTCGCAATTAAGTCGGTTCGTCCTTGACCATACACTTTTTCGAGAATTGTAGATAATGTATACACATCACTTGCCGCTGTGTTTAATCCCTTGGCGCCTGTGGGGGGGACAATATGGGCTGCATCACCAAGAAGAAACAGTTTGCCATATTGCATCGGTTCAACGACGAAGCTTCGCATCGGCGCGATACTTTTCTCTATTGAGGGGCTTGTAACCAGTTTTTCAGCAAGTTCCTTTGGTAGACGTTTTTTTAATTCCGTCCAAAAATCTTCATCGCTCCATTGTTCGACTTTATCGCTACTTCCGACTTGAATGTAATAGCGGCTACGGGTCTTAGACCGCATACTGCAAAGGGCAAAGCCTCTGTCATGGCATATATAAACCAATTCATGATTTACAGGAGGGGTATCTGAAAGCAAGCCTAGCCATCCCCCTGGATAGACACGTTCATACTCGGTCAAACACTCACTTGGGATGCTTTTCCTTGATATGCCGTGGAACCCATCGCAGCCAGCAATATAATCGCAGTCAATTCTATGGGTTTTTCCGTCTTTTTCATACGTAACATATGGATGATCATCCATTAAATCATGCGGCTGAACATTTTTTGCTTCATAAATACTTGTCTGGCTGGACTTGGTTCTTGCATCCATTAAATCCCGTGTAACTTCGGTTTGCCCATATATAATCACAGTATTTCCACCTGTGAGTTGTTTGAGGTCTATTCTGCTACGTTGACCGTTACAGGCAATCTCAAATCCGCCATGAACTTCGCCTTCTCGGTCCATTCTTTCACCTACACCCGCTTTTCTCATTAAGTCGGCAAAACCTTGTTCCAAAACCCCCGCGCGTATTCTGCCGAGAACATAGTCTGGCGTTACCCGCTCAAGGATAATATTTGCGATACCTTGCTTGTGAAGTAACTGCCCCAGAAGAAGGCCTGAAGGCCCCGCCCCAATAATCACAATTTGAGTTTTCATTGCCCAATCCTCCATACCAATCCGTCTGGATGAAATTTATCAAAACTGTTGAATATGCAAATGGACTAATTTGACCAAATATTGTATATTTCGAACATTGAGGTGAGAAATGGAACCGATTGCAATGGATATTCCCAATTATGGTTTGTATGGAGAAAAAGAGAGGGATGTTTTCCCTGAATATATTCATATAGAGTCTATTCGCTCTCGAAGCGTTCAGCATGGATGGAAGTTCAGGCCACACCGTCACCATAATTTATACCAGTTTTTCTTTATTTCAAATGGTGGTGGAAAATACCAAATCGATGGTAGATTCAGGGAGCTTGGGGAGAATCAGGTACTGGTCATTGCGCCTATGATTATACATGGGTTTAAATTTTTACCAAAGACAGAAGGTTGGGTTTTAACAATTCCCGATATTTATTTACAGATATTATTGCAACATGAACCTAAGTCATTAGAGAATTTAGCTGGGGGCATTCATTTTCAATGTACGCGTGAAGATATATCAAAACAGTTTTGTATCCTGTTTGACGAGATCGCTGTTGAAAATCAAAGAAACCTTGTATTGAGCCAGTTGTCCTTAAAAGGATATATAACACTTCTTATCGCTAAAATTCTTACTGAGCAGCCAAAAATAGATGTTGATTTACATGTTCCGTTATCTCGAAAACAACTTTTGATGAACGAGTTCAAAACGCTCATTAGTGAACATTATAAAAAACGTATTGGCGTGTCGGACTATGCTGGCTTGCTAGGGATTACCGCAACGCACTTGACTCGTATTTGCAAAAATTTGCGAGGGGTCTCGGCTTTAAAACTAATAGATGACCGTACTTTACTAGAGACCCAAAGGCTCTTGATATATACTTCGATGACAATCGCAGAGATATCATACGAATTAGGATTTAATGACCCTGCTCATTTTTCAAAATATTTCTACAATAAAACCGAACAAAATCCGACACAGTTTAGAAAAGGATTTATGCAAAAATAAATGGTGTCATGTTTTTAAACGACTTCGAGGTAGAGGCTTTAATGTTCTTGAAAACCAAACAAATGCCCCTTTAAGATTTGTCTATAATTCTGGCCAGTATAAGCGCATAGGATTGGTGATGAGTAGCTTTTCGCGTAACGCTATTGTTGGGGCTATTCTCGGAATGATATCAACCAATTGCCCGTCATCGGGAATGTTATCTTGCATATTTGGATGGGGCCAATCCGTTCCCCACAAAACGCGGTCTGGGAAGTCGGCGACTATGGGCGCAATGGCTTCTACGAAATCATCAAATGGCCAACCTTGTTTTGATAGACGATCTGCACATGAAACTTTCGTCAAAATATTATCATGTTCTTCCAAGAGCTTTCTGAAAGCTAACATATCAGGCCCATTTGCGCCTTTTGATACGTCTGGTCTACCGAGGTGATCTATGACAATCGTGACGGGTAAGGCTTTAAGGAAGGGAATGAGTTCATCAAGAAGGTCGGCTTCGAAATAGACTACGACATGCCATCCTAAGCGGGAAATACGTTCGGCAACTTCGATAAACTTGTCCTTGGGGGCATTATCCACCAATCGTTTTAAAAAATTAAATCTAATGCCGCGAATGCCGCCTTCATGCAGTGTGACGAGTTCATCCATTGAGATATCGGGGTTAACGACAGCTACGCCGCGTGCAAGGCCATTTGATTGTGCGATTGCATTCAGGGTGGCGCGATTATCCGTACCGTGACAACTCGCTTGCACAATCACATTTCTTGAAAACCCAAGATGGTCACGCAATGCAAAAAGTTTTTCAGGGCCAGCGTCTTCGGGAATATATTTGGCTTTTGGACTGAAGGGGAATTGGGCGCGTGGCCCAAACACATGACAGTGTGCATCTACTGAGCCTTTCGGGACTGTAAATTTAGGAATACTGGGGTTTGGGTGCCAACTTGTTATTCTGGTCATACAAATACATTCCCGTCCATGAGTTTGCGGGCGGTTCGCAGCAGGGCAGACGATATCACCTCACCGCTCTCGCTGGTTTCGAGTATGCAACTCATCTCGCCCGTAGGATGTTCAACTGATATAGTCTTACGAAGGCCAGTTGGAATGTTGGCGACTTCTGATGCAGGTGAACCCGGAATTAAGCAGGCGGTCGCGGTGCTGACAGCGGCAAGCACGCCGATGGAGGCATGGGCGCGGTGTGGGATAAATGACCGAACACAGATGGTGCCTCCAGCCTTAGGTGCAGCAACAAGCATGATTTTGGGAACAGTTTTTTTACTCACATCTCCTAAATTCATGCGTTCTCCTACTTGTAGGCGAATAGCTTCGATGCGAGATTTTAGCGCGGTATTGGCATCTAATGTGGCTCTGTCCTCATACCCTGTCACCCCGACATCTTCAGCTTTGAGAACGATACAAGGCATGCCGTTGTCGATCAAGGTGACATTGACGCCGTCAATAATATCAACTGCATTTCCAGTTGGCAGTAATGCGCCGCAAGATGAGCCAGCTGTATCTCTGAATTCGAGCGGTATTGCCGCATGCGTACCAGGTACACCGTCTATTTTCGTGCTTCCTGTATAACTGACTTTATTATTGGGTGTTGCGACGGATGCAATCGCCAATTGGCCCGTGTTTTCCATGTAAATACTTACACGCGTCGTCTCGTCAGTGGCTGTTACCAAGCCCCGTTCTATGGCGAAAGGCCCAACACCAGAAAGGATATTGCCGCAATTTTGGGCGTCTGTTACTATCGCCTGATTGACAAATACCTGTAGAAATAAATAATCTACGTCAGCATCAGGCCGAGAAGATTTACATACGATGGCTACTTTGCTAGTCAGAGGGTCAGCGCCGCCCATACCGTCAATTTGACGAAGGTCTGGTGACCCCATCACTTTGAGAAGAAAAGTATTGCGAGCCGTTTCATCTGCTGGCAAATCATCTTTTAAGAAGAAACCACCTTTAGACGTGCCGCCCCGCATCCACATACAGCGAGTGCCATTAGACATATTTAAAGCCCATTTTTTCCAAACGAGGGCGCATATCATAAACATCTAGCCCTAATTCACCATTTGCAAAGCGTAAGCGTTTTTCTTCTTCGCGGGCTTCTCGAGATAAAGCTTCTTCCAAAACCTTTTCAGCTTCTTCCCGTTTCACACATACGACACCATCATCGTCCGCGACAATAATATCGCCGGGGTTGACATGGGCATTTGCGCATACAATCGGTACATTGACCGAACCTAAAGTGTTTTTGACCGTGCCTTGCGCGTAAACGGCTTTTGACCAGACAGGGAAATTCATTTCCTTCAAGTCACGAATATCACGGACACCTGCATCGATAATCAAGCCTTTACATCCGTGCGTTTGTGCAGACGTTGCGAGGAGATCACCGAAATATCCATCTTCACACGGCGAGGTCGGCGCAAGGATCATGATGTCGCCTGGCTGTAATTGTTCCACGGCCACATGTAACATCCAATTATCTCCGGGAGGAGAGGATATGGTGATCGCCGATCCGCCAATTCTGGCACCACTGTAAATAGGGCGCATATAACTGGCAAGGAGTCCTTTGCGCCCTTGTGCCTCATGCACTGTTGCAACACCGCATTTTCCGAGTGCTTCGACGATTTCCAGATTGGCACGCTTAATATTTTGTACGACCATTGAATTCATGATTTATCCGTATTTCTATAGTTTATAATCGAAAAATTTTACGCTAAAAATTATATCTGTGCAAATTTGAACTTCGCAAATGGTATAAGTTTGTGCTAAGAGTGTGAAATGGATGTATGGAAATTAAACCTTAGACATTTGCGCTCTGTGGCTATGACGGTACGCTTGGGTAATTTAAAGGCGGTCGCTAAAAAAATTAATTTATCTCAGCCTGCAGTAACGCAATCTATTATTAAGATTGAAGAATGGTTTGGAGCGCAATTCTTCGTGCGTCACCCGAGTGGAATGCACCCAACGGAATTTGCAAATGTTCTTTCTCCCAGAATAGAAATGGCGCTAAACCTCATTGGGTCTAATCGTGTAACATCGACACAAGCTAGAGCGTTTTTATCTTTATCAAAAACTGGTTCTTATGTTGCCGCCAGTCGGGACATTGGTATCTCCCAGCCATCATTGCACCGCAATGTGGCAGATCTGCAATCGGTGTTAAATTTTAAATTGGTGGAACCTCGCGGTAGAGGTATTGCCTTAACCCCCAAAGGCATTTCAGTTGCGCGTAAATTCCTGCTCGCGCGGCTACAGCTTGAAGCAGGTTTCTCGGAAATTTATGCGCTTCTGGGCAAAGAAACAGGACATATATCGATTGGCGCTATGCCTCTCTCCAGAGCGTCTTTATTGCCCTCTGTTCTGGTTGCGTTTCAAAAAAGGCACCCACATATTACGATCTCGGTCGTAGAGGGAGGGCATGGGGAGTTAATAGAGCCTGTGCGTGATGGTCATCTCGATATTATAATTGGTGCCATTCGTGAGCACCCGATTGGTAAAGACTTGATTCAAATCCCGCTTTTTACTGACCAGCCTGTTGTTATTGGGCGAAAAGATCATCCTTTGACAAAGGTTTTTGAAAAAAACGCTTGCTGTCAGAATAGTCAAATCATGAAACTCGCTCATTATCCATGGTATATGCCTGGTAAAGGCGCGCCAATAAATGTAGTTTGGCGTGAGTTGTTTAACCGTGTTCCCGTGGACATTCCCAATATACCTATTATGGGCGGGTCGGTCATGATGATTAGGCAACTCTTGCTTGAAACAGATGGGCTTACGCTACTTTCACCAGATCAAGTTGCCGTAGAGCTTGAGGCTGACTGGCTCGTACAAATTTGTACTGTCCCAGAGTGGATGCAGAGAGATATAGGTATTACCTATCGCACAAATTGGCATCCAACACGGGCGCAGTCCTATTTACTTGAATTGTTAAATCATCATTCTAGGAAATGATTTTGACCGTGCCGGTAACTCAGACATATTGCAAAATCTTATACCTCAATCTGTTTTCAAATTTTACCTATTTGATAATGCCGCCTAATATCGGAATATGGAAAATAGAGTTGCATTTATCGGATTTGGAGAAGCTGCACAGGCATTTTGTGGTGAGCAAAAAGATGCGACAGCTTGGAAGGCAATTTCTTGCACGGCTTTTGATGTCAAAACCGAAACGGTCTTAACCGCGCCGCAAAAACGAAATGATTATGCCGCTCTAGGCATTCATGGAAAGCCGACACTCAAAGATGCTCTAGCTCAGACCCAAATTATTCTTAGTCTGGTGACTGCGGATCAAGCCTTGAACGCGGCTAAGAATGCGAGTGCTTATCTCACACCAGGAAGCTATTATTTTGATATGAACTCCGTTGCGCCCACAACAAAAATCGCGGCGGCTAAATTGATAGAAGCGGCAGGGGGTAAATATGTCGACGTTGCGGTCATGGCCCCAGTTCATCCTGCGCGTCTTTTTGTTCCTTTATTGATTAGCGGGCCTCATTCAGAATCTGCGTTGACGGTTCTTTTTCAATTGGGGTTTGTAAATATTAGTGAAGTCGGAAATGAGGTCGGGCGTGCCTCTTCGATTAAAATGATTCGTTCCGTCGTCATTAAGGGCATGGAAGCGCTTACGGCTGAGTGTGTATTTGCCGCTGAAAAGGCGGATGTATTACCAGAAGTTTTAAATTCACTTGGCAAAGCATGGGCTGAACAAGCAGATTACAATTTCGAACGCATGATGGTTCACGGGCTTAGACGGGCTGCGGAGATGAAGGAAGTTTCCATAACCCTAAACGCGCTGGGCGTGGATAATTCCCTCACATCTGGAACCGTAAAGTGGCAGGAAAGAATTGGTGGCCTTGGCGTGTCAGCGCCACAACTGGGGCTGAACAATAAATTACTTCAAATTAAAACATCAGAACAAGGTATCAACTTATGACACTTATTATTGATTGTCATGGACATTACACAACTGCACCGTCCGCACATGACGCGTGGCGCACACAGCAGACTGCTGCTTATCATGAGGGAAAAGCACCACCCGTCTATCCTGGCATTGCCGATGACCTCATCCGGGAATCTGTAGAAACTAATCAGCTTAAATTGTTAAAAGAGCGCGGCGCGGATATGACAATATTCTCGCCCAGAGCCTCTAGGATGGCGCCGCATATTGGCGATCAAACCGTATCGCGGGACTGGTCACAAAAATGCAACGATCTCATCCGCCGTGTTGTTGAAATGTACCCTGAAATATTCATTGGCGTTTGCCAACTTCCCCAATCTCCCAAAGCTGATTTACAAGCCTCGATTGATGAACTTGAACGCTGTGTCAATGAAATGGATTTTGTAGGGTGCAATTTAAACCCTGATCCAAGCGGTGGAGATTTTAGTCTCCCACCACTTACCGACAAATACTGGTATCCGTTTTTTGAAAAAATGTGCGAGCTAGATGTACCTGCAATGGTACATGTGTCTGGGTCTTGTAACAAAGCCATGCATGCTACCGGAGCCTATTATTTAGCTGCTGATACCATAGCTTTCATGCAATTTTTGGAAGGCGACCTTTTTAAGGATTTCCCAACACTTCGTTTTATTATTCCTCACGGCGGCGGTGCAGTACCCTATCATTGGGGGCGCTACCGCGGGCTTGCAGATATGTTGAAAAAACCACCATTGGATAGCCATGTTATGAAAAATGTATATTTTGATACATGTGTTTACCATCAACCGGGCATTGATCTTCTTTTTGAGGTTATTGAAAACAAAAATATTTTGTTTGGTTCCGAAATGGTTGGAGCCGTGCGCGGAATAGACCCGCAGACTGGACAATATTTTGACGATACAAAACGCTATGTAGATGCATTGAACCTCTCTGAGGCCGACAGACACGATATTTATGAAGGCAATGCAAGGCGTGTATTCCCAAAATTAGATTCACAGTTGAAAAGGAGAGGGTTATGAGTGAACTCACACACACAAACATTCACGCGTATTTAGCCGAGCTAGAAGATATTCCTGGCACACGCGTCTATACGACGAAACGTGCGCGCCAAGGCTATTGGCTCAATCAATTTGCTATGAGTTTGATGAAAGCAGAAAATCGTAAAGCATGGAAAGCAGATGAAGCTGCCTATATTGCCGATTGGCCAATGACAGATGCCCAACGCGACGCTGTTCTCGCCCGAGATTACAATCTTCTCTTAGATTTAGGCGGAAATATCTATTATCTGGCCAAGGTATTTTCAACTGATGGGCTCTCATTTTTGCAAGCCGTCAGCACCATGACTGGCATGAGCACGGAAGACTATCAAACCATGATGATAAATGGCGGTCGTTCTCCTATAGGACTGCGTTCGATCAAGGAAGGAACATAATATGGCACGTATTACTGCAGGCGTCGGCACGAGTCATGTACCCGCTATCGGCGCAGCGATTGACCTCGGTAAAACGCAGGAGCCATATTGGAAGCCTGTATTTGATGGCTATGAGTGGACTAAAAAATGGATTGAAGCCGAAAAGCCAGATGTTATTATCCTCGTGTATAATGACCATGCAACAGCATTTGATATGGATATCATTCCAACCTTTGCTATTGCCTGCTCTGACAGTTTCAAACCTGCTGATGAAGGGTGGGGGCCTCGCAAAGTTCCCGACATTCACAATCATGCAGATTTAGCATGGCATATTGCACAAAGTTGCATTCTTGATGAATTTGACATGACCATTGTTAATAATATCGATCTAGATCACGGCCTTACGGTACCTCTTTCCCTAATGTTTGGGCAGCCTGATCAATGGCCATGTAAAATTATACCGATCGCGGTCAATGTTGTGACATACCCGCCGCCTTCTGGAAACCGTTGTTACGGTCTTGGTGAAGCGATTGCGCGCGCCGTAGAAAGTTTTGATGAAGATTTGAATGTTCAAATTTGGGGCACGGGCGGTATGAGCCATCAACTACAAGGCCCAAGAGCAGGTTTAATCAACCCCGACTGGGATCAAAAATTTCTGGATAATTTGACGCAGGACCCTGAGCTATTGCGGGCTATTCCCCATATTGAATATTTACGCGAAACAGGATCAGAGGGCATTGAAATGGTGATGTGGTTGATTATGCGCGGCGCGTTAGGTGAAAAAATCAAAGAGTTACACAGACATTATCACGTTCCAGCGAGTAATACTGCGGTTGGACATATCGTTTTGGAGAAAGACACATGAAAGTAGCACTTATAGGCGCAGGCGCATTTGGAACTAAACATCTTGATAGCCTCAAGAAAATCGATGGTGTGGAGGTCGTAAGCGTTATCGGAAGACAGTTGGAGGCCACGCAAAAAGTGGCGGAAAAATACGGGATTGCGCACGTAGGCACAGATTTGTCAGAAGCTCTGGCAATTAAAGATGTTGAAGCCGTTGTATTGTGCACACCAACTCAGATGCATGCGGAGCAAGCCATCCAATGCATGAAAGCAGGGCGGCATGTACAGGTGGAAATACCGCTTGCCGATTCTTGGGCAGATTGTGAAGCCGTTATGAAAGTTCAAAAAGAAACTGGGCTTGTCTGTATGGTTGGGCATACGCGGCGTTTTAATCCGTCTCACCAATATGTGCATAATAAAATCACTGCTGGCGAATTGTCTATTCAACAAATGGATGTTCAGACATATTTTTTCCGCCGTAAAAATATAAATGCTAAAGGAGAGCCACGCTGTTGGACCGACCATTTATTATGGCATCATGCCGCCCATTCCGTTGATTTGTTCCAGTACCAAACTGGAGAAACTGTTGTTACAGCAAATATTCTCGAAGGCCCCATCCACCCAGAACTTGGCATTGCTTTGGATATGTCTATTCAGTTACAAACCGAGAGCGGGAAAATTCTAACGCTGTCGCTGTCCTTTAACAATAATGGCCCACTTGGCACTTTCTTCCGCTATATTTGCGATAACGACACATATATGGCGCGTTATGATGACCTTGTGAACGGCTATGAAGAGGCTATTGATGTTTCAAAAGTTGATGTATCCATGAACGGTATTGAATTGCAAGACCGTGAATTCATTGCATCTATCCGCGAAGGCAGAGAGCCAAATTCATCGGTCGCAAAAGTGCTACCGTGTTACAAAGTTCTTCACCAATTGGAGGAACAATTAAAGGCTAAGAATTAGAGCCATTTTGATGAGTATGTCCTAAAATAATCTATGGGTAGGCACAGGGTTATCGCCTACCTATGGCCTTTATTTTGGCCGTCTCGAATTTCTAAATTTTGGCGGTTTTTTATTATTCATTTTATAAAGAAACGGGATTTCATACATCCTTCGTCAATATTAAACACCCTAAGCTTACATAGGGGTGTAGGAGAATTTTTCTCGATGACTCTATGTCTAGGTAAAAACTGAATTCGAATTCATAAACGCTCTGATTCAATCCCGCCGTGTTCTCAAAATAATGGAGCACTAACGATATATGCCTAGCATAAAGTTTATGGTAGGCTATTTATTGTGTCGCTGTGTCCGTCTTTCGCCTTATTTCCCGTCTCAATGATGACAACATTGGTGGTAGATATTTTGTTTTCATATGGTTCAAAAAATCTCGGTTACACTTTGAGTATGATAGACAGTGGGTTTGGTGTGGAAAAAACCACCGACCAATGCTCTCCAAGATTGAAAATCTTGGCTCTCACGAAAATCAACCATGTGATTGTCCAGTGTTTTCCAACCAACCAATAAAATATACTGTGACGGTGTTTCTAATTGGCGAATAAGGCGCATAGACACACAGCCTTTAGCACGTTGAAACAAGGGACGAGCTTTTGCTACTGCGGCTTCAAAATCTTTGGCATTATTGTGGCCAATATCTATATGAGCAATTTCAAATATATTTTGATCGGTCATTTTAATCTCCAAAACATTAGGGCCAAAATACAAGGGTAGGGGCAAGCTTTTAAGAGTCAAATCGGTTGTGTAATGCTCACCTATCGATGAAAAAGTTTTTGGAGTTTTCATTATATCTGTAAAATCATCACAAATAATTAGCGTATAAAGCGAGGGTTGCCATGACGATATTAATAACGGGGGCAGGTGGATTTGTCGGAGCTGAATTGGTACGACAACTTTTATCACGCGGAGATAAGGTGATCGCCATTGACCGTAATTTAAGCAGCATAACTGATTTAGATCAGGACAACGCAAATTTGAACTGTGTTGAAATCGACCTCACAAACGAAAAGTCTATGTTTGATTTGTTCGCGAGTCTGTCTGACCAGGGCTCGATTAAAGTCGTGCATTTGGCCGCCGTTCCAGGCGGTGCAGCAGAGGGAAACCCTGATCTATCGTTTGATTTGAATTTGGCGGCTAGCCTTAATTTGATTAAGCTGGCATCTGCTCATAATAATAAAACTCGTTTTGTCTTCTCTTCGACGATTGCCGTTTTTGGTGACCCTTTACCCGTGCAAGGGGTTGATGACCAAACGCCGTTGCGACCAAAACTAGTATATGGCATGCACAAACTAATGATGGAGGTCGCTTTGGCGACGATGACACGTCGTCAAGAAATTGATGCTGTGAGTGTACGTTTGCCAGGGATTATTGCGAGGCCTGCTGGCGCAATTGGTATGAAGTCGGCTTTCATGAGCGATATATTTTACGCGCTGAAACAAGGTGATGAAATGACTATTCCTGTCTCAGAGAAGGCGCAATTATGGGTGATGTCAATACGTCAATGTGTTCAAAATCTTTTACACGCCCTAGAGGTGGACGGAGAAAAAATGCCAGAAACCCGTGTCGTTACCTTACCTGCTTTGCGTGTGTCAATGGGGGACTTGGCACAGGCGTGTGCAAAATATTGCGGGGCGGATACGTCATTGCTAACATATGATCCTGATGTCAAATTAGAACAGGCATTTGGCGCTCATCCGCCATTATCAACGAAAGCGGCAGATGCGTCAGGGTTTCTTCATGACGGTGATGTCAATAATTTAGTCAAAAATGCCTACCAAATGATTGATTAATCATCGGATAGATCGAATTGCTTGCGGGCTTTAGAAATTGCTTCAAAATGCTCTCTAATCCACAAAATAGTTTGATGTGCTTTTTTTGTAAAACTTTGGCCAAGAGAGGTCAATTCATAGTCAACCCGTGGGGGAATGTCCGCGCTCGTTGTACGTAACACCATGCCATTGCGTTCTAGGGAGCGAAGTTTAACGGTCAACATACGACGCGAAATTTTATCTTCCGCCGCTAGAATTGTGATGGTTTTTTTAAGGTCTGAAGAGCCAAACTTGCCACTGTATAAAACGAGGAGAATTAAGGTCGTCCACTTGTCGCCCAACAAAGCCATAAGTTCTCGAATCGGATCAGATTTATCCGCGCCATAGGCCGACATATCGAGGGCTAATTGATGAATGGCATTATAGCTGGCTGGGGGCAGAATTTGACGCAATCGATTTAATCGATTTTCAATATTACTTAGATCGGGGGCAGCTTGTCTGGACATATCAATGACTAACAAACAAATGGGATGGTGTCAGCAGAAATATAAAATGTAGGGCACAAAAAAGTTCCGTCTTCACAGGTTTGATATCTGCACTAAGATGGAAAATAAATAAAAAGGAGGGGATGCAAATGTATCAAGCATTATCGATGCAAGGGAAAACCGTTATTGTCACTGGCGGTGCTGGCGGTATTGGCGCCAAAACTTTAGAGCTGGTTTGCGCCCGTGGCGCGAACGGCGTTGTTGTTGATATTGATAAACAACGTGCTGAGGAATTAGCAGATCAATTGTGTAAAAAGGGTGCGAAAGCTATTGCGATCGCCGTTGATCTCGAAATTGAAGATCAAATCAATGCTATGGTTGAAACTGCCTATAATCATTTTGGTCGCATTGACGTACTCAATAATAATGCTGCCGCTTTGTCGCCTGATATGGCTGGGAAAGATATGGATGTAGAGACCATGCTAACATGGGTATGGGACAAAAGTTTTGCTGTGAATGTGCGCGGCGCTATGATTGCTTCACGTGCTGCTTTACCGCATTTGGTCGCCACAAAAGGTAATATTATCAACACCGTATCTAATCTTGCTCTACAAGGTCATATCATCCAAGCTGCTTATAGTGCGTCCAAGGCGGCCTTGATACAACTCACAAAATCAATGGCAGCTTCACATGGACGCAAGGGCGTTCGGGTTAATGCGGTCGCGCCGGGTATGACAATGACACCCGCTTTAAAAGAGGCTTTCCCAGCCCATATCCGCAAAATGGTCGAAGACGAAACCCTGCGCGATGAATTGGGATCGCCTGAAGACATCGCGCAAACCATTGCATTTATCGCGTCGGATGCGGCGCGTAATATTACAGGGCAAACGATTGTCTGTGACGGCGGCCTCGCCAGTCACGCACCTGGCTTTGGCCCTTTTCATGCTATGATACACGAAGGAGAATAAGATGAGTAACTACGATATTGTCGCGCTTGGCGCGGGACATAATGGCTTAGTCGCCGCTGCTTATATGGCCAAGGCTGGAAAAAAAGTTATCGTGCTTGAACGCAAACCCCATGCTGGTGGTGGTGTCTCTACGCGAGAGCTGACCTTGCCCGGCTACCATCATGATGAACATTCCAATGTTCATATCATGATCCAAGGCAATCCAATGATCCGCGAGGACGAACTGGGGTTGATCTCAAAATTTGGCTTAGAATATAATTACCCTGAAATGCCGCATGTGACAATTTTTGATGATGGGCGCACGATTTTTACCTATAAAGATTTGGATAAAACCTGCGAAGGCATTGCAAAGTTTTCCCCCAAAGATGCTGAGGCTTACCGTAAATTTGTTAAAACGAGCCAATCTGTATTACCAATGTTTATGGCGGGATTATATCAACCGCCATTTCCAATGGGCGCATTTATGGCCATGATGGACCAGTCCGAAGAAGGTCGTTTTTTGATGGATGTCATGTCGCGTTCTGCGATGGATGTGGTCGATAGATATTTCGAAAGTGATTTGCTCAAAATCCATATTGTCCGCTTGGTGACTGAAAATTTACAAATGCCAGACGAACTTGGTACGGGCATGGGCGCGTTTTTAATGCCGGGTATTATTCATACCTATGGTGTGTCGCAACCTGTCGGGGGCTCTGGAAAACTATCCGAGAGTTTGATCCGCTGTATTGAGTATTATGGCGGCGAAGTCCGCTGTAACGCCGAAGTCTCCAAAGTAATTACATCTGGCGGCAAAGCTGTCGGATTAGAGCTTGTTGACGGGGAACAATTTATGGCTAAAGACGGCGTGATCGGCGCTATCCATCCTCATGTCTTGCGTAATTTTGTCGATGGCGTATCCGAACCTGTGTTAGAACGGGCTGAAAATGTTACTCTGTCTACGTTCTCGATCTTGTTAACCCATATGGCGTTAAAAGAACGAGCTATCCTAAAAGCAGGGCCAGAGGCTCAAAAAGCTGTGATGATAGAACTCATGTCATGCGATACAGTCCGCGAAATGATGCTGGATTATGATCACCTTCGCCGTGGGGTTGTGCCGCCACGTCGCCTCATTGCAGGTGGTGATAATGCACATAATGATCCAAGTCGTGCGCCTGAAGGTGCTGGCATTTTCTATGGTGTGACTTTCGCGCCCTATAATTTGCATGACGGAGGCCCACAGGCTTGGGATGATGTCAAAGAAGAAATGGCCGATGTCTCCTTGGAATATTACCGTAAGTTTTACACCAACCTTACCGATGATAATATTTTGGCTCGTTTGGTACGTTCACCGCTCGATCATGAACGCGATAGCCCCAATAGTTTTATTGGCGGTGATATTCATGGGTGTGCGCCGTTTATGTACCAAAGCGTTGGCCATCGTCCGACACCTGATCTGGGGTCATTTACGGTACCAGGTGTAGAGGGGCTGTATTTGGTTGGCCCGTTCATGCATCCGGGCGGCGGTGTGTTTGGCGCAGGGCGCGCAACGGCGATTCAAATGATGGATGATCTAGACATTGATTATGATAAGGTTATGGGGAGGGCTGTATAATGGCGAAGAAATCAAATAAAAATGTCATGAAAATTTATGACGGTCAAAACAATGAGCTGATGACCGTTCGTAAATTGGAAAAAGATGGGCATGATTTATTGATTACGGGTAAAATTTTTGGTGCGATGCCAATGAAAGCGCGCCTAACCCCGCAAGAAGCACGGGCGGCATTTAAGGTCATGGACTTTAAAACTCTATTGTTTTTGGTGACGCTCTTATTTCGCCCTTCGACAAAACTTGATGATTAGGCGAAGAAGTTTTTTACAAATAAAGAAAAAGGCAATCACTGTGAGTGATTGCCTTTTTTATGTTTATGACATTGAAACAATATCATTTGTCGTCGTTTAAACTAATTGTTATGGGCGATTGTCTTCGATGAATTCGATCAAATTTCCCGCACAGTCGCGAATAAAACAGCCCTTACCAAAGTCTTCTTCTACCACAAAGGCCACGTCGGCCCCTTTTGCCTCTACAATTTTGATAAATGCATCTACACTTTCGACTCGAAAGGCGACATGTTTATTGCCGTGGGTTTTGATGTCCTTGGGGGGATGACGACGATCATCGGGCAGGGGGGCTGCCCCTGCCACTTCAAATATTTCAAATCGTAAATCGCCGCGACGTACCATTGCTGCTTTGGCATTAGCTTGTTCGATAAAAAACTTTCGCTCTAACTCAAAGCCTAAAACATGGCCGTACCATGTAATAGCTTGCTCTAGATCAGGGACAGAAACGCCCCCATGATGAAATATGAAATTGGGTGTGTTGGTCATTGTTAGATTTACATCCCTACATTTTTGCAAAAATTTCGGCGCACCAATCAGCGATATAATCGCGCATGGCCGTACCGTTATCGGCGCCGCAATGCTCAACTTCCATGTCTTCTTTGGTAAATATACGAAGATGGCGTTCAGAGCTATTGACGGCTTGGTCATAAGAACGATGGGCATTGTGAACTGGTATCTGACGATCGCCTATGCCGTGTGTTACCAAGAAAGGCATTTTGATTTTCTCGATTTGACCGTCGAGTGTTACCTCAGGCATATAGGCCATAAAGTCTTCCATATTATCTTTGCCCCAAACCCACATGACGTGATCCCAATAATGTGGCACAGGGTTTTCGCCTTCGCTCTCTTGGCGTTCAAACTGGCGTTGTCCCCATAAATGATTTGCCCCCATCACGGCGCACAAGGCAAAACGGGGTTCATTGGCGGCGGCGCGGGGCGCGTAATAACCACCAAGGGAAAGACCGAACATACCGATCTTAGTTTCGTCAACTTCTGGGCGGGCCGCCAAATATTCATAGGCAGGTGTCGCCCAACGTTCTGTGACGTGAACAGCAGTCAGGCCGCGTTTTCGTAAAGCTTCGCCTGTACCAGGTTGGTCAAGAAATAATGTGTACATCCCACGTTCTAAATTGCTTTCGCCGTGGCCTGCCATATTGACTTGTTCTTTCATACTGTCCAACCCATTACAGGAGACAAGGGCAGGACGTTTAATACCAGAGCCGTCATGGACAAACAAAGCAGGATAGCTTGAACCTTCATAAGGAATTTCAACAAATTCGATGTGCAGGCCACGTAGTTTTACAGCTTTGCGGTATAGCTCTAGCCCTTTATCATAGGCTGCCCAACGCGGTGCATAATCGCGAGATTGCATACGTTCTGCTGATAAATAATATCCAGAAGCACGCGCATATTTAGTGCCTGCGGATAATAAATATCCTTGGGCTTCATCCTTCTCGGCATTTTTGGTCACTTGATCGGCAACCGCAACCCAACTGTCAAATAAAACAGCGGTACCTGCATCTCCACCATTTTTAGCGGCCTCAAGTAAGGGGCGATTGGCAATATCGATCTCGCCGTGATTGCCGCCACAGATAAGTGCTAAATTTGTCTGTAGATTCCAGATATAATTATTTTCAAATGGTTCAAACATAAGAATTCCTTTTATTGTTAATCAGCCGTCCAGCCGCCGTCAATGATCATGCTTGTCCCTGTCATCAGGGCAGAAGCATCACCAGCTAAAAAAACCACGGCGCCCAATAGATCACTCACTTGACCAAGGCGACCAATTTTTATTTTGGAAAGAACAGACTTTAAAAAATCTTCATCCTCGAAAAAAGGTTTTGTTAAAGGGGTTTCGATAAAGGTCGGTGCGATAGTGTTTGAACGAATACCGTGGCCTGCTAAATCAAGTGCGAAGGCTTTATTCATGCCTTCCATACCCCATTTAGAGGCGCAATACAATGAACGGTTAATACCGCCTACATGCCCCATTTGTGAGCCAATATGGATCATGGAGCCTGATTTTTTATGGGTGATCAAGTTTTGCGCGAAACTTTGCGCGACAAAAAAGGCTGATTTAACATTGAGGTTCATCACCGCGTCAAAATCATCTTCACTCACATCTTGCATCGGCTTAGGGCGATTGGTTCCTGCATTATTGACGAGAATGTCAAACGGAACCGCCGCCTTAAAAACGGCCCGAACAGCCTCCAGGTCAGATACATCCAAAACCTGATATGTGGCTTTGAGACCTTGGTCGGCTATCGCTTCGCTAGCCGCTTTAATCTCGCCTTCGGAACGTGCCGCCAAGGTGACGTGTGCGCCTGCATGAGCCAACGCATAGGCGCAACCAAGCCCGATACCTCGTCCCGCTCCGCTCACCAAAGCACGGCGACCATCAAGGCGAAAACTGGGGATATCGGGTAAAATCGTCATGGTTTTAGTCGGCTTTCGTAAACTCGCTAGGTGTGGCGACACCAGCATAGGGCACATTGCGCTTGCCGTAACGACGCACACGAATATTGGCCTGTTCTCCGTGTCCTGCAAACCCTTCGAGGGCGCATAGGCGCGAACAATATTCACCGATTAACGTGGTGGCTTCGTCAGTTGTAATTCTTTGGTAGGTGCACGTCTTTAGGAATTTACCCACCCAAAGTCCGCCCGTATAACGGCAAGCTTTCTTGGTAGGTAGCGTATGGTTTGTGCCAATGGTTTTGTCGCCATAAGCTACATTCGTACGTGGCCCCAAAAAGAGCGCGCCGTAATTGCTCATATTTTCAAGGAAGTAATCTGGATTTTTGGTCATGACCTGAACATGTTCAGAGGCAATTTCGTCGGCGACTTTGATCATTTCGTCTTCGTCTTCGCAGACAATCACTTCACCAAATGTATCCCAAGCTTTGCGTGCATATTCGGCTGTAGGCAGGATTTTGAGCAAGCGTTCAATCTCGGCCATAGTGTCTTTGGCCAAGGCTTCGGATGTGGTGATCAAAACACATGGGCTATCAGGGCCATGCTCGGCTTGACCTAGCAGGTCAGTCGCGCAAATTTCGCCGTCAACGGTTTCGTCGGCAATCACCATGGTCTCGGTAGGGCCTGCAAACAGATCAATCCCGACACGGCCAAACAATTGCCGTTTGGCTTCGGCCACAAAAGCATTGCCAGGGCCAACGAGCATGTCAACAGGGGCAATCGTTTCCGTCCCCAGTGCCATTGCGCCGATGGCTTGAATGCCGCCCAGCGCGTAAATTTCGTCGGCGCCAGCCATGGCTTGCGCCGCAACAATCGCAGGTGCAGGTTTGCCGTTAAAAGGTGGGGCACATGTCACAATGCGGGGCACACCAGCAACTTTGGCGGTTATTACAGACATATGTGCTGATGCCAGTAATGGATATTTACCACCGGGAACGTAACACCCTGCGGCGTTTACAGGCAAGTTTTTATGGCCGAGAATTACGCCGGGTAAGGTCTCAACCTCAACATCGGTCATGGACGCGCGTTGAATTTGTGCGAAATTACGAACTTGGGTTTGGGCGAACTCGATGTCTTTCAAGTTTTGTGCGGTTAAACTATCGATGGCATCTTGGATTTCACGGTCGCTGAGGCGATAGCTGTCTCTATCCCAATTGTCGAATTTGATGGACAGTTCACGTACCGCAACATCTCCACGTTGTTCAATATCGTCGAGGGTGGATTCTACGATATCACGTACTTTGCGGTCTTGATCTTTTTTCGTTTGCGCGGTCGCCCCGCGCTTCAGCCATTTGGCCATGATAATCTCTCCAGTGGAACTATATTATATTAAATCACGCGAGCAGTCCGTAAGGCTAGCTTCGGTATTCACTACATCGGTAATCACGGAGGTTTCAAATTCATCCTGTGGAGACTTCCTATTGAGGCTATGCCTTTTCCGCATTTATTTTGGAGTGATAGAATATGTGAAATATTGGAGATAATATGAAGCTTGCAACCTTAATCGATGTGAATAAAACAGATGCCCAGCCAGACGGAACGCTCGTCGTCGTATCACATGATGGGAAGCGATTTATCAGTGCAGGAGCGTCCCAGATTACCTTGCAGTCGGCCCTTGAAGATTGGCAACTAGCCGAGCCCGTTTTGCGGGCGTTGGCAAAGGCGCTAGAGGATGAGAGTTTTGGTCAAAGCCTTGAGGGGCAAACCATTGCTGCACCGCTACCGCGGGCATGGCAATGGTTGGACGGTTCTGCTTTTGCGTCGCACGGGGACTTGATGGATAAAGTGATCGGTATCAATCCAGAAAAGACCGACCGCCCTTTAATGTATCAAGGCGTATCCGATAAATTCTATGGCCCGACCGAGGACGTGGTGATGGCGTCTGAAGAGTTAGGAATCGATTTCGAAGGCGAATTTGGCATTATCGTTGACGCTGTTCCCATGGGAACGTGTGCCGAAGATGCGTTTAAATATATTCGCCTCGTCGTACAAATTAATGATTGGTCGCTCCGTGCTTTGGCGGGTGTTGAAATGAAAACTGGCTTTGGTTGGGTGCAGGCAAAACCTCATTGTGCCATGGCTCCTTTTGCGGTCACACCTGATGAATTAGGGGATGCGTGGAAAGATGGTCGCGTACACTTAAATTTAAATGTCAAACGCGGTGAGGACTTATTCGGAAGTCCGCACGGCGCGCCAATGGGGCACGGTTTTCACGAATTGGTGGCCCATGCATGTGCGACGCGTAATTTGGTGGCTGGTACGGTGATTGGTTCGGGGACCGTATCAAACGAAAATTTCAGAGAAATTGGCTCGGCCTGTATCGCAGAGCGTCGCGGCATTGAAATTGTTGATGAAGGCGCGGCTAAAACGCCATTTATGTCCTTTGGTGAAAATGTGCGTATGGAAGTTGTTGGCGAAAATGGTGAGGTCATATTTGGTGTTCTTGATCAAAAAGTTGTCTGCAAAAACTGAGGGTTGTTAGAAATAGCCAAAGGAGCGTTATAATGAGCGAGAGTAAAAGAGTAAGACGTGTCGTAACGGGGCATGATGAGCACGGAGACGCTATTTTCACGGCTGATGATGTTTACGGCCTAGATATGACGCCAACCAAAGACGCCGCGATGACAACGATTTGGACAACGGATACTTATCCTGTTGACAATAATGATGAAACAGATGGTCGAGATCGGGAGTCTGGCTTGACGCTGAATGGCGGGTCGGTCATTCGTATTTGTGATATTTACCCACTGCAAGTCAGCCCGATGCACCGCACCAATTCCATTGATTATGGCATTGTTCTCGAAGGGAAAATCGAGTTAGAGCTTGATAATGGCATCAAGAAAACTGTCTCTGCCGGTGAGGTGATTGTGCAACGGGGTACGATGCATTTATGGCGAAACCCATCGAAAACGCAAACCTGTCGTTTGGCCTTTATCTTGATTGAAGCAAAACCGTATTCTCATAATGGTATGCCTTTGAGGCAAGATAAACCTGAAGATCCGTAATTGGTTGAGGTCAATCGAAACGATCAAAAAAATCGCCAAACCCACTATCACAGGTGGCTTTCAATCGTGAATGTTCACGGAGGCAATAGCGAATTATGATTGTTTAAAAAAGGCACGCAAAGTTATCTCGGGGCTATTGCGCTGTTTTGTAGATACCAAACTTTGATAAAATGAATTTTTGTAAATCGATTCAAACTTTTAACTTAAGTTTCTAAATAACATTAAGAAGGTAAACTCATGGCAAGACATAAGGTACTCATCGTCGGTGGCGGTATAGGCGGTATGGCTGCGGCTATCATGTTGGGGAAAACAGGGCATGATATTGACCTTGTTGATATTGATCCTGACTGGAGGGTTTATGGTGCGGGGATAACGATTACAGGGGCGACGTTACGCGCTTATAAACATCTGGATATGGTTGATGATATCGCATCCCATGGTGCGATTACGAATGGCGCAAAAATTTTTAATTATGATGGTACCTATTTGAAGGATTTAGACGAACCGGTACTCGAAGAAGGGCTGCCCGCTACGGGCGGTATAATGCGCCCTGTATTACATGAATTAATGCAAAAGCGTATTCGGGCATTAGATATTCCCGTGCATCTTGGTGTAACTGTTGATAGTTTGATTCAAGACGAAGATGGTGTCGATGTTGTATTTAGTAATGGCCAAAAAGGCCGTTATGACGTTGTTGTCGGTTCCGATAGTATTAATTCTAAAGTTCGTGAGCTGGCATTTGATAATTCGCAAGACCCAATTCCTACGGGACAGGGGTGTTGGCGGATTTCTATGAAATGCCCGCCAGATATAAAACGAAGTGAATTTTATTTCGGCCATAAATATACGGCTGGTATCACGCGTTGCGGCGTGGATGAAATGTATATGTGGTTGTTAACGCCCGATGATGGAAGCCTTTGGGTTAAAGATGAAGAGGCTATGGAGATGTTGTCTGAACGGCTAAAAGACTTTGGTGGCACCCCAAAATGGATTCGCGAAAATATGACCAAGGATGATTGGATTAATTATCGTCCTCTCGCCGCTGTCTTACAACCTGGCCCATGGGCAAATGGTAGGATCGTTTTGTTGGGCGATAGCGCTCATGCAACAACTCCGCATTTGGCTTCGGGGGCTGGCATGGCCGTAGAGGGCGGCGTTGTCTTGTCGCAAGAATTAAACGTCGAGGGCGTGAGTATTCAAGACGCGCTTATGGCGTATAACGAGCGTAGGTATTCACGTTGTCGTGATGTTGTGGAAAGTTCGATTGCGATCGGACAAAAGCAATTAGAGGGCGGTGATCCAGACGAAGTTGGTGATTTGATTGGCGCTGCAATTCATAGGTTGGCAAAGCCATTTTAGTGAGGCCTTGTTTTTCCTCAATATAGCATAAACGGTAAAGTATGAGTGCCGTGATGCAAATGGGCGCTCTATATTATTTTGTACAGGTCAAATTTAAACGGGCCTGTTTTGGGTGAACATGGGGGGCGCTACATAGTTTTAAAATTGACCTCATGAGTACGTTTGCTTGGCTAGGTGTGGGGGCTAGGTGTAGGTAGTTTGGGTCGAAATTTGAATTTCGCCTTCGTTGAACAGGTAATGTAGAGCGTTTTTCATTGGGCTGTTTGCCTCCTTTCATTTTCACAGTTTTCATGAAAAGAAAACACAGAAAGTTTTTTGCTACCCTGATTTCAATACGTTTGTTTTTTAGTGATCACTGCGCTTTTTTACTTGTCTTGCTAAGGCTAGAACAAGGCTAAATTGATTTTGAAAAGTCATGAGTATAATGAGTTGTTATTTTGCAACACATCTCTATGAAATGAATGCTGCCTTCTCTGGGGAATTGATTTTTTAAATAAAAGAGGGTATGTTGCTTGTGTCTACTATGGTCGTGAATTGCTGGTTTTCCGCTGTCCTAAATCGTAGCATTCTCATTTGGGGAGCCGTTCATAGTTTTAAGGCCGAGTATTCGTTTTATTCATAAAACTCTGAGCGATCAAACATACTAACTGAATTTATCAAGGGAAGATTCATTTAGTATTATATAAACGGTATTGAGTATATTTGAAAAAAAATATATTTTTTTGATAATAGATTCATTGTGTTATGATGTTATCTTTGTGTGTATTGTTTTGAATCTTGTTGGAAGATTTCAAAAAATGGTCGCTAATTATGTCAATAAAGTTCCCTTGTTAGAAACTTATCTAGCGTCGTCTCTGGACGAATTAGAAATATGATAAAGGATATGGCATGCGATTTGACCGTCTTGACCTAAATTTACTCGTTGCTTTAGACGCTTTGTTAACCGAAAGAAGTGTGTCTCAGGCCGCAGAAAGAATTTGTCTCAGCCAATCGGCAACGAGTAGTGCGCTGGGGCGGTTGCGAGAGTATTTTGAAGATGATTTGCTGGTCTTAAAGGGACGGCAAATGATGATGACGCCGCGTGGAGAAGAGTTGGTAGAACCAGTACGAGATGTGTTAGAGCAAATTCGCCAAACCATCGTTAAAGTGCCGGAGTTTGACCCAGCAGAAAACAAAGCAACGATCTCTATCATGGCGTCAGATTACATTACGCAAATTGTTTTGGCTGATGCGATTTCAGCCATTCAAGTAGAAGCGCCTCATATGAAGTTTGAAATATTGAGTATGGGCGGTAATGTTGTGGCTGACCTTGAACGCGGTATCGCAGATTTGTTGATTTGTATTGATATGTTATGTTCCGAAGATCATCCGATGGAACTTTTGGTCAAAGATGATTTTGTTGTCGTCGGTTGGGAAAAAAACAAACATTTACAAGAACCACTTACTTTGGAGAAATTTCTAGAACTTGGTCATGTCGTTACACGGTTTGGGAAAGCGCGCATTCCAGCCGCCGAAGAATGGTTTTTTAAACATCGCGATATAGTGAGGCGGGTTGAGGTTATTTCGCCAATTTTTTCCTTATCTCCGATTTTGACAGTTGGTACAGATAGGGTTGCAACGGTCCACCGTAAAATGGCGGAAAAAATGATACAATATTTGCCTATCACAATACACGAAATGCCTATTGAAATGGAAGGCCTTCGGCTTGCCATTCAGTGGCACTCATTCAACGCGCGAAATGCTGCCTTACAATGGGTCGTCAAAAAATTGATAGAGCATAGTGAGAAAACATGGGGCAAAGTGGAATGGTAAAAGACTGAGGCTATTCTCTTTATTGTCTGTCTTTGTTTGAAATCGTCCTATTTGTCTGATGAATGCTAAGCCTCTATAAAAAACATTTTTATCAATATGTGCAGCGTGCCAATATAGCCTTCTAAATGAGTAGGGATTATTATGAGCATTTTAGGGATTGAAGCAGTTGTATTTGCTGTAAAAGATTTAGAGAAAAATACACAATTTTGGATCGATTTTGGCCTTAACTCGGTTTCATCGGATGAAACAGAAAGTGTATTTGATGTCGCAACTGGATCAAAGCTGATTGTACGCAAGCTCGGCGACGACCGTTTACCCGCTGAATCCTTTCCTGGCGAAGGGGTGAAGCTAACCTATTGGGGGGTGGATACGCAGGATTCTCTTGATGATTATACTTCGCGGCTAGAGGCTGATTTTGATGTGATTCGGCAAGATGATGGGTCTGTATTATGTCAGGCCCCGGATGGGCAATGGATTGGGCTGAGGGTTTGGGATAAAAAAGTCGTATTTTCACAGCCAGATGCCGTTAATGCACCCGGTAATATTAAGCGGCTAAACCTGCACCGCACATGGCGTCACAAAGCTATCCCTAAGACCATTAATCATGTGGTGTTTTTCTCTGGAGATTATGTTGCGTCATTTGAGTTTTACCAAAAATACCTTGATTTTCGCTATACGGATCATTCCAAAGGTGTTGGTATATTTGCGCGTCCTGATGGCACGCATGAGCACCATTCCATTTTTTGGGTGAATGATCAATTACCTGTTGCCCCCGGCCGTTTCGGTTTTATGCACATTGCCTTTGGCCTTGATGATATTGACGAGGTTATGCTCGGTGCCAATATTATGGAAAAAAGAGGCTGGACGAATACGTCGAACAATTCATCTGGCGGTATTTCTCGTCACCGTATTTCTTCGGCGATTTATTATTATTGCGATATGCCATGTGGTGGCGAAGCGGAATACCACGCCGATACGGATTATGTGGATGATAATTGGGTGCCGCGCGCGTGGGACTTTAAATTTGGATCCCTGCTATGGTCACATAATACGCCTCCTATTTTCAGAGGAGATGACATTCCGTGGGATATGGAATTTGACCTTGACCAAAAATCTTTTGAGCCCTTCCGTATTTCACGAAAGCCAACAGGTGATCTGAGTAAAATCACAGAAGAAGATGAGCACGCCTTATAGCGCCATTTGATTTTACCAACAAAACAGCTCTAGTCACAGGCGGTACCAAAGGAATAGGAGCTGCGATTGTTGATGCTTTGGCGTTAGCGGGCGCTCATGTCATCATCAATTCCGAGAACGAAAAAGATTGCCAAGACAAAATGAAGCAGGTCGTTGCGGCCGGTGGTCGTGCGAGTATCTACCCTGCAAATTTAATGGACGCAGACGCGGTTCATGATATGGCGGCTGAAACTTGGAAGAAATTTAGGCCTGTTGACGCTTTATTTTGTAATGCGGGTATGACAGGCCAAAAACGTTCAGGTGATGACGGCTATGAAGCTGAAATCACAAATGTGTTTAACTTAAATTTACACCATTCCCGAATTTTATCTGAAAGTTTTGCGCCTAAAATGGCTGAACGCGGTCAGGGTAGTATTGTGATGACGGCCAGCCTTTCCGCCTTGCGCGGTAATGGTAATATTGGTGTATATTCTCTAACCAAGGCGGCGCTTGTACAGTTAGCAAAAGACATGGCGGTAAAATTTGGGCCAAAAGGGGTGCGCGTAAATTCTGTTGCACCTGGATTGATTGCTACGGGTTGGGAAGGGGCGATTTTATCCGACCCTGTTAAGAGCGCACGTCGCATGCAAATGACACCATTACGCCGCGTAGGTGAGCCAAATGAAATTGCTGATGCCGCTCTTTTTCTGGCCTCTGATCGTGCCAGTTTTATCACAGGGCACTGCCTTGTGGTCGATGGTGGTACATCAATTACAGATGGTAGTTGATGGTTCCATTGATTTGAGAAACCTTTTAAAGTCTAGAGTTTGGTATTCTCTTGGCTCCATTTACAGCTTAATTCTATGCCAGACCCTATGGGTAATAATACTGAATTGAATTCTGGCATAGTAGAAATAATGTTACGATATTCTCGCGCTTCTTGGCGGTGCATAGGTGGAGAAATCATATTATCCGCTGCAATTATACCTTCTTCACTCATCTTGCCTTTTATGGCATTAAGGCACGGTATATATAATTCTTTCCATACATCCAAAAGAACAAAATCAAACGGGTCTTGCGCTGTTTCCAGCCAAGAAACTGCATCCCCGCAATGCCAATCAATGACATCACTTAACCCTGCCGCCTGCATTTTTTCGCGTGCATAGTTTTGTTTGTTGGCATCGATTTCAAGGGTGGTAAGTCGTCCTCCGGTTTGTTGGGCTGCATGGGCAAGAAACAAGGTCGAATAACCATAACTTGTGCCAACTTCAATGATGTTTTTTGCCCCATGCGCGACCAATAAGGAGACAAGAAATTCACCAGTTTCTTTGCCGATTGCCAGTAAGAGGTCATCACGGTTTAACATTATAGCCTTGGGATCACCCGTCCGCATTTTTTCACTCTCATCTTGCCAGCGGTTTTCATAGGCATCGAAAATAGATTGGGCTTGGGGGCTGAAATTCATCGTGATTTATTCTCCTAAAATTTGCTTCACTCGCGCATGTTCGGCCTGTGTCACCGCCGCCATTAAGGACAAATAATCTTCGTTCATATAGTCTGTGATGACGGAAAATTCAGGGCGAGATATTGCCTCTTGATACCAGTTGGCAACAAGCGGTTTATCGTCCCAAAACCATGATAGTCCAAGATGATCTAGGCGAAGCACATATGGCAATAAGGTCGCATCAGCTAAAGTCCACTTACTATCTGCAATCCATTTTGTATTACTTAACTGTATTTGCATATCGTAAATGGCTTTATAATAAGTGCGTATCGCTAGCCCGATGCCGGGCGCGTACAAGCCATGTTCGACGATAGCATGAATTTCGTTTCGGCGTTTTTCGCTAGGCATTTTTGAAAATAATTTTTGCTGCGTGGCTTCAGGTAGGCATGATATTTGATGACGAAACGCCAAGGCAAAACTGGTTTCGCCACACGCTTGATGCAGGCCCGCGTCTGGACGAATAATCCATCGCAACATATCGGCACGGGCTATGGCGTTATCAGGGCTGAGGGACGGAGTAGGGTAGGCATCATCAAGGTAGGCTATAATTACAGCGGATTCGATGATAACTTCGCCATTGTCAACAATCGTTGGCACAACACCATTTGGGTTTAGCTTTAGGTATTCTGGTGTCTGGGTCTCGCCAGCGCGGATATCTAAATAATGACGCTGATACTTTAGCCCTTTGGCCGCCAAAACGAGGCGCACTTTCTGGGCGCACGTGGACATGTCATTGTCATAAAATTCAATCATATAACCGTATTCCTGTGAAGATATATATAGATTACGCGAAGACCTCATACCGGCGCGGCGGGGCGCGGTGAAACTTACCATCTTTCATAACCGACAAAATTTTAGACAGGTCTTGTAAAACCGTAATGTCTTTGGTTGGGTCGCCGTCAATCAATAAAATATCGGCTAACATGTTTGCTTTAATCATGCCAACTGGCCAGTCAACTAGCTCACCGCCGTGCTTCGTCGCTGCGACCAAAGCTTCATGTGTCGTGAAGCCAAACATTTTAACAAATATATCAAGGTCGCGGGCATTACGTCCAATCGGGTTATACGGAAACCCATAATCACCTCCGGGTAAGACACGAATGCCGCGCTTGCGCATTTTTGGTATATTTTTTTGATTGGATTCAAGACCAAGATAGGCGCCCATTTTACGGGCTTCTTTGGGGCCAATGCCAAAGTCTTGGGCTTCATGAATGCGAGCATACAAAAGTCCAGGGGCAGGAGACATGAAAAGATCATCCTTGCGGGCCTCCATCAAATCAAGTCCTTCTTCGTCAATATGAATACAATGAAATAAATTACGAAAGCCAGCCCTGCAGGCCATCTTAACCGATTCCGTGGATTGAGAATGACACGCTAGCCAAATATTTTCTTCGCGTGCTGTCTCGCCAATGGCAGTGATTTCTTCTTGCGTATACAATAGTCGTTCAGAGCCACCAAGTTGAAAGCCTTCATCACTCGACAGCATGATTTTAACGGTGTCACAGCCTAGTTTTTTCATATCGCGAATATATTGTCGTAGGCCTTCTATGCTGCGGTCATGGGTCGGGTCATATCCTTCGGGAACCCCCATCACATCTTCCATCCCTTTTTCCAAGGCTGATGCACGCAAGCGTGGGCCAGGAATGTGTCCTGCATTAATCATATCCCGCAAATGTGGTTCAATCTTTTCCCCGACCGATCCAGCCGAATATGCAGAGGTGAAGCCATAATCCAAAGTAATGCGTGCATTTTGTGCCGTAACGAGTACATGCTCTTCGATCGGTAATTTCATCGCATTAATCGTGCGTTCAACATTGGTTGGCCACGTAAGATGTGCATGAGCTTCGACCATACCAGGCATGAGGGTCGCGCCCTTACCATCAATAATAAACGCATTTTCGGTCGATAGTTTTTCGTCAGTTCCTTGATTAACAGCCGTTATTTTATTGCCTTCGACGAGGACTTCACCAGGGTAGAGGTCTGCACCACTTCCGTCAAAAATTTGAATATTGGTATAAAGGGTTCTGCCCATATTACGCCCCTGTTTGCGCTACTAATCCAGCCGCCTTAACCCCAACCAATAAAGCAATTTCGTCATTGTCAGAGGTGTCACCGCTGACGCCAGCGGCCCCAAGTAATTTACCGTCCGCATCGCGTAATAAAACACCGCCTGGCAAGGCAATCATGCCTTTGGGAAATATCTCGGTAAGAGAGTTGAAAAATGTTGGCATCATATTCGCGCGGCGCTCTAACTCGCGACCACCAAACCCCATTCCCAAACACCCTGCGGCTTTTGCTGTGGCGATTTCGCACCGTGATATGGCACCGCCATCATCACGGAGTACGACGATCGTGTGACCGCCAGTATCCAATACGGTAATGGTCATCGGTGCGAATTTTTGGCGACGACCCTCAGCGAGGGTTTCTTTGGCTAGGGTCAGGGCTGTTTCTAAATCAAGCATTGTTTCTCATTTGGTGAAGGGTGACAGATCGTTGGGTTTGTATTCTGCCGTAGTATTCTAGAAATTTACGTGTTTTCAAAACCGTTTCTTTGGATGTTCGGCTATTCACGGTTTTCATAGTTCGTGCTGCAACCTATGGACTTTGTGGATACTGAAGTATGAATATAATAGGTTTTGAGAATATGGTTTTGCTACCTAATGTTAAAAACCAACGTGTTGGCGCTAAATTTCGTTGGTGTATTTTTCTTACACAATTGATCATGGAGAGAGACATGGGGGTAATTTCAGATATTCGTTATGTAGGATATGCCGTAAAGGATTTGTCGTCGGAACAAAAGTTTTACCAAGACGTTTGGAAGCTAGACGAGGTAAAAGAAGAAAATGACCTTGTTTATTTTGCAGCAAAAGGGTCCGCAGAATTATATCAAGTTCGGCTCCGTCAATCAGATGAGAACAGTATTGATATTGTGGCGCTCAAGGCCGACACGCGCCAAGATGTTGACGCGTTATTTGAGCGGGTGAAGAAATTCGGGAGTAAAATTATTTTTGCACCCAAAAACCTCGAAACTTTAGGGGGGGGATACGGGTTTAGGTTTTTTATCCCTGATGGTTTGCCGTTTGAAATATCGACCGATGTCGAGACTAAAGAAATAGAAATATTAGAACGTTGGGACGCCGTACCAGAACGTATTAGTCACGTCGTACTGCATTCTCCGAACCATCATGATTTGGTGAAATATTTTGTCGATGTTCTAGGGTTTAAAATATCTGATTGGCTGGGCGATTTCATGTGTTTCTTGCGGTGCAATAAATGGCATCATCGTTTAGCCGTCTTGCCGGGGCCGCCTTGTTTGGACCATGTCGCCTATGACATGCCGACCATTGATGATATGTTCAGAGGGATTTACCGGCTCAAAAAAAACGATACAGATGTCTTATGGGGGCCGGGGCGTCATACTGCTGGTAATAATACCTTTAGTTATTTCCAATCGCCAAATGGTAATGTGGTTGAATATACATCTGAACTTGAACAAGTTGATGAAAATTGGCAGCCGACAACCTATAAACCGTCTCAATTGGTAATGGATCAGTGGAGCACTGGCGTCGGGGGGCCGAAAACCATGCCAGCATTACACGCAGATCCCGCTCTCTTTAAATCCGCAAAGGTATAATCATGGCATTATATGAATTCTTCCCCAATTATATTTGGAACCTCTCCGTAGCCATTGCGGTTGCGAGTGGAGCCGAACTCGGCGAAATTGTCGACATGTGTGAACCAATTAAGCGTGCCGCCGATGCAGGTGCCGATGCAGGTACGCCTGAATTTATGAAACAATGGGCTGCCAAGGCCGAAACCTTAGCTGAATTGGCTGAAGAAGACTTGGCCCGTGGCCGCAAATTGTCTGCGTCCGATAAACTCCGCCGTGCTTCCCTTTATTTTATTACGGCCGAGCGCATGCAGGGGCACGGGCATCCGGGGCGAGGGGAAACCTCTGCTAAGGCGCAAAAAGCCTTCAAAGAATATGTGAAATACGGCAAAGAAAATTGTGAACGCATTGATATTCCGTACAAAGGCAAAGCCATTCCGGCTCTCTTTACCAAAGGCGAAGGCATAGAGGGGGAGGGCCCTTGTGTATTGTTCACCAACGGTTTGGATAGTTGTAAAGAATTATTATACTGGACGTGGTTGCCGCAAGCTCTGGCAAAACGAGGCATTTCAACGCTTTGTATTGATCAACCCGGAACTGGTGAGGCCTTACGTGTTCATGACTTACCCGCTACGCCGTTCACCGAAGAATGGGCCACGCCGTGTTATGAATATTTGGCATCACGCGATGATGTTGACGATGTACGTATTGGCATTACTGGCATTTCTTTGGGAGGGCATTTTGTTGCTCGCGCCGCAGCCTATGAGCCACGCTTCGCGTCTGGGGCGGTCTGGGGCGCGAACCATAATTGGCACGAAGTACAAATTGGACGCCTTAAAAATGAAGGTGAAAACCCTGTCCCGCATTATTGGAAACATGTATATTGGGTGTTTGGGGCCACAGGCAAAGAGGATTTTTTTAAAAAAACCGAAGGCATGAATATGAATGGTCATATGCATAAAATTGGAATGCCGTTTCTTATAACCCATGGCGAAAGCGACCGTCAAATTTCTGTTAAATACGCCTATCAAGCTTTTGAGCAAATGACGAACTCTACCAATCCAGAGCTAAAAATATTCACCAGTCGCGAGGGTGGTGTCGAACATGTTGGGGCTGATAATATGTCCTATGGGCGCTCTTACATTGCGGACTGGTTTGCCGAAACTTTAGGAGGGCATACGGATTAATGCTTTACAGTCTCTGCGTTAAACTGTGCTAATATATCACTAGATATGAACGCCTCAACAGTTCATGCGTTTTGTTTGGTAAACGGCGAGCTTTTAGGCCTCGTAATAATGCTTTTTAATCGTAAGAAAACGTCGATATTATCATGTGGAGTTAAGTTGGTGCAGGTGCTTGAGGTAAGACCATTGATTTTGTGAATAGTTCCCATGAATATATTCAGGTCGTCTTGACACGGCTTGATCATTAGAAGAAATGGGACAGTTCAAAAAAGGGGAGAATTATGTCAATTTTAAGAAATAGCCGGTTACTCACTGGCGCTTCAATGGCCACCATATTTTTTGTTATGGCGACAGGTTCTGCCTTAGCTCAAACAAATCGTGTCCTAGACGAAATCGTTGTGACCGCACAGAAAAAATCGCAGGGCTTGCAAGAAACAAGTTTGGCCATCGATGCTTTAACAGGTGCCGATTTGTTGAAAAACGGGATTAATAGTGCCGCAGGTTTGACGGATGCTGTGCCTGCTTTGACGATCATAAGTGGTGGTGGGATTAATGGCCAAGTTTATATGCGCGGCATTGGTAATCGAGGGGCCACCAATTATCTCGATCCAGCCATTATTTTGAATTATGACGGCGTTGCTTTGGCACGTGGTTCGGCGACGTCGATTGGTGCGTTTTACGATATAAACCGTATCGAGGTCCTGAAAGGACCGCAAGGTACACTCTATGGCAAGAATGCTACGGGCGGCGTGATTAATATTGTTCCAAATAAGCCTGAAATTGGCGTTCGTGAAGCAGGGTTTGCGGCTGATTTTGGTAATTATAGCTCTCAAAACTTTAGCGCTTTTGCTAATGTGCCTGTGGGTGAAAATAGCGCATTTCGGGTTGCCGCGAGTAAAGTTAAGCATGACGGCTATAATACCGATGGCACGAGTGATGATGATCGCAAAAGTTTCCGCGCGCAATTCCTGACCGAAATAAATGATAGCGTTAGTATTCGCCTTGCCGGTGACTATACGGATATTGGCGGAATAGGCGCAGGCGCAACACCTGTTGGCTCTTACCAGCGTTTAGGGTTAGGCTCGTTTGAGCTTGTAGAGAGTGGTATTGCTTTGAATTCTGGGCCTCGTAGCGCTGAAAGCCGTGCTTTTAGGCAAACTATTTTGGCGGGGCCAGGCTTTGGTTTTTTGAATGACATTCAAGACGAATGGTATCAAAGCGGCGAATTATGGGGGCTAAATGCTGAAATTAAATTTGAACTTGGTAGTGGAGATTTAACAATCTTACCGGGCTATCGTGAAACCTCACAGGATTCACGATTTGGTCAACCTGGCTTTAACTCTGGTTGGTGGCAAGACGAGTCTGCTCAAAAATCTATCGAGGTTAACTATGCAGGGCATGGTTCTGAATTATTTGATTATATTATTGGTGCTTATTATTCTGATGAAGATATTTCTGGTAATAATACCTTTAACCAAGAGTTCGTTCTGCCGATGCAGGAGTATACTGTAGAGAATTCTTCGTGGGCCGTTTTTGGTGAAGCGACTTTTAATATCAATGAGAGCACTCGTGCTATTGTTGGTGCGCGTTATACCGAAGACAAAAAGACAATGGACGGTAGCATTGATAATTTCATCACCTTCTGTGGTGGGCTCGGTCCAAGCTTTGTAACACCTCCTGGAAGTTTCGCGCATGGTTGTGCTGTTCCTGGAAATTTACCGCATTTCCCAACTTTGGATACACCTGAAGAAGCTTATGCCTTTTTAGAGGATAATGGCTGGTCTTCGACCCGAATCGCGATCCCTCCGGGTTTTCTAATCCCGCTTAATAATGGTATTGGGCAAATTTTACACGCCCAGAGCACTGTTCATGAAACGATTAGTTATAATGAGCCTACGTATCGGGCGACTTTGGAAAAAGATATTTCTGAAAATTCCATGATGTTTGCTAATTATAGCCACGGTTATCGTGCTGGTGGTTTAGAGCCAACGGGTAATTCTTACGATCCTGAATTCATCAATGCCTATACTTTGGGTATCAAAAACACCTTGCTTGATGGTACATTACGATTGAACGCCGAGGCGTTTTGGTGGGATTATAAAGATCAACAGATCTCTTATTTCAATTTGAGCGATAATGGTGTTTTGCAAAATACCACTCGTAATGTCGGTAAAGCGACCAATCGGGGCATCGAAGTTGATGTGACTTGGTTGGTGGGGGACAACACTATTGTTGATGGTACGGTTCAATATCTTGATGCGTCTTATGATGAGTTGTTTTTTAGCTCAACAACGCCTCGCGATAATATTAATTGTCCATCGACAATTGTCGGTACGACCTCTAGCGGTAGTCCTGATCTGTTGTTTGATTGTTCAGGAAATAAATCTATTTTTTCTCCTGAGTGGACAATCAAGGCCGGTATCGAACATACGTTCTCATTAGAAAACAGCATGCAAATCGTACTGGGCGCGGATACTACATATGTAAGCGATCAGGTTGGTGGATTTAATAACCTTGAGCACGAAAATATCGACGGATATACCACTACGAACATCGATTTAACCTTCGAACCGCTAGAAGGCGATTGGTATTTTGGCCTCTATGCTCGTAACCTAGAGAATAAAAACCGTGTCCGTTCCACGCAAAATCCTCTTTTGGGCGTTGCCTATGTGACGGTTGGTGCTGATATGACTTATGGAATGCGGTTTGGTTCTAAATTTTGATAGAATCAGATATCTTTAAATTGATGAGGGGCGGTCCTTGTGACCGGCCCTCTTTTTTTAGATGTGAATAAGGAGAGAAAATGATTCTTTGGAAAGAAAATAGTGGGCGATTTAAATTACTGCCAATAATGACCAGTTTCGCTCTCTTTACTAGTTTTGCTCTTTCTGCGTGCCAACCGTTGTCAGAGGCTGGCTCTGAGAACACGTCAGCAGAACACACATCGCAAAAACCCAATATTATTTTCATCATGGCTGATGATATGGGGTATGCCGATCTTAGTGTCACAGGGGCGCGTCACGTGAATACGCCTCATATTGACAGCCTTGCTGCCAACGGTATTCGCCTCACGGATGGTTATGCCAATGCAGCAATTTGCTCTCCGACCCGAACAGGCCTTTTGTCAGGGGCATATCAGCAACGATTTGAGGTCGGTTTACATGAACCCTTAGGGCCTTGGGCTGAAAATTCTCACCTGCCTAAAGAACAGCCAACGATTGCCTCTGTCCTTAAAGAACAAGGCTATGAAACGGCATTAATCGGGAAATGGCATTTGGGTAAAATTCCTGAAAACGGCCCTTTGCAATATGGGTATGACCATTTTGTCGGGATTTCCCAAGGCGGTGCTGATTATTTTAAACACGCCCCCATTATGAATAGTAAAGTGGCCACGAACGATTTGTTTGTTGATAATGAACGCCAAGACATTGCTGGGTATTTAACCGATATTTTTGGCGATTACGCTGTGAAGCAAATTGAACAAATCGGGGATAAGCCTCTCTTCCTTAGCCTTCATTTCACTGCGCCGCATTGGCCGTGGGAGGGACGGGAAGACGAAGAAATATCCAATAGTCTCAAAAGCTTCTTTCATAAAGATGGTGGCAATATAGAAACTTTCTCTCGCATGATGAGTGCAATGGATGACAATGTTGGTAAAATATTGTCGGCTCTTGAGCGTAAAGGCATGTTGGATAACACGATTATTGTTTTCACATCCGATAATGGCGGAGAGCGGTTTTCTGATACGTGGCCCTTTATCGGGGTGAAAGGCGAAGTTCTAGAAGGCGGAATTCGCGTACCGATCCTTATGCAATGGCCTGCAAAGATTGAAGCAGGGCAAATATCCGATCAAATGATGATTTCGATGGATTTTTTACCCACCTTTGTCAAAATTGCTGGTGGGGCTATTCCCAAAGATGGTATTGACGGCAAAGACCTATCAGCTCAATTGGTCGAGGGCGCTCCAAGTTTTTCTCGCAAACTGTTTTGGCGGCATAAAACAAAAGAACAACGGGCTATGCGGGACGGTGATTGGAAGTATTTGAAGATTGGGTCGCATGAACATTTGTTGAACTTGGCCGAGGATGCCCGTGAGAGAGCGTGGCTCGAAGAAAAATACCCTGACAGGTTTCAAAAAATGAAAGCCGAGTGGGAAGAGTGGAATGCGGGCATGTTGCCATACCCAGAAAAGTCATTTTCTCAAAAAGCTTCTGAATATTTTGCAGACCGGAATTAAGGAATTAAAATGAAACGAGGAATAGCTTCAATAGGCATGATTGGGGCATTCCTCGCCCTATCCGCATGTGATCAGTTTGGTGGACACACCAATACGGATATCGCGAACGGAAAAAACCTTAACACTCAAACGCGCCCCTCAAACAAAATTATTCCTGTGCCAGATTTGGTGCTTAAGGATCGGAATGCGCCTAATATATTGATCGTGTTGATGGACGATATTGGGTTTTCTGCTGATAGTACTTTCGGTGGCCCAATTCCCACGCCTCATCTTGATAATTTGGCAGCAGAAGGCTTGCTGTATAACCGATTTCATACCACGGCCATGTGTTCACCAACCAGAGCCTCTTTATTGACAGGGCGAAACCATCACCGCGTTGAAATGGGGGGTATCGTCAATTTAGCCGTAGGTACACCGGGGTATTCTAGTGTCTTGCCTAAATCTGCGGCGACGATCGGTAAAGTTCTTACCGACAATGGCTATAACACCGCGTGGTTTGGTAAAAACCATGTTACGCCAATTTGGGAACTCACCAATGCAGGGCCTTTTGATCGCTGGCCAACGGGGTTGGGGTTTGAATATTTTTACGGATTTATGCACGGTGCAAGCGATCAAATCAGCCCTGTTTTAGTAGAGAACACAACAGTATTTGACCCTGAAAATAGCGGCGCAGAAAATGGCTATTTTTTTGACAAAGATATGGCAGACCAAACCATTCATTGGATGAGTGCCCAGCACGCCGCAGCCCCTGATAAACCGTTTATGATTTATATGGCCCCGGGTACAGGTCACGAACCGCACCAAGCGCCAAAAGAATGGCTTGAGAAATTTAGCGGTAAATTTGATCAAGGTTGGGATAAAACGCGAGAAGAAACTTTTTTACGTCAAAAAACGCAAGGGATTATCCCTAAAGACGCAGTACTTACTGTGCGGCCTGATCTCTTTCCTGCTTGGTCATCACTGACCCCAGACCAGAAGAAACTTACAGCGCGCTTTATGGAGGCTCACGCCGCACAACGTGCCTATTTTGATGATCAATTCGGTCGTGTAGTGCAGGCTATCAAAGAAACGGGTGAATGGGATAATACGCTCGTGATTTTTATAGATGGAGACAATGGCGCCAGCGGTGAGGGCGGGCTTTATGGCACGTTACTCGGGCTTCTTAATCGTCCTGACGAACCCGTTGAATATATGCTCGAAAATATAGACCAAATTGGCGGGCCGCATCATGTTGGCAATTATTCTGCCATTTGGGCATGGGCAATGAACACACCTTTTCAATGGTTCAAACAGCACGCTTCGCATTTGGGCGGGTCGAGAAATGGCGTCGTGATAAGTTGGCCTGATAAGATCAAAGAGGGTGGCGGGCTGCGGAGCCAATATGCTCATGTCAATGATATTGCGCCAACTCTTTACGAAGCCGCAGGCATCAAAGCTCCGGATTTTGTCAACGGCGTCAAACAAATACCTATTGATGGCAGTAGCCTTGTCTATAGCTTTAATCAGGCGGATGCCAAAGAGCAGCATACGACCCAGTATTATGAAATGCTGGGGAATTCTGGTATTTATCAAAATGGCTGGCTCGCCGTTTTAGACCCGCCCAATGTAATGTGGGCGCCAAAGGCAAATCAGGATAAAATATGGAAACTATATAATCTTGAACAGGATTATTCACAATCTAAGAATTTAGCGAAACAGTTTCCTGATCGTTTATCGAAAATGGTTGCTGCATTTTCAGATCAATTGGCTGAAAATGGCTCTGCCGTATTAGATGGTGGGATCCAAGAGCGCGCCAACCCTGCCAATCGTCCGTCTCGGTTTACGAATGGAAGCCGTGTGTTCTTACCTTCTAAACGCCCTTTATTAGACGATGCCTTCCCGTCCATTAATAACCGTGCGTGGAGCATATCTGTACCTGTTATAATTACCGATACAAACACGCAGGGTACTGTGATCAGTCAAGGGGGCTGGCCCTATGGGTGGGGTGTCTATCTTTTTGATGGGGAGCCGACCTTCTTGTATCTGAACGAACCACACCCAGTGGCGCGCTTGAAATTGGGCGAAAAGCTAAAGCCGGGGAAATACGTATTGGAGTTTGGCATGAGGCCTAGTTCGAACAAACCGTCTGGCCCAGCGCAAATGTTTATTCGTACCGTCAGCGGCAGCGAGAAAACGCTTGATATTTCTGCGACTGTTCGTTCTCATTGGGGCGCAAATGGGGTAGGGATTGGCCGAGAAGTCGGTACGCTGGTAGTAGAAGAAACGGGGAAGCCTTTTGTATTCGAAGGCGTTCTTGGTCCGCTTACCTTTACTTACCTCGACGCGGAATAAATTTTACGCAAAGAGGCTGATGGAAAAATGTTGTCACTTTCTTGAAGGTGTGTAGTTTGTAAGAGGTTAAAGTTTAATCATTTTTCTAGATGCTATTATGAAATTAAAAACATCCCATCTGCTTATTGCCTTTACTTTTTGTGCGCCACTTATCGCGTCCTGCCAGAAAGGGGAAGAACAAAGCGTTCTGCAAAAATGTGGGCCTAGCCTAGAAAAAATAGCTTTGTCGGGAGGGATATTCTCAATGGGGAGCGATGTAGCATACCAAGAAGAAGCCCCTAAAAGACAGGTAAAGGTCGCACCATTTTCTATTGATTCCCTCGAGGTGACAAACGCTCGCTTTTCACAATTTGTCAAAGAAACCGCTTATATTACGCAAGCGGAAAAAACGCCTGACCGTAAACTCCACCCCAATATACCTGCTGATAAATTAACATCTGGATCCGCTATATTTATTTCCCCCAAACTTAGTGGGAATATGAATTGGTGGCAGTTTTTAGAGGGGGCAGACTGGAAGCACCCAGAAGGCCCTAATAGTGATATTAAGGGGCGGCCTGATCACCCAGTTGTCCATATAGCGTACGCAGATGCAATGGCATTTGCCGCATGGGCAGGAGGTGATTTGCCCACAGAAATTGAATGGGAATATGCGGCGAGGGGTGTTCTTAAAGGCGCCACCTATGCGTGGGGTGAAGAAAAACTGGACGTAGGTAAGGTGAAAGCAAATACTTGGCAAGGCGCCTTTCCAATTGTAAATAGTCAAGAAGATGGGTTTCTAGGGACAGCGCCTACTGGTTGTTTTTCTTCAAATTCTTTTGGTTTATACGATATGACGGGCAATGTATGGGAATGGACAAAAGATAGTGTTGGGGATGAAAATAGCAATATTGGCATTGTTAAAGGGGGCTCATTTTTGTGTTCCCCACTCTATTGTAAACGCTACCGGCCTTCAGCCAAGCAAAGTCAGGAAAAAGATTTTTCAACATCACATATTGGTTTTCGTTTAGTGTATAGGGAAGATGAGTAAATTGAAAAATTTCTAAAACGTCATTTTGCAATCTACTCATTTATACAAAAGAACTCCCCTAATCCGTCCACTGTCATGTGAATTTGTATGCTGTGCAAGGGTCTATTTCACCCAATACCCGGATGCTTTGACGGAATTGATAGAGAAGTTTTGCGTATCCACCATGTAAGCCCTTAGAGACTTTGCTACAATTGCTTCTGCCGCGATCCAGACAAAACCGTTCCCGCTAGACGGAATAATACTAGCAATTAACTTACTTAGATTTTCTGCGTCATCCTGTCCATCAATGTCTCGAAACACCCAATGTCCTGTCCAATTTGCTTTGCTAACGAATGTTTGTTTTTCAAGTTCGCTATCTACGACAACCAAACTTATCACATCGCATTTCGCGCGCGACTCTTCAATACGGCGGCCAATTGCGGGCAGGGCTGTTTCGTCTCCTATGAGCAAATACCAATCGAAAGCATCGGATATGACTGCCGAACCTCTGGGGCCGCCAATTGTGAGTTGTGTACCGCGTTTAGCGTTAAGCGCCCAAAGCGTGGCAGGCCCTATATCATCGAGTTCATGCATGGCAAAGTCTATCGTCAGCGTATTTGCCTCCGTATCAAATGATCTGGGCGTATAATCTTTCATTAAGGGTTTTTCTGCCCCGCTCGGGAAAAAAAGCTTAACGTGATCATCAGGGGACGAACTCACAAAGTCATGCAGTTCTGGTGAGTGGAGTACAATGCGGCGCATATTAGGCGTTATATCTTTTACACTTATTACGTCGAGGGTGCGTTTTCTTACATTTTCATGGCGCACACGGGTGATGGCTGGCGAGCCTTGGGTAAGCGTTTTGCCTTCTTGTTTTAAAATCGTATTTTTCATTTTAACCTTCTTTTTGTTTATTTGATTGCTGCGATTTGATCGCGCGCGGAGTGGATAATTTTTATGATTTTCTCTTTTTTCTCATCGTCTGCATGTGTATCTTTAAGAGATGTTTTTACCAAATGCCGTAACTGATTCATTGCAAGGCGTGCATCTTGGTGGGCGCCAACATCCACCATTACATCCAGTTGCTTTAGGCGAGTGGTGATTTTGGAAATCAGTTGCTCATTGCTTTTTAAACACGCTTCCCCTTCTTTTGTAATGTGGAATACGCGCTTTGATTTAGTGAGTTTGACTTTAGCCCAACCGATATCTTGCAATAAATCCAATATTGGATACATGGTCCCCGCGCTTGGCTTGTAAGTTCCATTGGTGCAGTTTTCAATCGCCCCAATTAAGTCATATCCGTGACGCGGGGTATCAGCGATTAAGCTCAACACCAAATACTGTAATTCACCTCTTGCAAGAGGTCGTTTACGCCGATGGCGTGAATGGGAATAACTGTCATCTGTTCTATGGTGATGTTGTTCATCATCAGTAGCCTGCCTAGGCCATTGTTTGTTTTTCATCTCGGAGTTTCCTAATTAAACAAGGGGCCTTTAGTCTTGATTTAGATTTGGTTGAATTGGCTTTGATCCCAAATGGGTATCTCGTTTCATAAGGCTTTCACTCGTAAGGTTGTTCGTTATCGATATATCGTTATATACATATCGATATATCGATAGTCAAGGGTGATTGTAAACGTGAAAAAAACTATTCTAATGTTTAAAAACTGTAAGTAGCGGTAAAGTATTAAACGTTGACGTGGTGGACTTGTCACGGCCGTTGTTAAGAACGGCATGAGTATATTCCACAAGGGGGCAAGGGACTGTATCCATCATAGAGATCGCAGCTCTAAATATTGATCGCATGATTACCAGCAAATATTAAATAACATGGCTTCAAAGCTTCTATAAGCGGGAAAGGTAATTGTTATGAACGCGCAGCCTACTCTTTTTTTGGAGGGGCAATACAGTCATGGAAATATTCTTTAATACTATTAAGTAGGTAGAGCTGAAGAAAGATCTGACTGATCAGAAGACAGGTGCATATCGCTTTGTTTAAATACATTAATGGGTTCTGTAATCCAAAATAGCGGCATTCCAGTCTAGACGGAATATCAGCTATTGCCTTCGAAAATACGTCCACTTAATGGGTAGCCAGCCTGGAACTAAGCCGTGTCACGTCCAAAGTTTCACTGACGTCATTGGTAGTGAATATGGGGAAATATTTGCCAAACAATTGGTGAAGTTCTGAAACGCAAGCTTGGCGATAAAAAAATAATCCACGCCCACTAATGCCCTCATACACTTAACCAACACGACTCCAAGTGGGGCTTTTTTATGGAGAATACAATGACAGATGCATATGCGAGTGGTGATTGGTTTTGATGGCGAGGATGTTTCTTTCGGGGCTGTTGGCGGAACGGTTTCAACATATCTGAATAAGCTTCCTGATTTATCCGTGTTCACTCAGGCAAATCTTGGAAGTCGCTATAGCGGGATTGTTGAAACAGCATATCTCATCACAGATATTCAGATTTTAGATGAAAGTCCGACACCCTCCCGATTACAAGAATTGAGCGCACTATGATTGATTATATTTTAAGCTTTCCAAATGAAGCGATCGCACGTGCTGCACTTGCTGATTGGCGCACAACTGACGAAGACGGTAATTCCTTTTGGGTGCCAAAATTCAAATGTGGCATTATGGAAATTACAGTTATAAATCAAGAGGCCGTTTGGGAGTATACCGACACTGAAAGCCCCGTTTTACTAACAGCCGAAATACTTGCGGACGGCTATTGGATGGCTATCGCCACACCCGAAATTGATGATGATTTATGGGACAAGCCATATGCATTGAGTGAACATGACCGTTCACTCTCGGCAACCGACCACCATCTCTTACGCACAAAATTATCACCAGAGCAAATTGCAGGTGTGCAAAGTATCAGACCTGTCTTCGCAGGTTCGAATTATCCGTTTTAGATGAAATTTTTCTCTTGTGAGAGGTTTTTTTGGAAAGAAATATTATGAAACAAACTGACATTGATAAAATCGAGTAAATCTTGAGTGAGGAAGGGCAGGCCCAGCCTGTTGATGGCACACTACGTATTGACGGTGATAAACTCCATATGGACGTTGTTGGCACGGCAAGAAATCAGGGGAAGGGCGCTATTAACGCGCTCATTCATGCAGGTCTGAATACCGTCATTGATGAAGACTTTGGCACAAACGAAAACCGTGCCCTTGACGATCATGGTGTTGTGCGTATTTGGCTAAAATTAGTCAATGTAGATCAGGTTTGGCGATAGTATGTCCGTTTTTTGGGGCACGAAGTCCGTGAAACAATTGGTTTGGGGCGTTTCTACTGGAATCGCCATTTATTTATTTTGAAAATGAATATCTAAGAAATTTAGAAATGCAGGCCAATCTTCTTTCACGACACCATGTGTACCCGGACGTAGATAAAAACTAATGTCGGAATGTGGTTTAAAGGGAATGAGCTTGTCCTGATTAAGCCCTTGTTTGTTATAAAGTTTATAAATTAAACTTGCGCCTTGTGCCGCACGGAACGCGCCATTCGGATCGGACCAAACATCTCGTCGTGCATTCCCCAAAAGCACGGGGTGAGGTGCATTTAGCGCAAGAAGGGCGTGTTGATCAATATCTGGGAAGTCATTATCAGAGAGATCCTTATATGCATTTGAAAACCAATGCGGAAAGCTTTGTGTGATTTCATGAACAGATTCGCCCTTTTTGCGCCAATTTAAAGAAGCGCCACCCGTGCCAGATTGGTGGGCAATAACGCCGTCGATACGTTCATCGAATGCACCTGTAACAAGTGCAGCTTTTGCATATCGAGAATGGCCATATGCGATCCATTTCTTATTCCCGAAACCTGGTCTCTCCTGAAGAACGTCAATCATTCTGGAATACCCCCATGACCAAGCAGCAATTGCTCCCCACCGCGTATTGTTATCCAGATGTCCCTGTGAAAGCGCCTTAAGTGCCGCCTGTCCGTTGATCGCACGGTCGGGTACAAAATCAGACGGGAAGATTGTTGCAAATGCATAACCGCGCTCAAGCATCATCTCGATGGGTGGAGTCGCAATATACCTTCCGAAAACATAAAGCATAATATCATTCATAACCCCATCACCATCACATGAAAAATCACTTAAAATAGCTTTACCCACGCTTGGATGATCTACAGTATTATGATTTGGACAAAAGCTTTCCATAAGGATGACAGGTGCAAAATTAGCAGCTTCCTTTGGTATAACCACAACCATTTTGAAAGGGGTGGATATTGAAGTAATACCATTAAAAGAAGCCGAGGCGGTAAGCGTATATTCCTCAATACGGCCTAGGTTATGATAAGCATTAGTGGCCAATATGCGGTGATCAATAATAGTCGTTTGGGAGGAACTAGGTAAATATCCATAAATACTTTCTTGCAATTTACGTTGCAATTTTGGACGAATATAGTTTTCCCAGTCTATCAAATTAGTCTGCGGGGAAATAAGTGCAGGGTAAGCCTGATGACCGTGAGGTTTTAATTTTGCGCGAGAAAGGGTGAGTTTAGTCGGGCCAAACCTGATGAAAATACTCAAAAATATGAGCGCAATCACCCATAAGAGCCAAATATGTTTTCGTCTTGGAAAAAAGCTACGTAATTTCACCATCGAGTCTAAGTGCTTCCAGTCCTTGTGTTAAATCTTGCTGCAAATCGGTAATGTCCTCAAGACCGCAAGCTATGCGGATTAATGGGCCGCCAAATTTAGGGTCGTGATCACGATTGAGTTGCGGATCACAATGGATAATCAGGCTTTCGAAGCCACCAAAAGAAAACCCTTTCGCAAAGAGCTTAAGACGGTCAAGTAGAGCAAGAACTTCGGTCTCGGTGCATGGTTGCAATACGATGCTAAAGAGGCAACTCGATCCACTAAAATCACGTTTCCACATATCATGGTTGGGGTGGGATGGTAAGGCGGGGTGGATAACCCGTGCCACTTTTCCGTGACTTTGCAGCCATGTTGCAAGGGAAATTGCGGTTTTTTCTTGCCGCTCAAACCGTGTGACCACTGTGCGAAACCCGCGTAATATTTGGTAAGCGTCATCAGGAGATGTGGAATTTCCGTAGGCCGCGGCGGTGAGCCTAACATTTTTAGCCATTGCCTCCGTGCGAGAAACAACAGCGCCAAATAATATATCGCTATGGCCGCTAAAAAACTTGGTGGCAGCGTGAACAGCGATATCGGCGCCTAAATCTAATGGCGCATAGACCAAACCAGCCGACCACGTATTGTCAACGATGGTAACAATATTATTGGCTTTTGCGATTTTGACAATTGCGGGTAGGTCTTGGATTTCCAAACTGAGAGACCCCGGGCTTTCCAGTAATATACAAGACGTGTTGCTTTTGATCAGGGTTTTAATATCTGCACCAATAGCAGGCGGGTAATATTCTACTTCGACACCGAATTTGGTGAGTTGGCTATTACAAAAATGACGAACTGGGCCGTAAGTGCTATCGGTAATCAAGACATGATCCCCAGTTTTGACATTAGCAAGAATGGAAAGCGTGTTCGCGGACAAACCACACGGGGTTAGGGTAGTGCCTGCGCCATTTTCAAGGGCACAGAAAGCTTCGGATAGGGAATCGTGGACAACGGAGCCGTGTCGTCCGTAAATACGGTGACCGCCATTATATAAATCGTCCGCTTTATCAAACAATAAAGTCGACGCTCTGACAAGAGGAGGGTTAACACTGGTGCCAACACCGATTTTCGGACGGCCTATATGAGCAAATTTCGTTGCGTTTTTCATGTTACATCCAACTCGGAATAGGGAGGTTTTTTTCTTTTAAGAAAACAGGGTTGTAAATTTTGGATTGATAACGTGCGCCGTGATCACAGAGCATTGTCACAATCGTATGCCCCGGTCCCATATCCTTTGCCATCGCAATCGCGCCAGCGATATTGATACCTGATGAGCCGCCGAGGCAAAGGCCTTCATTCTCGGTCAAATCAAAGAGAATATTGAGGGCATCTGTATCCGTAATACGGTAAGCCCTATCAACAAGTATACCATCCAAATTCGCAGTTATACGGCCTTGCCCAATACCTTCGGTAATAGAACCACCCGCAGTTGCAAGCTCACCATTTTTATAAAATTCGTACATTTTTGAACCACCTGGGTCGGCAATGCCAATTTGAATGTTTGGGTTTGCAGCTTTTAGCGCAATCGACATGCCGCCAAGCGTACCACCTGAACCTACAGAGCATATAAACCCATCCAATTTACCATTGGTTTGTTCAAGTATTTCGGGGGCGGTTGTTTCGATATGTGCGTCACGGTTGGCCGTATTATCAAATTGATTAGCCCAAATCGCGCCGTTCGCCTCTGTCTTGGCGAGTTCATTTGCTAACCGCTCAGAGAAATGAATATAATTATCTGGGTTCGTATAAGGGACGGCATCGACTTCAATGAGTTCTGCGCCCATAAGGCGGATCGCGTCTTTTTTCTCTTGGCTCTGGGTACGGGGAATAACAATTTTGCATTTATATCCAAGGGCTGCACACACCATAGCAAGCCCGATACCTGTATTGCCAGCAGACCCTTCGACCACAATGCCGCCGGGTTTGAGTTTGCCGTTTTTCTCGGCTTGTCTAAGGATGGAAAGAGCGGCGCGGTCTTTGACCGATTGTCCGGGGTTCATAAATTCGGCTTTACCAAGAATTTCACATCCAGTAAGTTCTGAGGCTGCCTTAAGGCGAATAAGAGGCGTGTTTCCGATTAAATCTATGACTGATGATGCAGACATTATAATCTCCAAATGTATATTTCTATATATGGCTAAAACAGGTAAGGCTTAAGGTGAAATCACACAAGACTTTTTACACCTATTACAACAAAATATTGCCCCAAATTAATGCGAATAAGTCTTTTCATATGTGTCTTGCTGTTGCATATGATACGATATGAGAGAAATGATTTAGGAGTTTAATATGGCAGTCGCGAATAAGTGTATCCGTTTAACGGCGCCTGATGGTCGTTTATATGAAATTGGCAATGATAAACCATTGACGATCCTCGCGGGGCCTTGCGCTATGGAAAGCCGTGAACATGCGCTTGAAACAGCGTTTATGCTCAAAGAAATCGCCGAAAATGTGGGGCTCAACCTTATTTATAAGTCTTCATATGACAAGGCAAACCGTACAAGCATTCATTCACCTCGCGGAATCGGCTTGGATAAAGCTTTGCCAATATTTGCTGAAATCCGTGAAAAAACAGGCTTGCCATGTGTCACAGATGTGCACACAGAAGAACATTGTCGCCTTGTTGGCGAAGTTGTTGATGTCTTGCAAATTCCTGCCTTTTTATGCCGTCAGACTGATTTATTGGTAGCTGCAGCACAAACAGGAAAAATCATCAATGTGAAAAAAGGACAGTTTCTTGCACCTTGGGATATGAAAAATGTCCTTAACAAAGTGGTTGAGGCTGGCAATGGCAATGTCATGGCCTGTGAACGTGGCGCAAGCTTTGGATATAATACGCTTGTCTCTGATTTCCGGTCCCTCCCGATTATGAAAGGCTTTGGATCACCAGTCGTGTTCGACGCTACCCATTCCGTACAACAACCGGGTGGACAAGGTGGGACATCAGGCGGTCAAAAAGAATATGTCCCAGTTTTGGCGCGTGCAGCCGCGTCCATTGGTGTCGCCGCCATGTTTTTAGAAACGCACCCTGACCCAGATAATGCACCGTCCGATGGGCCAAATATGATCCCAATGGGAGAATTCGAAGCCTTGTTGAAGGATATAAAGGCGTTTGATGACTTGTGTAAAAGCCTTGTGTAAAAGCCTTGCCTTAAAGCCTTGCCTTAAAGCATTTAAAATTCTTATTTTCTAGGTTTTTTCATACGTGCCAACGGTTCTGTAATCGGACTGTCCCGAATTTCAATGTCATGCATTTCCATAAGGGGGGCTCTGCGAGGTAAGATGTTTTTGTCGAGAAGCAATTGCACGCGGTTAGCCGCGTCCATGCGAATGTCCTCGTAAAACAAGTTCGAAGGTGGCGTACGAAATTTACCACCAAACCTGCTTGGTCGTCGCAAGCTTTTTTGTTTTGGCTTATCAATCAGTAGAATGCCGTCCTGACACTGTGCGCTCGTTTGCTTCGCAATCGGTGCAGGCACAATATCAACATTGCCAAGACCTTCTGCTGCCGCACCGCCGAGATGCAGTTTTGCAGGTGCATATTGTGTAGAGCGTGTCCAAATGAGGGGGTTAATACAAAGTAGTGGCCGCTGGTTTACAGATTCCAATTTGGCACCGTTCCAGACAAGGGTTTTGCCTTTGAACATGCTGGACCTTGTCTTTTCTTTTGGTTGAAACGCCCCAAATGCAATGACACAATTTATATCGTTCTTCGTTTCACAAGGCGATAATGCCGTGAGTTCGGCATTAAACCGATCAAGTGGAAACGGGTGGTCGATAATATAGGCCGCTGCAAGTTTTTGTTTGCGTGCGCCTGTAAAATACTCCGATAATAATCTTTGGACATGCAATCCACCCTGACCATGCCCAATAAGAGTAATAGGCCTTTCGAGAGGGTTCGCTTGTAAAAACACCTCAAACGCACGCTTCACATCATAATAAGCAAATTTTTGTGAGATTTGCGCGTCATCACGATTGTTCAAAAAACTGTATAAAGATGCCTGTCGGTAATGAGGGGCAAAAACCCGTCCAGCAGATTGATAGGGTTGCACATAATTTGGCAAAACAATGCGTTGTAATCTCCCCATGAACTTTTTATTCTCTAACGGCGCATTCCAGTGATAACGGCCTAGATAGACTGTAGGCGTGACGACAAAAACATCGCCGCCCTTTATATTTATCGAATCCATGTCGAGATCAGGCCGCATTAACCATGCATTGGATTTGGCATAATCAGGCGCAAGAGGCGGTGTATATGTCTGAAAAGGCTCTCCTGGGTCATAAATGGTCTGGAATACATCATCGCGGTAATACCAAGTCGTCAATATAAGAAGGAACGATATGGCTAAGACAGGCAAGCTTGCCCACACAAAAACATTGGATTTATTTATAATGCGCCTTTTTATAGACAAAAAAATCTCCCATTACTGTAAAGCAATTTGACCAAAGTATAATACTGTTTACAACATGGTTTGCAGTTTAGGAACTCTTCATATGACCCATTCATCCCCAGAGCACGACATTAAAAAACCAAAGTTAAGTTTTGTTGGCTCAATTCGTAATAGCTTCTTTACTGGCGTTATTGTGGCGCTCCCTATTGCTGTAACTTTATGGCTGATTATTAAATTCGTTGATTTTGTGGATCGCAGTGTAAAACCTCTGATTCCGTCTGAATTAAACCCAGATACCTATTTGCCGTTTTCGGTCCCAGGAGTCGGTATTGTTGTTTCGATTATCGCTTTGTGGATGCTTGGCGCATTGGCGACCAATTTCCTTGGGAGCCGTTTAATACGGTTCGGCGAGGGGGTACTTGCACGTGTTCCACTTGTGAGCAATATATACGGCACAATGAAGCAAATCGTTGTGACGATGGCACAGCAAAAAGATCAAGCTTTTAAAGAGGTGTGCTTGCTTGAATATCCACGCAAAGACCTTTACGCGATTGGGTTTATTACATCTGATTTAAAAGGCGCGCCTTCCAAGTATTTAACAGGTAATTTTGTGTGTGTCTTCGTACCAACGACGCCAAACCCTACTTCGGGGTTTTTGCTATTCGTAAAACGTGAAGATTTAACCATACTCGACATGACGCCAGAAGAAGGGGCTAAAATGATTATTTCTGGCGGTATGGTCACATCAAATGAAGATTTAATTGATCCAAAAAAATAAAAATAAAAATAAAAATCTAAAATCTAAAATCTAAAATCTAAAATCTAAACTAGCCAGACTTCATCAATGTAATCCCTAAATCTTGCTCAAACAAATAGAGTAAAGTTCGTGCGGCTTGACCGCGAGGGGTCTGCAAGTTCGAATCTGTGCTCGCAAGTAAACGTGCGTCTTGCATGGCGATTTCCAACAAATGCTTATGCTTATCTAAATCAGCAAGTTTATAGGCGGGCAGGCCGCTTTGTTGTGCGCCGAGTAAATCACCGCTACCGCGTAAATTCCAGTCTTCTTCTGCAATGACGAATCCGTCTTCAGTTTCACGCATTATACTGAGACGCGCTTTGCCACTTACCCCCAATGGGCCTTTATAGAGTAGAATACATGATGATTGTTTATCATTACGCCCCACACGCCCACGTAGTTGATGGAGTTGGGCAAGGCCAAAACGTTCTGCATGTTCAATGACAATAATCGTCGCATTGGGCGCGTCTACGCCGACTTCTATCACTGTTGTTGCGACAAGGATATCATAGCCACCACGCTTAAAACTTTCAGAAATCGCTTCTTTCTCTTGTGCCTTCATCTTGCCATGCAAAAGTCCGACACGGTCTTTGAAAATGGCGCTTAAGTGGCGAAAGCGTTCTTCGACCGAAGACAGATCAACAAGATCGGAATCTTCAACCAAAGGGCAAACCCAATATACTTGTTCCCCTTTTTCAATGGCGCGACTAAGCCCTTCCACAACGGCGTCCATTTTTTCGATGGGAACAATACGTGTGTTAATCGGTTTGCGGCCTGCTGGCTTTTCATCAAGAATAGAAATGTCCAGATCACCATAAGAGGTCAATGCAAGTGTGCGCGGAATAGGGGTGGCGGTCATAACAAGGATATCCGCATTCTTCCCCTTTTGGCTCAGGCGTAGGCGGTCTTTCACACCAAAACGGTGCTGTTCATCAATGATGACAAGGCCAAGGTCTGCAAATTCCACACCGTCTTGAAACAGGGCATGTGTACCGCAAATAACATCAATATGGCCTTCTTTTAGGCCACGGAGAATGGCTTCGCGTTGCACGCCTTTGTCACGTCCTGTAAGAGCCGCCACGGTGAGGTTGGGCGCGTCCAAAAAGTCTGTCATGCTTTTTAAATGTTGTCTGGCGAGAATTTCAGTTGGTGCCATAATGGCGACTTGTGCGCCTGCTTGACAAATATGTGCGGCGGCGAGGGCGGCGACAAATGTTTTTCCTGCACCGACATCCCCCTGAAGCAACCTCGCCATACGGTTGGGAGAATCCATATCAACAGCAATTTCTTCATAGGCACGAAGCTGTGCATTCGTAGGCGTGAAGGGCGCCGAGGCGAGAACCTCTTTCACATATTCACCTGAACCTTGAAAACGGCGTCCTTTTTGTGCGCGCGTATTTTCACGGGCAAGTGCAAGGGCGAGTTGTTTGGCAAATAGCTCGTCATAGGCCAGTCTTTGACGGTGCATGGTATCACCGCCAGCTTCGATTTTACTGGCAGGGAAATGCAGGCGCTCTAGTGCAGTCTTCCATGTCGGCCAGTCTTTGGAGGCCATAAGAGCGCTATCAAGCCATTCAGGCATGTCTGGAACCATTTCAAACACACCTGTAATGGCTTTTCGCATCATTTTTTGCGACAGTCCTGCGGTAAGAGGGTAAATGGTTTCAAAATCTGGAATGTCATCAGCATCTGACAGCGGTAACATATAATCGGGGTGGGTAATTTGTGTTTGGCCGCGAAAACGCTCAACTTTACCTGAGATAAGGCGCTCGCTATCATCAGGCAAAAGCCGCCGCAAATATTCGGCACGCGCATGAAAGAATGTGAGGAGCAAATTCCCCGTTTCATCATGGGTCATGATTTTATAGGGTTGTTTGCGTGTAGCCCCAGGGAGGTGTTCTGTTATCGTCACACTGAATGTGGCAATTTCACCGTCGACCGCACTCTCAATATTTGGCAGGCGTTTGCGTTCAACCATATTTGAAGGCGGCGTCAGCAAGACATCGCGCACACGTCTTCCTACTGATTTCTCAATCAAATCAGCTGTACGCGGGCCAATGCCGTCAATAACGGTTATGTCTGCGAATAATGGAAATAAAATATCGGGTCTCATAGCGTAATGTTAGCTCTCTTTTTAAAGACATCAAGCGATCTATGTATTATAGGAGGCCATCAAGGAGATTCTCATGCGCGAGATACGTATAAAACGACTTATCCATAGGGCAAACTACCGTGGATTCAGAGAGGCTGACCTTATTCTAGGTGGCTTTGCCAAAGCGTATGCGCGTGAGTTAAGTGATGAGGAATTTGACCAATTCGAAGCATTGCTCGAAGAAAAAGATCATGATATTTATGATTGGATAAATGGCACACAAAAAGTGCCCAAAGATTTTGATACGCCAGTATTTATCAAACTTTGTGCATTCATTCCTAAGATTTAAATCATGCTTGCGATTCAAACATATGCAAATGCTACAGGGCAATGGCTTGTCGGGGAATTACCCGAAGGTGCTGACGCGCTTGTCTTTGCAAAAGCCGCGCAAAAACGACGTGGCCTCAATGTGTTTGTTGCACGTGATGATGCGCGTGCAAGCGCATTCAAAAATACAGTAAAATTTTTCGCACCCAGTTTGGAAATACTCGATTTTCCTGCGTGGGATTGTTTGCCATATGACAGAATTTCACCGAGCCGTATGGTTTCGGCAAAGCGAGCAGGGACACTTAACAAACTTTGCAACCTCAAACCCAATAATTGTGCAGTTCTCATAACGACTGTGAATGCGTTAAGCCAAAAAGTACCGCCGCGTAGTTTAATGAACGCCGCAGGTCTTGTCTTGCGTGTTGGTGATGATGTACCGCGCGAGGCCTTGGATACATATTTTACAATGAATGGCTATACACGCGCGTCAACGGTGATTGAACACGGGGACTTTGCCGTGCGCGGTGGCCTTGTTGATGTATTTCCACCGGGATTTGATAGTCCTGTTCGTCTTGATTTTTTTGGAGATGAATTAGAAAGTGTGCGGTCATTTGATATTGATAGCCAGCGCTCCACTAAAAAACATGACCGTGTAGAGCTGGCTCCTGTAAGCGAGCTTTTTCTAAACGAAGAAACAATCGCTCATTTCAGGCGTAGCTATACGGCTACGTTCGGAGGAGGACTTTCCGAAGACCCTGTTTATGCCGCCGTGTCCCAAGGGATACGCTATCAAGGACTAGAACATTGGTTGCCCCTTTTATACCCAAGTGTCGAAACTCTGTTCGATTATGTTCCAGATAATACCCTGTGGGGATTTGACGCATTGTGTAAAGAGGCCTTGATTGAACGCGAGACACTCATCCGTGATTATTTTGAAGCCCGAAATTCTTACGCCGATAAATCACAAAGCTACCGTGCGCTTGATCCAGATAAAATGTATTTGCTGGGTGATGATTACGCGAAAGCTTTAGTGCCTCTTACATCACGCGCCCATTCCATGTTCTCATTGGCGCAGGGGGATAACACGATGAATATGGGGGGCAAACAGGCGCGTAACTTTAATAAAGAACGACAAACCGAAGGCGTGAATGTCTTCGAAATTGCATCTAACTATTTGAAAGACCTTGCACAATCTGGCCAAAAAACCATTTTAGCGTCATGGACAACAGGATCTAGCGAACGCATGGGCAGTGTTTTCGCAGATCATAATCTCGTGATTGGTAGTCTTGAGACTGCTAAAGATATCGAAACTTTGGCGAGCGGTCAAATCAAACGCGTTGTCCTGCCTATTGAAAATGGATTCACAATAAGTGATCTCAGCGTATTGAGCGAACAAGATGTTCTAGGGGATCGTTTGGTTCGCAAAGGACGACGGCATAAAGGCAAGAACTTCATTGCTGAGGTGTCATCTATCCAAGAGGGTGATCTGGTCATTCATATCGATCATGGCCTTGGGCGCTATCTCGGTCTTGAGACCGTGGATGTGCAAAATGCGCCTCATGATTGTCTAAAAATTGAATATGCAGGTGGTAGCACATTGTTTCTACCTGTTGAAAACATTGAACTTTTGTCACGGTATGGGGCAGGGAGTGAGAACCCGATCCTTGACCGCCTTGGCGGCACAGCTTGGCAGTCACGCAAAGCCAAAGCCAAGAAACGCCTCAAAGACATGGCCGGCGACCTTATTAAGATCGCCGCCGCACGCGCCCTCAAAACCTGCGAAGCCATCGATGTACCAGACGGGGCATATTCAGAGTTTTGTGCACGCTTTCCATATGCAGAAACAGAAGACCAGTTAAGTGCAATCCATGATGTTGTCACTGATTTAACGTCAGGGCGTCCTATGGATCGCCTTATTTGTGGTGATGTGGGTTTTGGCAAAACGGAAGTTGCCCTGCGCGCGGCATTCTTAATGGCAATGTCGGGCAAGCAAGTCGCCATTGTTGCGCCAACAACAATTCTGTCTCGCCAACATTTCAAGACTTTTACCGATCGTTTCAGAGGACTGCCAATAAATATTCGTCAACTCTCAAGGCTTGTCCCAACAAAAACGACGAAGCTTACGAAAGTCGAAATGGAGAATGGACAGTGTGATATTGTAATTGGCACACATGCTCTCTTGGCGAAGACGGTTAAGTTTTCTGATTTAGGCCTCCTAATTGTCGATGAAGAACAGCGTTTTGGCGTGCAACACAAAGAACAGCTCAAAGCCTTGCGTGCAAATGTACATGTACTGACATTAACTGCGACGCCAATTCCGCGAACATTGCAAATGGCTTTGTCTGGGATTCGCGATTTATCATTGATTGCCACTGCGCCTGTAGATCGTTTGGCGGTTCGTACGTATGTGACGCCATATGACCAAGTTATTTTACGCGAAGCGCTCTTGCGCGAGAAATATCGCGGCGGTCAAAGTTTCTTTGTCGTACCAAGAATTTCAGATTTACGCCGATGCGAAGACTTTATGCGCGATCATGTTCCAGAGGTGAAATATGTAATCGCCCATGGACAAATGGCCCCTGCGGCGCTTGAAGACGTTATGACGGCCTTTTATGATGGTCAATATGATGTGCTTCTTTCAACCTCAATCATTGAAAGTGGTATTGATATTCCGTCCGCCAATACAATGGTGATTTACCGCGCTGACCGTTTTGGTCTTGCCCAATTATACCAAATGCGTGGCCGTGTCGGGCGCTCTAAAATCAGAGCCTATGCCTATCTTACAACACCAGATACCCACCTAATGACCAAAGGGGCTTTGCAGCGTTTGAAGATACTACAATCGCTTGATACACTTGGTGCAGGCTTCTCTCTTGCGAGCCATGATTTGGATATGCGCGGCGGCGGCAATCCTTTAGGTGAAGAACAATCAGGTCATATCAAAGACTTAGGCGTAGAACTTTATCAACATATGCTTGAAGAAGCCGTTGCAGAACTACGCCAAGACGAGAGTGTTACGACACGTTCTTGGTCGCCACTCGTAAATGTGGGCGTGCCAATTCTTATTCCAGAAAACTATGTCGAAGATTTGAATGTGCGGTTGTCACTATATCGTCGTTTGTCTGAAGTCAGCAATGATGAGGAAGGCGATGCATTCGCGGCCGAAATGATTGACCGCTTCGGTTCACTTCCAATTGAGGTGAAATATTTATTACAAGTCATGGCGATTAAACGCTGGGCAAAACAATGCTGTATTGCGAAAATTGATGCAGGGCCAAAAGGGGCTGTCTATACATTCCGACATGAGGATGTAAAGGATCCTGCGAAAATCCTTGGCGCCATTCAATCACAACCAAATTGGCGTTTACGTCCAGATCAAACTGTATTTGTATATGGCCGTCTTGATGAAGCTGGCGAGAGACTTAATTCGGTTGAACGCACATTGAAAGCTTTGTTGAGTTCACTATCCAAGGGGTAAGGGAGCCAAGGGTTAAATTAGGGCGGCAGACTGTTTGTTTCCAGCCGTGTCTTTTCCATCCAACTCGCTAAAAGTAATGTCCAGCTCAACTTTTAACGGACGCCCCGTTTCTTGATCGCTTAAGCTCGTTATCTTTAGAATAGACGAAATACGTTCAGAAACAGGTCTAAGCTCTTCTTTTGATTGCCCAGGAAAGGCGATGGCAAATAAATTATCATCAAGGCGCGCCGTAATGTCATGTAAACGTACAAGGTTTTTGATCATACTCCCGAGTTGTTTGTAAATCATATCGCTTTGTTGACGTGATATATCTATTTCCTGGGTACGCACCCGGATCAGGCAAAGCGAGATGGGTAAGCCTTGTGATTCGTAAAAGCGTGTCACTCTTGGCAGATGGGCATTGAAAAACGCGCGGTTGTATAATTGCGTTAATTCATCAATGCATGTTGAGTCACCTAATGCGACAAATTCATTCTTTAGCGCTGTATGGGTTTGGTGGAAATTTGCCTGTTCTAAAATACGACCGCGAATATCATCAAGCGCAGATTTTGCATCAATAATATCATTTATACCTGCTTCATAAATCAACTCATGATCATCAAATGTTTCCGTATCAACAAGGAGAAGGGCAGGTACATGATAGAGTTTTGCATTCTTCCTCATGGTCTGTGTCACAGAATATGCAGGTTCTATGCCTTTTAGGCCATTCATCACAACTGCATCAAATGTCTGCTCATAAAGATAGTCAAATGCTGTAAATGAAGTGAAGGCTGCAGAAATATTTACATTTTCTCTTTGTAGTGCATTAATAATAATCATGAATTCAGGAGAGGCTTTTCCTATGAAGAGTATCCTGAACCTCTCATCTGTATTCGGTGTTATTAGTTCAGGTGTGAATTCAAAATCCTCCTGCAAGGTTTGCATTCTCAAATTTATTTCTTGTTCCATAACCGTCAAGCGTATGAGCCCCATTGTGCGTAAAACAATCTGCATTGGATGGTGAGGTGCAAGTAAAACGGAATCGCAAAGCATGGCTGCATCTGAAAGAGGTGTCGTGTGGTTTTGCGTATCAATCAAAGCCAAAATCGGGATGTTAAATTCCGCATATAGGCTTTTAATATCACGTAGGTGCGTTTGCACATGATCGTTATTGATGTCCGCTTTTAATATAATGGCTTTAGGAGGGATCGTTGAAAGATCTAATTCTGAAAACCTATCTAAATTAATTTCATGCGGAAGATAGCCTTTCGTATAAAGGGCCTCACTCAGCTCATCATCAGTTTTATCTGAGTTTGATATAATAAGAACAGATTTGGCTAAAATACTCATCACTATTTCCATATAGAATCACAATTAGCTATAATTTTATAATGAGCACCTTACCTTGACGTAAACAAAACAAAAATAATGTAAAAAGGTTTCATGAGGCGAATAAGGGAGAATATATCAAAACGTCCCTTAAACAAGCAAGAAGCACTGTATCAACAACAGGGAGTGCCTACAAATAAGTGAACATATATTAGGTGTGTGCGTGAGAAAAAAGTGGGAAAGCGAGAATGCCAACCACTAAACTCTGGAAATCTTGGCTGCACCCCCTATATTTAACACGGATAGTGCTGGTATTATGTGTAAACCTCATGTAAACCGCGCAAGTATTCATGCCCTTTGATACGGCGTATCGGTGTATTGGGGTCTTAAAAATGATAGAAGCTTGGCTTCAATAGGAATTTATTATGGCAAATGTATTGCTTATTATTTTGTTGATCATCAGTATAATCCTGATCGGCCTAATCCTTATTCAACGCTCTGAAGGCGGTGCTCTGGGCATTGGCGGCGGAAGCGGTGGCGGCGGTGGCGGCGGGCTTATGTCTGGACGCGGAACTGCTGATCTTGTGCAAAAAATGACGGCTGTATTTGGCGCAGCTTTTTTACTTGTAACACTTTTGATTTCGATAGCATTTAACATTGAGCAAGCGAATAAAGGCTTGCTTGACGCTGAAAATGCAGAGAGTGGATTGGTGCAGCCTGCAAATACTGTGGATAAAAATGAAAATGCCCCCTTGAATAAAGAGGCAAGTTCAGGCAATACTACGACCCCGTTGGAAGCAGATTCTAAAACAGAAGAATCAGAAGCGGAAGTCCAAGAAAAACCGAAAAAAGACGAAGGCTAACCTCTTCGTATTGATTGGTATTTCTTGTTTTTAGGAAATGGGTCATGCCAGAAAATACATCACGAGTGCCAAAGCCACGCTATATTTTCATTACAGGTGGAGTTGTGTCTTCCCTTGGTAAGGGACTAGCATCTGCATCTCTTGGGGCGCTTCTACAGGCGCGCGGCTATAAAGTACGCTTGCGCAAGCTAGATCCTTATTTGAACGTAGACCCAGGCACGATGTCGCCTTATCAACATGGCGAGTGCTACGTTACGGACGATGGCGCCGAGACCGATCTTGACCTTGGTCATTATGAACGCTTTACAGGAGTGTCCGCGCATCAAGCGGACAACATTACCACAGGGCGTATTTATTCCAATATCATCCAAAAAGAACGCCGTGGTGATTATCTCGGCGCAACCGTTCAGGTTATTCCTCACGTTACAGACGAGATCAAAGATTTTATACTTTCAGACGCCGGTGATGTAGATTTTGTATTGTGTGAAGTTGGCGGCACAGTCGGTGATATTGAAGGTCTGCCATTCTTCGAAGCCCTGCGTCAATTGGGACAAGAATTAGGCCGTGAACAAGTCTTGTTTTTACACGTAACCCTATTGCCATATATCGCGACGGCGGGTGAAGTGAAAACAAAACCCACACAACATAGTGTGAAAGAACTTCGCTCTATTGGTATTCAACCTGATATTCTTTTATGTCGCGCTGATCGTCCGATTTCTGATAGTGATATTAGCAAGATCGCACGTTTTTGTAATGTGCGCGAAAGTGCCGTTATTCAAGGGCTTGATGCCCGTTCAATTTATGATGTGCCATTGGCCTACCATAAAGAAGGCATTGACCATGAAGTGCTACGCCATTTCAGATTAGACGACGCGCCAGATGCTGATTTAACGCGTTGGCTCGATATTTCCGAAACACTGCATAATCCAGACGGGGAAGTGAATATCGCAGTTGTTGGCAAGTATACGATTTTGCCTGACGCCTATAAGTCTCTTTTCGAAGCACTTGTTCACGGCGGTATCGCCAATAATGTGAAAGTAAATGTGAAATGGATCGAAAGCGAAGCTTTCTCTAAGGGCGAATGCGGTGACGCACTCAAAGGCATGCACGGCGTTTTGGTTCCTGGTGGATTTGGTTCACGCGGCAGTGAAGGTAAAATTCAGGCGGCGCGCTATGCCCGTGAAAATAATATGCCGTATTTTGGTATATGCCTTGGCATGCAAATGGCCGTCGTAGAAGCTGCGCGTAATCTTGCAGGCTTGAAAAATGCAAGCTCAACGGAGTTTGGAGAAACAGATACGCCCGTTGTCGGTCTTATGACCGAGTGGATTCGTGGTAAGGAAAAACAAACCCGCACGCAATCGACCGATCTTGGTGGTACTATGCGTCTTGGCGCCTATCCTGCAATCTTGGAAGAGGGTAGTCTCGTGGCAAAAATGTACGGTACGACAACAATTAGCGAACGTCATCGTCACCGTTATGAGGTCAATATAGATTTCAAAGATCGACTTGAGGCAGTGGGCCTTAAATTTTCAGGGCTTTCACCTGATGGTATTTTGCCTGAAATCGTCGAAATCCCAGATCACCCGTGGTTTATTGGCGTTCAGTTCCATCCAGAGCTTAAATCCCGCCCATTCGAACCTCATCCACTATTCGCAGGTTTCATCGCTGCCGCTCTTAAGAAAAGCCGCCTTGTTTGATTTTATCACCTTCGTTGTGATTTGCTAAATATATCCACAAGCTTGCAAAATTGTATAGCGAGTATGTGATCTGCATTTGCGCGTGGATATGGCAATTCAAACCTTTTTGTGACAGACTGCTCCAAAAAAGGAGCGATCATGGGCCTAAAGCGTAAAATAGGCATTGGTGCATCTGTAATACTTATCGCTGTCGGGGCATTTTTATATGACCCGTTACCAGCAAATCCCAGTGCAGAAACTTTGCGTGAAAATGCGGCGAATTACAGTGTTGAAATCGTGCGCGATGATTGGGGTGTTCCCCATATTTACGGCAAGAAAGATGCAGATGTATCTTTCGGCCTTGCCTACGCAGAAGCCGAAGATGATTTTGAAACCATACAGGCGATTGTGGCCGCCGCGCGTGGTCATCTTGCACGCTATCAAGGCGCAGATGCTGCGCCAACCGACTATATCGTATCCTTGCTTGATGTATGGGAAACCGTAGAGGCGCATTATGAAGAAGACATTCCACAGGATGTGAAAGCACTGGCCATTGCTTATGCCGACGGCCTGAATCTCTACGCCGCGAAAAACCCGTCTGTCGTATGGAAGGGCCTAGCCCCTTTTACGCCAGAGGACATTGTCGCTGGTTTTGTATTTAAAGGGCCGTTTTTCTATGGGCTAGATACAACCCTTATGGAGTTGTTTGACGACGAGCGCGCCCCGAAATACAAACAAGAGCTCGCTCTCAATACGTCGGGTAACCGTAAAGCTTGGCATGTCGGGCCAAAGGCCTTGGTTGCGCGTGGTTCTAACGCATTTGCTGTCAGCGGTAAGCGTTCAGGTGATGGCGTTACTCGTCTTCTGATTAATTCACATCAACCAATGACAGGGCCCGTCGCATGGTATGAAGCCCATATTGTATCAGAGCAGGGGCTAGATATGTCGGGCGCAACATTTCCAGGCGTTCCTATTATTCTTCAAGGCTTTAACAATCATATAGGGTGGGCAAATACGGTTAATGCACAAGATTTGACGGACGTTTATGTTCTCACCATTAACCCCGATAATAAACACCAGTACAAATTAGATGGCGGTTGGCGTGATTTTGAAACGAAAACTGTTGAAATTAAAGTAAAACTCTTTGGCCCATTTGTTTTTACCAGTAAGAAAAAAATACATCGTTCGGAACATGGCCCCGTTATCGAGGCAAAGCACGGTACATATGCTTTGCGCTATGCAGGCATGGGCGAGGTGCGGCAATTAGAGCAATATTACCGTCTGAATAAGTCGGAAAGTCTTGAGGCGTTCTTGAAGACTATGGCAATGAATGCTTTGCCGAGCATTAATTACATTTACGGCGATAAAGAGGGGAATATTGGCTATGTCTATAACGGTCAATATCCAAACCGTATGGATGAAGACAAAGCGGGTGTAGATTGGAGTAAAGACATTCCGGGGGATCGTTCAGAGCTTATCTGGAAGGGGTATCGTCCATATTCAGATGTGCCAAAGCTTATCAACCCTGAATCTGGTTTTATATTCAACGCTAATAACACACCCTTTAGCGCGACAGATGGTATAGATAATTTACGTGCTGAAAATTTCCCTGCGTCTATGGGCATTCAAACAAATCAGACAAGTCGGTCAATGCGGATAATGGAATTGTCTGATGGGGTATCATTGATTGATCGGCAGGCTTTGCTCGATATAAAATTTGATGATAAATATGCTCAAAACTCTGAGGCGGCGAAACGTGTCGCGAATATTCTCGCCATAGATTGGAGCCATGATTCTGAGCTGGCAAAAGCCGCGAAACACTTATCTGAATGGGATTTAAGTACGGCGGCCGACAGCCGTCATGCGGCCCTTGGCACGTTAACTGTGCTCGAAATGATTACAGAGACATTTACCCACACCAAAGCACCGCCGCCAGAAGCGGCTTTTCGAAACGCAGTTGCTTATCTCAACACCCATTATGGCCGCATTGATCCGCAATGGGGCGAATTGAACCGTCTCACACGCGGCGATCTCAGTCTCGCTGTAGACGGTGGCCCCGATATTTTACGGGCGATCTACCCTCAAGAGATAGGCGATGATGGTAAGTTGAATGCGGTGGCTGGCGACACATGGATTGCATTGGTCGAGTGGGATGAAAACGGTGATGTTTCAGCCGATGTCATTCATCAATACGGCGCGGCGACCCTAACAGAAAACTCTCCGCATTATGCAGACCAAGCACCATTGTTTGTAAAAAAGCAGTGGCGAAAAGCCTTGTTGGGTGAAAAAGACATCCGCGCAAAGGCATCCCGAATTTACCGCCCACAGGACTAAGAGCCGCTACAACACTGGAAAATAGCTTTTCGTCATATAAATTTTTGTATCTTTAATATCGTTTATCAATATAGTGACGGGTGATAATATAGAATAGTGAAAAGGGACTTGATATGAAAGCTCGGTATTTAGGTGTCGCACTTGGTGTTATGGCAATCGCATTAGCATCGTGTGGAGAAAAAACGGCGACTGTTAAAGACATTACTAAATCTGTGGTGACAAAAACAGGTGGCGTAACAGAAGTGAAATATGAAAAATACACATTGGCCAATGGGCTAGATGTAATTTTGCATGTTGATAAATCTGACCCAATCGTTGCAATCGATTTGACTGCACATGTCGGGTCTTCACGCGAGATTACAGGGCGCACAGGTTTCGCGCATTTATTCGAACATCTACTTTTTCTTGATTCTGAAAACTTGGGTTATGGCGGCCTTGATGAAATGAATACGCGCATTGGCGGAGAGGGTACGAATGGCTATACCACCAATGATGTGACCAAATATTTCCAAGCCGTACCAAAAGACGCGCTTGAAAAAATCATTTGGGCAGAAGCAGATAAAATTGGTTATTTTATTAATACTGTGACCTCGCAAGTCATTGATAAAGAAAAACAGGTCGTAAAAAACGAAAAGCGGCAACGTGTTGACAATGTGCCTTATGGTCATCGTTGGTATATTATTGGCAAAGCGATTTACCCTGAAGACCATCCATATAACTGGCAGGTTATCGGTTCCCTCGCGGACTTAGAAGCCGCTTCGCTTGAGGACGTACAAAACTTTTATAAGCGTTGGTATGTGCCTAATAATGTTACGGTGACAATTGCTGGTGATTTCGATATTGCCCAAGCAAAAATCTGGGTTGATAAATATTTCTCTGAAATACCGCGTGGCGCAGATGTTGAAAAAGTTATACCACGCGCAGGCAAGCTCGACGCGATCAAATCCTTCTACCACGAAGATAATTTTGCGACAGTCCCGCAGTTAAACCTTGTCTGGCCATCTACACCGCAGTTTCACAAAGACAGTTACGCGCTTGATATTCTCACTACATATTTAGCCACAGGCAAAAATGCACCGTTAAATGAAGTGCTAATTGACGAAGAAAAACTAACATCACAAGTCGGCGTTTTCCAAAACAGTGCTGAAATGGCGGGCGAGACCTATATTATGATCAATGCGAAAGACGGTGGTGATTTAAACGCTCTCATGCCTGCGCTTGATAAAGCCTTTGCGCGGTTTGAGCAAAATGGTGTTCCGCAAGCTGACCTTGACCGTATTATCGCTGGTCAAGAAGTAGACTTTTATCAAAACATGCAAAGTGTGTTGAGAAAAGCGATCCAGCTCGGTGAGTATAATGCATATACTGGCAATCCAGGTTTCATTACACAAGACATCAAAAATATTCAATCCGTGACGCGTGAAGACGTAATGCGTGTTTATAATACATATATCAAAGATAAGCCTTATGTCGCTGTGAGCATGACACCAAAAGGACAGACATCGCTTGCGCTCAAAGGTGCGGTTAAAGCAGGTATCGTCGAAGAGAAAATTGTACAAGGCGCCGAGAAGAAAATAATCGAGACTGAAGATAAGCGTGATTTTGAACGCACAGCATCAAGTTTTGACCGTACACACGAGCCTGAATTCGGAGGAAGCTATACGCTCCCAACTCCTGATATTTGGGAGAAAAGCTCAAAAAATGGAATTAGCATGTACGGGATCGAGACGAGCGAGACGCCCCTCGTTAATTTTAGGCTTACACTAAATGCAGGCCGTAAATACGGGAATATTGATAAGCCTGCCGTCGCGAGCCTCACGGCAAATATGTTGGAAAAAGGCACTGCGAACAAGACAACTGCTGAGTTGGAGAATGCAATTAAGGCTCTCGGTTCGTCTATAAGTGTGAGTTCAGGGAATGGTGAAGCTTGGGTTTCGGGCACAACGCTTTCACGGAATTTTGAAAAAACCATAGCACTCGCGCAAGAAATGCTCGTTGAACCACGTTGGGATCAAGAGGAATTTGACCTTCTTATCACCTCGACTGTGGACGCTATTAAAGTTTCCGAAGGCAATCCGGGCGCGATTTCACGTCGTGAGTGGAGCAAGGTCATGTACCCCTCTGATCATATGTATAGCTTCACCGCTTCGGGGCCAAAAGAGAAGGTACAGGCGACAAGCCTTGAGGATTTGAAGGCATTCTATGCCGCAAACTATACACCACAAGGCGCGAGCCTAATCATTGTTGGCGATGTATCTGAAACACGTGTTGTAAAGGCTGTGAAGTCAATCGAGAACGCGTGGGCAGAGGGGCGTGAAGGCAATCATGCACGCGCAGAGGTGAATTTGCCGCAAGCAAAATCTCCGAAAACGTCAAAAGTGTATTTCTATGACGTACCGGGCGCAAAGCAATCTGTATTGCGTTTTGGTTATCCTTCGCTTACGGCGCTTGATGCTGATTATTCAGGGGTTCAGGCAATGAATTATTTGCTTGGAAATATTTATACATCCAAACTGAACACAGAATTGCGTGTGAATAAAGGGTATACGTATGGCATAGGTTCTCGGTTTAATGCAGGGAAAGAACGCGGTACATTCACAGTAAGATCAAGTGTGCGTGCAAATGTAACGCTCGAAGCAACGCAGCTTATACGTGATATTTTGAGCAATTATGGGCGTGAATTCACGGCGGAGGACCTCGGAACGATGAAAAGCGCACTCATAAAAGGGCAGGCGCTCTCTGCGGAAACATTGCGTGCCAAACTTGGTCTGTTGGATGATATTGCTTCATACGGATATGCTCATAATTACCGCTCTAAAAATGCGAATATAATTGAAGCACTGACACTGGAAGATATTAAACGTCTGACAGATCAATATCTTCGCCCTGATTCGATGCATTATCTGATTGTTGGCGATGGTAAAACACAAATGAATCGTATGAAAGCACTTGGTTTTGGTGATCCCATACAAATTAATCCATAAAAATAGGGCCCGCGTATGACCGATGCCCTAAACATAAATACGCGTGTGCGTATCCCGATTCATGAGATCGAATTGCATGCAATTCGGGCTCAAGGGCCCGGGGGACAAAATGTGAATAAGGTTTCGAGTGCTATTCATTTACGTTTTGATGTGAAAGCCTCGAGCCTTAGCGAATATCATAAAACACGCGTGCTTGCATGCCGAGATCGCCGTATTACTGAGGCTGGCGTCATTGTTATCAAGGCGCAGTCCTCGCGTACACAGGCGCAAAATAAACAAGATGCGTTGGAGAGACTTGCAAAAATAGTTAAAGATGCCCTTGTGGTTCAAAAGTTTCGCAAAGCAACAAAGCCGACTTGGGGGTCGGTGAAAAGGAGGCGAGAGGATAAATCTCGGCGTAGTCATTTAAAATCCACCCGAGGCAAGGTCAATAAATCGGACGATTGACTGTGTATGGTGTACTTAAAATAAACCTCTGTTTTTGCGTATAACAGGGCTTGCGAGTTCCAAATATATGCGCTATTGACCAATCCGCAATTGCAGTGGCGTGTTTTCGGGTAATACTTAACCCAAACGACGTCCTAACACATTAAGTATGGAGGCTTTCATGGCTGTCCCTAAAAGTAAGATATCCAATTCACGTCGTGGCATGCGCCGCTCACACGATTCACTTTCTGCTGCTAATTATGTAGAAGACAAAGATTCGGGTGAACTACGTCGTCAACATCACATTGATTTGAAAACTGGCATGTATCGCGGTCGTCAAATCTTGTCACCACAAGAAGACTAACGCTAACACATAACATACCTTTACATGGCTTGATGAGGCGGAGAACTTTATGACTGAGATAGAAGATATTTTTGCTCGTGAAATTCTCGATAGTCGAGGCAACCCAACTCTAGAGGTTGATGTGTTACTTGCTGACGGTTCGTTTGGTCGGGCCGCAGTGCCTTCAGGCGCGTCTACAGGCGCGCACGAAGCTGTTGAACTGCGTGATGGTGATATGTCCCGTTATGGCGGCAAGGGCGTTCTGAACGCAGTTCTCAACGTTAACACCATCATTGCAGAAGAGCTTTATTCTCTCGACGCGTCAAACCAGACGGGTATTGATGAGTTACTGATTGCTCTTGATGGGACACCCAATAAAGCAAAGCTCGGCGCGAACGCTATTCTTGGCGTATCGCTCGCGATTGCGAAAGCTGTCGCGGAATCACAGGGCACACCGCTTTACCGCTATATTGGTGGTGTAAGCGCTGTAACATTGCCAGTACCAATGATGAATATCATCAATGGTGGCTCACATGCTGATAACCCGATTGATATCCAAGAATTTATGATTATGCCTGTGGGCGCGAAAGACTTTTCTGAAGCCTTACGTATGGGCGCAGAAGTTTTTCATGCTTTGAAGGCAAAACTACAAGCCGATGGTCATAACACTAATGTTGGTGACGAGGGTGGTTTTGCGCCAGGTCTCGCCTCTAGCGAAGCTGCACTTGAATATATTATGAGCGCGATTGAAGCCGCAGGCTACTCTGCAGGTGAAGATATTTTCCTTGCACTCGACGTCGCGTCCAGTGAGTTTTACAAAGACGGTAAATATCACCTTATAGGTGAGGGCAAGACACTCAGTTCTAATGAGTTTGTTGACTACCTTGCTGATTTACAGGCTAAATTTCCAATTATTTCGATTGAAGATGGTTTGGACGAAGATGACTGGGCTGGCTGGAAAGCACTTACCGCTAAAATCGGCGACAAATGCCAATTGGTTGGCGATGATTTATTTGTGACCAATACTATACGTCTTGCACGTGGTATTGATGAAAAATCTGCAAATTCAATTCTTGTGAAGGTCAATCAAATCGGCACACTCACAGAGACACTTCGCGCTGTATCTATGGCGCACCGTGCAGGTTTTACAGCCGTTATGTCGCATCGTAGTGGTGAAACTGAGGACACAACGATTGCCGATCTTGCAGTCGCTACAAATTGCGGCCAAATTAAAACGGGCTCACTTGCGCGTTCTGACAGAGTCGCAAAATATAACCAACTCTTGCGAATCGAAGAAGAGTTAGGTGATCAGGCTGTGTATGCTGGGCGTTCTATTTTAAAATAGCACAGGCGTATGCATGTGTTGCCAATAGCTTAGCATTGCTGATAATTCATAAATTTTAAGCTCCTGCTAACACTGTTTGGCTAGGTATATCCTTATGTCACAAACGCGTAAAAAGATTCGATTCTCTTGGCCTCTCATCGTTCTGGCTGTTTTTTATCTTTATTTGAGCTTCCACGCCCTTAGCGGCAATCAAGGACTTTTAAGTTGGGCGAATTATTCTGATGGAATATCGTCTTTAAGAGAGGAAATTGATAAGCTTCAAGGTGAACAGGTAATATTAGAACTGCACGCCGATCAACTGCGTGCGCGTCATTTAGACCTTGATCGCCTTGATGAGGCTGCAAGGCAAAATTTAAATGTTTCGCACACGAATGAATTTGTTATTTGGCTTGACGAAAGCCCGTAAAGTATTGTCTAGTATACGCGCTGTCATCGACAGTGATATTTGAATTAGTTTATATATAAATTATATAAGGCTTATGTTATGACCAGCAAAATAATCAAGACCAAAAAATACAAAACGTCTAAAGAAGATCTTCTTCATTTATATCACCAAATGTTACTCATACGTCGTTTTGAAGAAAAAGCTGGGCAGTTATACGGTATGGGCTTGATCGCAGGTTTCTGTCATCTTTATATCGGGCAAGAAGCTGTTGTTGTTGGCATTCGCGACGCGATTATTGATGGCGATCAAATGATTACAGGTTACCGTGACCATGGCCATATGCTTGCATGCGGAATGACCGCGCGTGGAGTTATGGCCGAGCTGACGGGACGCAGTGGCGGCTATTCACGTGGTAAAGGCGGATCGATGCATATGTTCTCCGTCGAGAAACAGTTTTTTGGTGGGCATGGTATCGTTGGGGCGCAAGTCCCTCTTGGCGCTGGCCTCGCACTTGCCAATAAATACAAAGACAATGGCCATGTCAGTGTCGCTTTCTTTGGTGATGGCGCAGCCAATCAGGGGCAGGTTTATGAAGCCTTTAACATGGCGAAACTCTGGAGCCTTCCAGCGTTATTTGTGATTGAAAACAATCAATACGCTATGGGAACAAGTATTCAGCGTGCGTCTGCACAAACAGAACTTTACAAACGCGGCATCAGCTTCGGAATTGAAGGTATTCAAGTTGACGGTATGGATGTTCTTGCCGTTCGCGAGGCTGCTAAAAAATGCGCGAAACATGCGCGTGACGGTAAGGGGCCAATGATTATGGAAATGATGACATATCGCTATCGTGGCCATTCAATGTCTGATCCTGCAAAATATCGCACACGTGACGAAGTCAATGAAGTCCGTGACGAGCAAGACCCAATTGACAAGGTGAAAAATAGACTAATCGCAGAGGGATGGGCTGATCTCGATACGCTAAAAGCGATCGACAAAGAAATTAAAGCTGTTGTCAACGATTCAGCAGAATTTGCGAAAACGTCACCTGAACCAGACCCATCAGAGCTATATACAGACGTTTTGTTAGAGGTAGAGGCATGAACGGGTATTACCTTGCAGAACTGAATATTGCCGAGGCTAAATTCCCCATGGATGATGCACGCATGGATGGCTTTACCAAGCGTATTGACGTTGTAAATGCATTGGCAGACGACGCAGATGGATTCGTTTGGCGCCTCGTTGATGATAATCCAGATATGGGGGGCGCTTTATCTTTACGCCCTTTTGACAACCCGAATATGCTTGTAAATATGTCTGTCTGGAAAGATATTCAAAGCCTATATGCATTTGTGTTTAACACGGTTCATGCAAAAGTCATGAAAGGTAAGCCAGCTTGGTTCTCTCATTTAAAAAGCCATAGCACAGTTATGTGGTGGGTGCCTGTCGGTCATATTCCAACCTTAAATGAAGCAAAAGAAAAACTAGCACTACTGGATGACATTGGTCCTTCAAAGGATGCATTTACATTTAATCAAGCGTTCACACAGAACGCGAAGCCCCTTGTTTGGGACGCCCCTGAAAAGGATTGTGCATAATGGCCATTGATATTCAAATGCCGGCGCTCTCGCCAACTATGGAAGAGGGTACACTTACGAAATGGCTCGTAAAAGAGGGCGACGAAATACGTTCGGGTGACATTTTGGCCGAGATCGAAACAGATAAAGCGACTATGGAGGTCGAGTCCATTGACGAGGGTGTTGTCGGTAAAATCCTTATAGAAGAAGGCGCACAAAATGTTCTTGTCGGCACTATTATCTTGCAACTGCTTGAAGACGGCGAGGGGATTGAAGCCCTTAGCACACCAAGCGCGGCTCCTGCCGTTGAAGCAAGTTCTCCAGCGCCAACACCCGAAGCTGTCGCCGCGCCTGTAATTGCCAACACGGTCGTAGAAATGCAAGTGCCTGCTGGGACGAAAATGATTGAAACAAGTGTTCGTGACGCGCTTCGTGACGCTATGGCCGAAGAAATGCGCCGTGACGACCGTGTGTTCATCATGGGCGAAGAAGTCGCACAATATCAAGGCGCGTACAAAGTCACCCGTGAACTTCTCCAAGAATTTGGCGAAAAACGTGTGATCGATACGCCTATTACTGAACATGGGTTTGCTGGTATCGGTGTCGGTGCTGCAATGGGTGGACTAAAGCCGATTGTAGAATTCATGACATGGAACTTTGCCATGCAAGCTATTGATCATATTATAAATTCTGCCGCCAAAACCCTATATATGTCTGGTGGACAAATGCGATGCCCAATCGTTTTTCGAGGCCCCAATGGTGCCGCAAGTCGTGTTGGCGCGCAACATAGTCATGATTACGCGTCTTGGTACGCCAATGTACCGGGGTTAAAAGTTGTTGCGCCATATGACGCGGCTGACGCAAAAGGTTTGTTAAAGGCGGCTATTCGTGACCCTAACCCTGTTATCTTTCTAGAGCATGAAATGATGTACGGCGAAATACATGATGTGCCGGATATTGAAGACTATATCATCCCAATCGGCAAGGCTTTAGTCCGTCGTACAGGGACTGATGTGACGATTGTTTCTCACTCACGCATGGTTGGTCGGGCGCTAGAGGCTGCTGTGATTCTTGAACAAGAAGGCATCTCGGCCGAAGTTATTGATCTTCGCACAATCCGTCCGCTAGATATTGATACGGTTCTAGAATCTGTACGCAAAACTAATCGCCTTGTTTGCGCCGAGGAAGGGTGGGGGCAGTCTGGTATTGGTGCGGAAATTTCAGCCCGTGTCACAGAGAGTGCGTTTGACTATCTCGATGCGCCGCCTGCGCGTGTCTTCCAAAAAGATGTGCCGCTCCCTTATGCAGGTAATCTCGAAGCACTTAGTTTGCCAAATGCCAATGACGTCGTCGTGGCCGCAAAATCAGTTTGTTACAAGGATTAATCATGCCAATTGAAATCCTAATGCCAGCACTTTCCCCGACAATGGAAGAGGGAAATTTGACCAAATGGTTTATTAAAAAGGGCGATACCATCAGCTCTGGTGATTTGCTTGCCGAGATTGAAACCGACAAAGCGACGATGGAAATCGAAGCGGTAGAAGAGGGTGTTGTGGCGGCTATTTTGGTCGCGGAGGGAAGCGAAGGCGTTAAAGTCAATGCGCCAATCGCCATCTTACTTGAGGAAGGTGAAGACCCGTCTATCATGGATAATTACACACCTGTTGGCGCAAATCTTGCGCCGTCTCCTGTACCTGATGTAGCGCCTGTAGCTGAACCTGTCCTAGCACAGCAAACTGCATCTACACCCGCAGCAAGTGGAAAGCGTATTAAAGCGTCGCCGCTCGCGAAACGTCTTGCGAAAGAATATGGCTTGGAGATTGCAAACATTACGGGCTCTGGCCCTAAAGGACGTATTGTTAAAGCCGATGTTGAAATGGCCAAGTCACAACCTGTGCAAACGCCTGTAAGTACTACGCCTGAGCCAGTTGCCCCCGTTGTAACGACGACAGATGTCGGCATGTTACGTGGCGGCGGCGCACAATACCTTGAAAAACTAGGTGTGTTGCCGGGGACATATGACCTTGAACCACTGAACGGTATGCGCCGTATTATCGCAAAGCGTTTAACCGAGAGTGCACGCGATGTGCCGCATTTCCCGCTTAACATTGATTGCGAGATTGATGCATTGCTTGCCATGCGTAAAGAGCTGAACGGACAAGCGCCTGAGGGCATTAAAATTTCTGTCAATGACATGCTGATCCGTGCTTGTGCGATTGCATTGAAACAAGTGCCCGAAGCAAATGCAAGTTATACGCCTGACGGTATTGCCTATCATCATCACGCAGATGTCGCGGTTGCGGTTGCTATTGATGGTGGTCTTATTACGCCAATTGTACGTGAAGCAGAGAATAAAGGCCTTTCTCTTATCTCAACCGAGATGAAAGATTTAGCCGCCCGTGCGCGTGAACGTAAACTGAAACCGCAAGAGTTCCAAGGCGGGACGTTCTCGATTTCCAACCTTGGTATGTTTGGCATAAAATCATTCCAGTCAATTCTTAATCAACCACAAGGCATGATTTTGTCTGTAGGGGCTGGTGCGCCAAGCCCTGTCGTGAAAGATGGAGAGCTTTCCATTGCGACTGTGATGACAGTTACACTTGCTTGCGATCACCGCGTTGTTGATGGTGCAATCGGCGCAAGATGGTTGCAAGCCTTCAAACGCCTGATCGAACAACCGATCACGATGATGCTTTAAGAGGGCAATGTTCGCTTAAAAGTGTTCGCCTAACAGTATTCGCCTAAAAGGGGAAAGCAAAGAGCGTAAACTCTCTGTTCCCCTGTCTTTACTTGTCTCGTTTTACATTTATCATATGCTCTTGGCTCTAGACGTTTGGAGACGGTATGATTTTTAAAACCTTATTAGCAATATTAATAACCGCTTCCGTAGCGGCGGCGGCTGTTTATTTTGGCTCAATGCCAAATGTAACGCGAGATAATACTGCGCGTGTTTCAGCACTAACCCCTAGCACGTCTACTGATATGAAGAGTGCAAAGAGCGCCGAAACGCATCAAACATCAATTCAAAAACTCCTTCATAGAAATGCTGACAAAAATACTGACAGCAAGGATGTCCCAAAAAAGACGCCTAATACTACACAAAAACAAAACCGCAAAAAATATAATTCTGATACCATAAAAACCTTTGGTATTCTTATGATGCAAGCAGAGCGTATTGAGGAAATAGCCTTACAAGACCAAGCCTTTGTGGATGTTGTGCATTATGCTTTACGCGCTAATCTCTTTGATGAAGCGCAAGAGGCTATGTTAAAAATTCGCCAACCAGAATTACGTGATACATCGCGAGGACAAATGGGAATTGTGATTGCAAGGCAAGGCCAGCATAAAAGAGCCTTTTCAATCATTGACCAAGTTGAAACAGATGGTTTGCGTGATGTATTACGCTTGCAAGTCATCGAAGCGATTGCCGCCCCATAACGTATATGCATAAGTAAAAACACTGTACTCTCATGCAGGCATGCAAATAAGCTTTGCATTTTTGCGACTTTAAAACACAGATTATTAGTTTAGTTCATACGTAAAGTACTCTATACTCAAGTTCAGTTAACTTGAGAGAGTCGGTTTATGTCTACACAATTTGATGTCATCATTATTGGTTCAGGCCCTGGCGGATACGCGACCGCTATTCGGTCTTCGCAACTCGGTTTTAAAACGGCGATCATAGAGAAAGCAGAACTTGGCGGCGTATGCCTGAACTGGGGCTGTATTCCAACAAAGGCGCTTTTACGTTCCGCTGAAATTTACCACAATATGCAACATGCATCTGATTACGGCTTAAGTGCAAATCCCAGCTTTGATTTAACCGCTATTGTAAAACGCTCTCGCGGCATAGCAAACCAACTCTCTGGCGGCATTAAGTTTTTGATGAAAAAACATAAGGTCACTGTGATATCTGGATTTGCCACATTGCAAAAACATGCAATAGCGCCAAAGGTGATTGTTGATGGAAAAACATATCTGGCGAAACATGTGATACTTGCCAGTGGCGCACGCGCACGTACAATCCCACAGGCTGGCCTTGTGCCTGACGGCAAAACAATCTGGACGGCTAAAGAAGCCATGATCCCGCAAAGCTTACCTAAAAAATTACTGGTGATTGGTTCTGGCGCCATTGGCATGGAATTTGCCAGTTTTTACAACGCATTTGGTTCGGATGTAACCGTCATCGAAATGGTTGACCGTATTCTACCTGCTGAAGATGCAGAAATATCGGCGCTGGCTGAAAAATCGTTTAAAAAACAGGGCATGAAAATTTTAACGAACGCGCAAGTGAAATCAGTGAAACCAAATGGAGATAGCGTTGACGCTTTGCTTCATATTGGCGGTAAAGATGTGAGTGAGCGCTTTGACCGTATTATTTTGGCAATTGGTATTGTCGGGAATGTGGAAGATATGGGCCTCGAAGCTCTCGGTGTTGAAATTGACCGTACACATGTGACCGTAGATGAGTTTTCACGTACCAAAATTGCTGGCCTTTACGCAATTGGTGATGTGACAACACCGCCATGGCTTGCTCATAAAGCAACTCATGAAGGTATTATTTGTATTGAAAAAATTGCAGGTGAAAACCCGCATCCACTCGACGCATCCAAAATTCCCGGTTGTACATATTGTCATCCTCAAATTGCAAGCGTGGGTATGACGGAACAGCAGGCTAAAGATGCTGGCTATAAAACCAAAATTGGGCGTTTTCCTTTTATCGGCAATGGCAAGGCGATTGCCCTTGGTGAACCTGAGGGCCTTGTCAAAACTATCTTTGACGAGAAGACAGGGGAGCTTTTAGGTGCCCATATGATTGGTGCAGAAGTTACCGAGCTTATTCACGGATATGTGGTCGCCCAAAGCCTTGAAAGTACAGAATCCGAGTTGATGGATACGGTATTCCCACATCCAACGCTTTCGGAAATGATGCACGAATCTGTGCTTGATGCCTATGGTAAAGCCTTACATATCTAGCATTTATACCAATTTTACAAAGTAACGGATGATGTTGCTTTTGTAGGGATAGGTTTTTTAGCTTTGCTAAATCTACTCTTAAGTTTTAGTGCGGGTTTTTCTACAAACTTCCATGAAAGCGCAGCGATTATCGCGGCAATTGGCCCTGAGATCGCGATTAATTGCCATACATTTAGATGAGGCATAAAGTAGTAGACGCCTTGTAGAACTGCCCAATGATAGATGTAAAGCCCGTATGAAACATCTCCCATATCTTGCAAACTCTTTAGCGCAGGGACTTTTACATAGGCAATCCAAAACAATGCATACCCTAAGGCAAGTGTGAAAACACTTTCAAAGATTACATAGTCATTGACCAGTGCGGCAATAATGAAAAATACAGGAATAAGTGCTACGTGGAATTTTAAAACATCTCTATAGCCATATATTGCCGCGCCTAAACAATAACAAAGACCAAAACGTAAGAGGCTTTGGAGTGTCGCTGGTAAGGTATCATAAATGCCGAGTTTTTGTGTTAAGGGAAAAGCAATTGCGAAGACAAGGAATTGAGCAAGTAACATCCAGCGATGCTTTAACAGACCAAGCACGAACGCAATTAAAGTCCCTATATAGGCAAGAGCTTCATAACGTAATGTCCAAAGCGCCGCTGAGGCTTCTTGCTCATGATTGCTAGCAAGAATACCGGGTAAAGTCATATCTGTTTCAATAAAGGGGAGCACAACAAACGGTTGTTTCAATGTATCACCGTTCGCGAAATACTCTGTAAGAGGGATATTCGTCGTCAGTGGCCCAAAAATAAGCATAAGCAAGAGAACGTGAACGATAAGTCCCGGGTAGATTCTCAAAAAACGCGAAATTGTAAATGATTTGACGTTCTTGCTGTACAATATACTCCCTGTGACCAGAAAACCAGAAGCAATGAAAAACAGGTTCACGGCAAGGTAACTAAATGTAAAGTGGAAAAATACATGAGGTTCAGAATCACTCGTGCCACCGATAACGACAAAGGCATGACCAACCAGAACCATATAGGCAAAAATTAGCCTAAGCGGTGTAAAATAATTATCGTGCCCAGCACTAATTTGTACAACTTTAAACATATTTTCAAAACTCCCACATTTCTATTTTTTTATATATGTGAAAAAGATTAAATAAGTTTTGCATTTTGGCGTATTCATACTTGTTTTGTCGGTGCGCCAAGCCCATAATTCAAACATATGACCAAACTACTTGATAGAAATGCGAATAAGACTGCACGCCCTCGACATCCAGAGAAAGCGCATAAGCCTGATACGCCGATATTGCGTAAACCCTCTTGGATACGCGTAAAAGCGCCAACATCTCAGGGGTTTGCAGCAACGAACAAAATTGTTCGTGAAAAAGGCCTCGTCACTGTGTGCCAAGAGGCGGCGTGTCCAAATATTGGTGAGTGTTGGGAAAAAGCACATGCAACATTTATGATATTAGGCGATACATGTACGCGTGCATGTGCGTTTTGTAATATCAAAACAGGCATGCCGGGGCCAATCAATCACGACGAAATCGAGAACATTGCTGATGCCGTTGTTGAAATGAAATTAAAACATGTTGTGATTACATCTGTTGACCGTGATGATTTATCAGACGGTGGTGCACAGCATTTCGTCGATGTCATCCATGCTATTCGCCAAAAATCTCCTGCAACAACAATTGAAATTTTAACGCCAGACTTTCTCCGTAAAGACGGCGCAATTGAAACGGTCATTGATGCGAAACCGGATGTGTTTAACCACAATCTTGAAACTGTACCGCGCCTGTATTTGAAAATTCGCCCTGGTGCACGTTATTTCCATTCACTTCGATTGCTTGAGCGTGTCAAAGACCGTGACCCAAATCAATTTACTAAATCTGGTTTGATGGTTGGTTTGGGTGAAACCAAACAAGAAGTGATGCAAGTCATGGATGATATGCGTATCGCAGGTATTGATTTCCTCACGATTGGACAATATTTACAGCCAACTCGTAAACATGCCGCTGTTGACAGATTCGTGACGCCAGAAGAGTTTAAGGGCTATGAGACAATTGCACGTGCAAAAGGATTCTTGATGGTATCCGCTACGCCGCTCACACGGTCTAGCTATCATGCAGATTCTGATTTTGCTCAATTACGTACAAATCGTGACAAGAAAAATAAACGTTTAAATGGCTAAAGTGCATCTCACAAAGCGATTGCGCCATACGCCAGCACAAATGTTATCACTTGTCGCTGATGTTGAAAAATATCCTAATTTTATCAATTTGATATCAGCTGTTCGTATTCTTGAAAAAACGCAAATTAGTGACACGCAAGAGAAGTTTGTTGCTGACGTAAATATTAGTTATAAAATCTTCAGCGAAACATTCCGCTCTATTGTTGAGGTCGATAGAAAACATAAGACTTTAAACATTAAACGGGCAGGGCATGGCGGCGCAGTCAAAAGCCTTATGAATATATGGGTGTTTAAAGAACTTAAGGACGGTACGACTGAGCTAGATTTCAAACTTGATGTTCGTTTAAAAGCTTTACCTCTAGAGTTTCTGATTAAACAAAAACTTCACAAAGCGACCAATACGATTATTGAGGCATTCGAGCGACGTGCGGCTCAATTATTTCCGTTGATTGGCGAAGATACGCCCTCTACATAACCGCCATACATATTGTGAAACGGATAAATAGCGTAAGTTATAGGGTTATTCAGCGTTCTTTCTGTTGCGGACAGCCGATTTTCGCCTGCGTAAATTATCACGCAGCGCTTTCGCAACCCGTTCTTCACGGGCTTCTCTTTCACGTTGTTTTTGTGTTTTTTGTTCGGTCATGCTTACTTGATACAACCTTGTGAATTGATATGTCAATTGTGTCTTGATGCCTATGAGCGAGTAGGCTATAGGCTGTCCATTATTTGGCATTATTAGCCATACGCCGCAGTAGCTCAGTGGTAGAGCGCATCATTGGTAATGATGAGGTCGGGAGTTCAATTCTCCCTTGCGGCACCATCATAACCCATTGTATTTACTCAATATAACTCGATATATCAAGAAACGCACTGAATAGATGTTCTCTAAATGTTTCCTTGTTTTTACGCCTTTTAAGGCCATTTTCTCAACTTAGTTGGGCAATATACGGGCAATAAATTAATTGGGATTTGCATTTTTATATTGATGCCAGTTGTTAAAAATGATTTGGCGCTTTAAATCTCGTGTCCCCATATGCGTATAGACCATTACAAGGTCTAGTGATTTCCACCCCCCGTCAATCATTAACTTCATTGGGTCTTTGTGCATTGCGTAATGCCAAGACGCCCAAGTGTGTCGTAATGTGTGAATATTCGAGTGTGGGAGCTTGTATAGCTCACAAATGCGTTTGAGCTTACGGGCAGGGCCATGACGGTCACTCCACGGATGCCCGTTGTCTTTTCTCCACACTTTGCCCCCGTCCTTTGGGCGTGTGGGCATGGACGCCCTTGTGCGGTCGCATAAATCAACACTACGCGCTAATCCAGACTTGGTATCCCAAAACGTTACGCGCTCGCTATTTGGTGAAACATCTTTCCAGTCTAAATTTATAGCCTCGCTGCACCTGGCACCTGTGCCAATGTAGAAGGTTGCCAATGCGGACATGCCTCTTGAGTGCTTGATTAAGTTTTCCGCTTCTTTAGGAGTGCGCCAATCTGGACGCGATTGTTTCAGCTTTGGCTTCTTGATTGAGACGGGGCCAAGCATACGCTCTTTGCGCTCCCAGTTTAAAATGGCCGAAATAGGGGCGTAGAACAAGCGAATGACAGAGCTTGGCTTGTGGTCAGGGTACAATTTCAAGGCTTCTGTATCTATGTCGCCTTGTGTGATGTCCTTAATAGGTGTTTCGCCAAAGGTAAGGATAATTGCCTCTAAATCGTATGCGCCGCCGTTACCTGCCTCTAAGTATTTTATGACGACTTCTGCAAATGTTTTAGTGTCCTCTTTTGGCGGGTTTAAGTCGTGAACCTCTTTGAAGATTTGAGTTTCGATTGACTTAAGGATTTGCTTCGCTTCATCTTTCGAGCGAGTTCGAGCGCTTTGGTCGATGCGGATTCCGTAGTGTGACCCACGTATACGGTAAATTTCGGATGCTTTTCGTTTGTCGAGATAGAGGGGCATGGTTTTGGTGTCAGTATAATTTCCAGTGAGTTCAAGTGTCGGGGCAGTAATCTTCTCGGCCCTTTCCCCACCCGAAGACAAAGGCCGTTATCATCTATCACCTTTCGCAGCCGTGTAAGGTTGATACCGTACATCTTGGCCACGTCAACGTCATGGATAGCTTTTCGAGCCTGTGCATTCATCTATTGGGTGTCCTTTGTTTCAAGTTCTTTTGCCGCAAGCTCAATCGCATTGTCCCACACACTAAATTTAACCCATTCGTGGCCTGTTTTTTCGGCATTCATTGAGCGAATTTCAGCAATGCATTTACGTCTTTCGTCTAAACGGATTTCTTGTTCAGTAAGCCTGCTCATGATTTTTCCCATGATATTGGCTTAAATATTGACTCGCCACGTAAAGCGCTTTTAACAAAGACGTACACACCCTTTCCCATCGTTCCAAACAAGCCGTAGGATTTCCAATCACATACCTTGCCTTTCTCCATTTCTTTCCCACTGTCGCAAACATAAGGAGATTTGGAGATGCTCTCACACATAGGGCACCGAAAGCCAGTTTTACCAATACTATCATGAAGAGCGTCAGGTGTATCAAACACTCTAACATCATCACCTTTGATTTCTGGCTGTTGGCAGTCTTGGTAATAATTCATGTACCAATAATTGCGCTTAGATTCCCATGAGTTTAATATGTCAGTGGCTCGCAACCCTGTTTTTTCGGCATAGTGTTTGGCCCTTGCAACAGCCCAACCAAGTTTAGGGTTGTATCTCTCTGGATCACCATATTTTTCTCCGTCACGCGCTATTGCCGCTTCAAGAGTTTTGTACCCGTCACAATGTTCTATTATATCAGCACTCATGATTTCACCTTTAGGGCTTTAAGGGCTCGCTCAATATACATTGCAGGAATGTTTTGGCATTCCTCTCCTTGAAACTCCTGTGTGTTTGAGATTGGGTCAGCTATGACAATTCCAAGGTTAACTATCGTCTTCAATTCCTCATTCTCTTTTTGTAGAGACATAATCTTAGATGCTTGTTCTTCAACATAATATTGAACACTTAGTGTGTGCCAAACACCTTTATGTTGAAAACAGCTATTGAGTTTATACCCGTCGATCTTATTATCAGGTGCGGATTGGTCGTGCATGGCTTGGGCTATTTTGGCGCGGCCCTTACTGCTTCCGCACTCGATACCGAATGTCTGGTCACCAGTTAGATTGGCGTACGCATCGGCAAAAGCTTTCAAGGTGGATGTGTATTCTTCTATCAAGTTAGTATCAGTCATTGCGTCTCCACTCCACTTTGCCATTAACAAAAACCACATAAGGCAAGCTATTTAGCCAATTTTGATAAATCTTCTTATTGAATGCGATTAAGTCTTTGATGTTAGTATCAGTCATTGGGTTGCTCCTTTAAAGCCGAAATAAAGCTCGGTTGCATCCATTTTATAGACCTTGGCGAGCTTGAATAAGGTGAGAGCACTCATGTCTCCAGTACGGTCTTTTTCCAACTCCCACACATATGCCTTGCTCATACCAATTGTGTCTGCAAGCTGTTGTAGGGATAAGTTATGACGCTCTCTCAACATCTTTAAGCGTTGAGGAAAACCTAATGCGCCCAATCTTGCAATGATTGGTGGTGTGACTTCATACCCTGCGTTACGTAAACGATTGACTATGGTTGAAACTTCATTCCCCATCTATTCCCCCTCCACTGTAATGCCGTGGGGAGATTGCCCACGATTATTTGCTTGCTGTTTAGGCGTTGCCCATCGGCAATTATCAGGAGTGTAACCGCCGTTATTATTTATTCTATCTATTGAATGGGTAAGGCTTGGTCGACAGCCCATGTCATCAACAAAGGCGGTGAAATTATCAAGCCACTTAGAGCAGACTTTAATCCCTCTTCCCCCATATCTACGCCAACGCGGGTTGTTTTTATTCGAGCATCTATCTTTCATGCCACACCAAATACCGTAAAGCTCATGTGCTTTCCCTCGACGTTTTAGCCCGTGCGTTGTTGTCGCAATCTTTAACGCAGCCCTGTTCAAACAACCGCAACTTTCATTCTTTTGCCGTAAGCTCGCTGAACTAAAGACCCTTGAAACACCGCACTCGCATTTCCCGTTCCATACTGTATGGGTCACTTTCCCATTAGCGTTACAAAGCCTTCCCGCTAAAGTACTTATTGTAATCATTCCGTGCGAATGCCCTGTATAATCTATTGCCCTGTTCCCTATGGGCGATAAGTCTGGCACAAAATCATATTTAGCCTTCATCGCCACCTCCTATTTTTGGGGGAAGCATGTAATGTGTAGGTTTTGATATTTCATGCCCTGATGCACTCTCCCAGTAGCTTTCACCTGTTGAAATTATACGCCATATTGCATCGGGGAATCGCCCACCATATGCGTTAAATATATCCACATACTTCCCTACATCAAGAGTTGGCATTTCATCTATAGCAACAGGGGATAGGGATTTTAGTTTGGCTTGTAGGGATTGGATTTCTTTATTGAGTTTAATGTTTTCAATTTCAAATCTTGTTCTTTCTTCTCTTAATGCTTTCATCACGCTTTTATTCATTTTGAGGTGTCTTTCAAGTTTTTCTAATTCGTAAAACATCTCTATTCCCCTTTGGCTTTTGCAAGAGCGGTACTTATTAGCTTTGGCGTTTCAAGTGCGGGATCGCCTTGTTCTGGAAGCTGAATATATCCAAACTCAATGCCGTTCTCTATGAACACCTTTGCTCTTTCCAAAGCTTCATACATATCTGGGGCGGCGGCTATAAGGTGGGCGTTGGCGGCAACAATTTTGGTGTCATTTATTCTCCCACCCCCAAGCCATATTGTGTGAATTGTTCTACCTACGGAATTGCAAGGTATGCGTATAGAATACGTCATTTGGTGATTGCCACCCATATCTGGATGAAGGCACTTAACGTTGGCTCTCCAAGGCCCTTTAGTAAATTCACTCATATCTACTCACTTTCTTCCGCAATAATATCAATGACATTTTGAGGGCAGTGGCTTCTAAGGGTTATAGTTGTAGGCCCATCACGTTCTTGTCTTTGGTACACGCCATGTAGTAAGTCCCGATCACTGCGAGATAGGTTTTTCCACTTCAGAACCATCCAATCATCGGGCATAATTCCCCGTGGCGCATCGCGTTCTAGTGTACCTAATGAACACTTAGCTTTCACAAGTGCGTTTTGTGCGGACTTTTCAGTTTTGAATTTAAATACTCTATCCATTATCTACTCACTTTCCTCCCAAGGCTTACAAGCACAAGGGTTATCGATCTTTTCAGATATTTGATTGGTTTGCTGAATTTCGGAATGGAGTGCCGGGTGGACAACACCAAGTGCAAACACAGCGCCAAGAGTAGCCGTAGCCGCCAAGATTAAGCATGTGGTGGGGCTTGATATATGGGTTGTTGTGGTCATTTGAACCTCATGTGCTTTAGTGAAGACGCCGCAATGATTGCTGCCATGCCTGTATGCTCTTCCACGGTTGTATGCGTCTTGTTTTCTGTTTTCCAAGAGCTCGAAAGAACAGATTCAAGGGCAATTAGGTAGGCAGAATTGAAAGCATCATTACGTGTACGGATTCCTGCTTTGCTTATATCGTCATGGATTTTCATCCATCTTGCGTTTTCTTTTTCTGTACGTTTTTGCCCTGCAACATACCCCTTAGAGTACCCACTAGCTTTTGCTTTCTTATATGCGTCTGACATATCTATATTCCTTAAGTAAAAACGAGAGGGATGGGTTAGGCTATTTCTCGACTTTGACAGGCTTGCCATTTTCAAGCGTGTACCAAGTGTCTGGTTTTATTTTTCCACGTTTCTTCGTGATAGCTGAATACACGTGCAAAATTTCCCATGTGTCACTATCCCGTTCGACAAGTACGATTGCACTACCAAGTGAAGCTCTGGCTCTGCCTTGGCAACCAGAAGCCACCGCAACAGAGTACTTACCCTCTACGGTCGCCGCTGAACGGTATCCAGTATTGGTCGCCGCTGATCGGTCTCCAGTATTGGTCGCCGCTGATCGGTCTCCAGTATTGGTCGCCGCTGAACGGTATCCAGTATTGGTCGCCGCTGAACGGTTTCCAGTATTGGTCGCCGCTGAACGGTTTCCAGTATTGGTCGCCGCTGATTGGTCTCCAGTATTGGTCGCCGCTGATTGGTMTCCAGTATTGGTCGCCGCTGATTGGTCTCCAGTATTGGTCGCCGCTGAWYGGTATCCAGTATTGGTCGCCGCTGATYGGTMTCCAGTATTGGTCGCCGCTGAACGGTCTCCAGTATTGGTCGCCGCTGAACGGTTTCCAGTATTGGTCGCCGCTGATTGGTTTCCAGTATTGGTCGCCGCTGATTGGTATCCAGTATTGGTCGCCGCTGATCGGTCTCCAGTATTGGTCGCCGCTGAACGGTTTCCAGTATTGGTCGCCGCTGATCGGTCTCCAGTATTGGTCGCCGCTGATTGGTCTCCAGTATTGGTCGCCGCTGATTGGTATCCAGTATTGGTCGCCGCTGATTGGTCTCCAGTATTGGTCGCCGCTGAACGGTTTCCAGTATTGGTCGCCGCTGATTGGTCTCCAGTATTGACTTCTGTCTTGCTGTCCGTGATATGCGCTAAGATATAGTCAACACCCTTTTGGATGAACTGCGGCAAGTATAACTCCGCTTTAATGGTGATTGTGGCACTGGCTAATTTGTTGTCATGCACTTGACTTTCTGCCACTTCAACCTCTGCAAAGCGGGACGTGGAAGGCGGGTAAAATCCAAAGCAATCAAGCGCCATAAGACATGAATGGAAGCCTGAGTTACATAGGTTGACGGCTTTCACATCCATCGTATATGTCTTGCCAACTTCGTATTGGAAGTCCCGACACTTAAAATTTGCATCAAGCATTTTGTAAGAAATTTGTTTCTCGGTCATAGTTATATCCTTTCAATATTCAATTTGTTGACGAGGACAGGTGAGCGCCCTCGTCATTGCCGTCCTGCATTTGGTACAGGATGGACTTATGCTGTTTGCCGATGCTGTGGGTGGGCAGGTTCTTTTAAGTCGATATTGTTGACCGCCGCGAAGTGTCGAATTACTTCAAATAAGTCTGAAAACTCTGATTTTGTTAGGGCTTTAGACGATGAACCTACGGGAATATAAGCGTTATTATGGCTTGGCATAAAACGTTGCTCGCTCCCTAGGATGTGCAAGAAATAGCACTTCCAATCGGCTGTAGAATAATAGCTTCCCTTGAGTTCCATTTCCTTTGCAATCGGCGTTAACATCGCCCACATTTTATCGTTTTGCTCTAACGTGCGGTTTGGTGCGGCTATCTTTACTTTCCAGTTTCCAAGAGATTGCAAGGCCGTAAGAACGCCCAAAATTCGCTTGTGAGTTTGAGGCAAAAGCTTGAATGAGCGAGATATGGTTATAGCTGAACCTTCCTTCGCCACATGAAGCGCTCGAACAATGTCCTGCGTTTGTCTCTCGGTATTGAAGAGTAATCTAGCCATTTAACCCTCTACTGCGTCCATATAGAGTTCAAGAAGAGCCTCAGTCTCGGAGCGTTCGTTTGCGTCCACTTTACGTTCAGCGATTACCTTGCGGAGTATTTTTGTATCAAAACCGAATGTTTTCGACTCCGCATACACTTCGCGAATGTCAGCCGCTAATTCCGTTTTCTCAGCCTCTAGCCGTTCGATACGGGCAATAAACTGCTTAAGTTTCTCACGGGTATCCTCACCCATGCTCATGGCTCTTTGTTCATCTGTAATCATTGTGTTTCCTCGTTTGGTGGGGTTAAGTTGTGGTGTGCGCGACAGGGATTGAACCTGCATAAAACGTCTTATGAGGACGCGGCTTTACCGTTAAGCTAAACGCACAGAGGGATTAAAATGGAATATCGTCGTCTAAGTCGTGATTGCCTGGTGCTTGATGGTCACGGGATTGATTGCCGTAACCGCCTTGCTGATTGTCACTGGAATCGCGTTTATCGAGCAAAGTTAGCGTGCCATTAAAGCGCTGTAGAACAACCTCTGTCGTGTACCGTTCGTTTCCTTCACGGTCTGTCCATTTACGAGTTTGCAAAGCGCCTTCGATATAAATCTTGGAGCCTTTTTTGACGTAGTTCTCGACCACCTTGATTAGGTGTTCATTGAAAATCACAATGTTGTGCCACTCCGTCTTGTCACGGCGTTCGCCAGATTGTTTGTCTTTCCAACTTTCAGATGTGGCGATTGAAAAGCTACAGACTTTTCCACCATTACCCATTGAACGGATTTCAGGGTCTTTCCCCAAATGTCCAATTAAAAGTACTTTGTTTAGTGATCCAGACATTATGCTACCTCTTGGCGTGTATTGAATTGAACACCGTCAAAGGTGATTGATTTTGATTTATCCGAGCGCATTGCGGCTTCTGCTTGCTTGATAATCACAGCCTGTACCGCAGGGTCATGCATGAAGGCGGCGGCGGCTTTGGCAGGGTCGGAAATAACAGCGTCCCAATAAGTGCGTAGAGAGGCGGTTCTTGCTACTCCTGACGCGGAACCAACACGACTAGCGTTTTCTTCTCTTGCTGTTGCGAGAACTACGAGCTTAGCCGCGTCCTCAGCATCTTGCGCCGTGCTTTCGCCAACAAATGCATCATCTGCTAGCTTTTCGGCAATACGAGCTTTCTCAGCGGCTTCTTGCTCAGCTTTGTGTCTTGCCTCAGCTTCAATTTCAGCCCGTTTAACCATATATGACGTAAGGATTGATTTGGCGCTTGTCTCCAAGCCTTTAGCGAGGTCACGCACTACATTAAACTTGGCTTGCACTTCGTTTGCGGCGTCTGCGAATGACTTCTTGAGCGCAACTCTGTCAGCATTAGCTTCTTTTGCTTTGCTCTGTATAGCTTTGATTAAGTCGTTTAATTCAGCGGCTAAGCCATCATTAATTTCAATGTCCTTGAAGCGTTCTAAATCATCCTCAAACGCCTCAAATGGTGCGTTGTAATCGCTTGCGTTTTTAGGCGCGTTATTTGTTGTGTTGTCGTGCGTCATATCGTTTTCTCCTGTGCATCCAGTTTTCTTCTTTTGTATTCGTCTTGAAGGTTGCCTTGCCAATCTGCGGGTAACTGTTTGACCTTGGTTTGGAATGCTTCGCTCTTTGACAAAATATCCATTGCGTCGAGATCATCACCACAAGCCTCAATTTCCCCAACGAGGTTTGTATATAAAGCTCGGCTTGGTGTGCCTTTTGAGGCTCCATTTTTAACGGGGTTTGATTGAGGGCGGTTTGGAGTAGCGCCTAATTTACTAAGAGCGGCGTCAAGAATGTATTGCTGATCCTTCTTGATAATATGCGTTGCGCCTCTTGGCTCGAGATGAACCCAGACACTGCCAAGGCTATACAAATACCGCCCAATTCCCCAGAGCACCGCCGCGCGTTTAAAGGCGTCAGATATAGCGCCTTTATCGGCTTCTATTTGAGTGCTTCCTGCGCCATTAGTGCGCGTTACCCATTTACCATCCAGCTCTATTGAAAGCTCGCAAATAACGCGTTGTCCTGCATGAGGGTATGTGTTTTGCCAACCGCCAATGCCGCAAACATCGTCTAGGCGTTGCATCACGTCTCTAGCGTCAATATAGGCAAGTGCCATGCCTTTCTTTTTGTCTTTCGTTGTGGAGCCTACACGCCAACTAATAGCGTCAACAGGAAACGGCGCGGCCAATTCTTCAAGGTCAATCATGACAAAGCCCCGTGCTTAGCCGCGAAATGGGTTAAGAGTGTAATACTCGAAAGCGTGGTTTTTAACTGCTCAGCAGACGGGCGCTTAAGGTCGGTCATGTTCAATGTGGATGTGCATAGAGCTACATTGATTTGGTCATGTTCTATTTCCGTTTTAAGTTTTGCGGTTGATGACTCCGTGCGTGCTATTTTTTGCTCTTGGGCTTTAATTTGTGTTTCAATATCCATTACAAAGCTCCTGTATGTGCGGCGTAAATAATTAGGGGAGCGCAGGGAGAGGCTATGAAAACCAATCCGATAAGCATCTCCGCTATGAATAGGGTTGTGTCTTTGAGGGTGTTCATTATGCCCAATCCCCACGTTCAGAACTCAGGTGAGCGCCCAAATCTTGACCAGAGACAAAACACATAAGCTTATCGCCAAGTTCGCCTTCAAGTTCTGGTAGATCATCAATGCGATAAGCCGCGTTTTCTAATGCTTGTGCAAATGCAGCTTCAAGGGTGTCGTTTGTAATATTCTCAATTGTGCCATCTGTTAGATTGAACGCAAGAACACGGGTTACGTTCGCCCATTCGCCAGTTGCTATCTTGTTGATGATTTCGGCAAGTGTTTCTTGATCCATCGGCTGTGTCTCGTAAGACGCAATACCGCTAAAATCATACTCACTTGTCACTACGTATTCTGTTTGAATGTTCATATGTCTCACCTCTATTTGATGAGTGTACAATACAAAACGTATCGCGACATGTCAATACGTTTTGTATTGTTTTTCTTTACTTTATATATAGAACGAGATATAAAATGGGTATTGGTGAGGGAAATAGAATCAAAAAACCCGCCGTTAAGCGGGTCTAGGAGTTTTAAAAATGATAGATAAGGCCAACAATAATTTGTCCTTTATAAGCAGGTTGCTTGGCCCGTCAGGTGGCGTCTTTATGTTAGCAGTTTTATGTTTTGGGTTTCCGGTAATGATGCGTTGGGTAACGCTTATAGAGATGGATTCTCGCCGTCACTCTGATCTGGTTTCTCTTTCAGCATATTCACTATGCCAGGAAGAAATGTGGCGATTAAGCCGTATAAGGCCAGAGCACAGCCTGCCCACAGCCAGAATGCATAAGAGATCGGCGCAAATACTATCATGTGTCCATCTTCTCCCTGAGGTACAGAGAGAATTGCTCTTAGCGATATATACAGTACAAGAAAAAACAAAGCACAGACCACAACCATTAATAACAACGCTTTCACAAAAGCAGCGAGTTTCTGTGCGCCGACAGGGTGGCTGTAATAAGCCCATGTCAAAACCGTGAAAATGGTTACGGATAAGGCAACGGGTAGGGGGGCTGAGTTAAGTAGTATATCGAATTTCATTTCGTTTTCCTGCGCTTAAAATCAAACATTATATTACATGCGCCTAAGAGTCACGAATGAAGCTTATATATAGAACAGCTATCTTGAGGTATGGAAATGAGAGAAAATACACTTAAATTGGCATTGCAGAGAATCGCTCTATTCTAAAGTAGGGACGATGTGCGGGGGTCTCCATAATATTAAATGGAGATTAGAATGACCAATAAGATTGAAATAGCGAAAGCCGCAGCCTTCTATAAATTACATGATGAAATAGGCACACAAAAGCCAGACACAGGCATGTGTAGACCCCTCACAAATGCGGGGGCGAGTATATTAGATGATATAGAGTTCCATCTGGAAAGTATGGGGGAGGTTGCAGAGAGCTATTACGTAGAGGCTATAGCTGTGTTTGCAGAGAAACTACTAGGGGAGCATCTGGCAAAGGCGAACGATTAACTGAAAGGGTGGAGATGTGGCTCCACTTTTCTACAGGATACCTTGGGTTCTCATGGAATCCCTTACATCCTTTAAGTTCTTTAGGGCTAAAATGTGATTGTGCGGTAAGTGGCCTAAAATAGGCGTTTCCAATTCCTTGACTACTGGGAAGTAATCCTCACACCACAACAGCCATTGAACGCGCGTAACAATAAAGTATGTGTCGCGGCATAACCCAGAACGATCAAGCGCGGTGTAATTGTGAACATGGAAATATTCCCATGGAGGGCGATTAGGTTGCGCTTGGGAGGTTCCGTATGCAACCTGAACGGTCGCGTAATGTGTACCTGAATTATCCACGTTAGCTTGAACAGCTAGCACTAAACACGGGCGGCGTTTGGGGCCAGGCTTGTAAGGCTCTTCGTTGTACGGGAATCGCGCTTGAACAATGTCATAGGCCTGTGGGGCCGATGGAACAGGGTACGTGTCTTGTAATATTTTACCTACCAAGGATCGCCGCTAATCACTATTCCGCCCGTTAAAGCGTCTTTTAGTTTATCTTTACTTAAACCAGATTTAAATTGCATGGCTTTGTCAAAAACCACAAACTCTTCATCTGTGATGTCATCTGAGTAATCAAACTCTGTTGGGGTAGGGACGTTGATTTTTTGAAACTGTAAATCAGCCCTAGCTTTTGGTTGTGTGCCCATCTTAATTCTCCTCGCAGTCATATCCTCTATATAGTGAGGAAACCTAAAACAACACTTAAAGTGACATTACAAACCATTAATACAGCGACTTTTATGAATGTGTTGCCTAAAAAGCACAGAACGAAACACCAACATTCATTCCAAGTGATAATTCCTTATACCACAAGAACCTACCGCCCCACATCACACCGTGGATACATCTCCCTAAGAATATACCCCCAAACCCATTCATTCAAACCCCATCATAGCACTGCAACACAGTCAATAAACACCCACTTGTTAACAGTTTTAGGAATATAATCCTTTACGACGTTCCCCTTACGTTCTATGGTTGAAAATCTGGCGATATAAAATAATTCGCCAGATTATAAGTTGAGATTCGTTTAAGTGCCATAAGTGGCAATATTATCAGATATGCAAATAGCAACGGTGATATTTAATAAGTATCACTAATAAAGCGTGGTTTAACAATGGGTTAATTGACAAATGTCAGTAATGACGTTAGCTTAAGCCTGTAAATATTTGAAGGTGTTTATGATTGGGGTGGGATATGAGTGAAGATGAAAGATTAGATTTGCTGTTAGAGGCGGCTCAGTCGTCAGGGGCTTCATTGGATACTTTGGAGCTAAGCGCTAGAGGTTTGGGCGCGAAGGCAACGGCCATAGCGTGCGGTAAAGTGTCTCGACGATTTAAAAATAAAAAATCTAGTGTCGTTCCATAAACAGCATTTATCTTTAGTCCCCCTTCTAAACTTAGTCGCTGCTTAGCTTTCTCCCAATTGTTATATTGCGTGTACCCGACATCAATGCTTTTTGCGAATTCCTTTTGATTGAGCTTTAAATATTTTCGTAGCTGAGAGAGCCGCTTGGCTACATTTTCAGCGCTGTAAGTATAAGTATCCATACGTTTAATATCTCACATACCAAATAATTTGGATATTATTAAAGCTTGGGCTTGACTTTATCCAAACTATTTGGATAATAGGGCTATGAACCAAATTATCACTATTGAAGATGCTATTGAAAAGCTAGGTCGCGAAAATATTATTAGCGGTACGGGTTTAACTACTCGTTCGGTGAGCGTTGCAAAAACAGACTCTGCTTTCCCTGCGTCTTGGTATCCAATTATTAAGAGACTTGCGGCTGAAAAAGGGCTGGACGTTTCTGACGGCCTTTTCAAGTTCAAAAAAATCAAAGAAATAACAAAATGACTTTGCGCGTCGATACCCACACAGCGCAAAGAACAGTGAAGGGCGGGTGTCACAAGCTCTCGCCCTTCACATCTGTTACTTTGAGAAATAGCCTCTTATCCAGCGACAATTGGAGAGGTGAGGCTCTCTATATTTCCACAACGCTACAACGTTGTTCTCTGGTTCGTTTTCTTTCTCAATACTCATGTTCAGTCCTTTCAAAACTGGATGCTTTATCAGCGCTCAATCAAGCGACCTTTCAGCCATTGAAAGGAAACAGATTATGAACGCGATTACTATGAAACAGGCTGCATTCTTGCGTTGCTCGACTGCACAGATGAACAAAGGTTGGCAGAAATTCCAATTAGAGACGTGGACAACCGCGCAAGACCAAGTGGATGATTTAGAGGATTGTGGGATCAGCGTTTCATTACGCACAGTACAGGACAGCCGTAAGCACGGCATTTTACCCACCAGAGACGCATGGCAGCTTTTAGCTGTGTTCGGCTTCCCGCTCATCATGGCGGTTCTTGGCGAGCACCTAAGAGACACGTGGCTCATTTATCAGCGAGAAGAAGATGAACAACAACGAAAGTTCGAAGAACGTCAACACGCAAATCATCAAATGGGGCAAACGCTCTTTGGCTTGCTTGGTAGCGATACCAGTGATGGGCGCGAGGGTGTTTCTCTGGCCGACTGATATTTTGCATTGGGCGCTTTCGGGTGTTTGGCAAAGGGGTGGGGTTTTGATTTTGAAATTATGGAGAGTGAAGTGAGAACAACGCCAATCATCAACATAGCACACACTAAACGCGCTCTGCTTGCTCGACATGCCCGAATACAAAGCGGCTTGGTTCGGATCATTGCTACGGGTCGCAGAAACCACGAGCTTGTGAAGCCTAGTGTAATTGCGCTCACAGCTTCACGTCATAGATGCTTGGAGATTGAAAACGGTAATTTGATGGGGAGGGCGGTATGACCCATTCCCCACCATTAGCAAAACGCCGCGCCATTCGTGTTGGTGAAATGCAAGAAATCATAGCCCATCATCCAGATGGTGCGGTTTCTCAAAAGGGTATTCTTGCTTGGTTAAGCACGCCTGACAGACAACAGACAAAGCAATGGTGCATAGACTGGCTTAATCAGTTTGGGCGCTGTGAGGGCGAATGTAAGCGCCTGTTGTCTAAATGCATAAGCTTTGATTTTGACCATACAATCCCTAACGCCCTTCAATACGAAGGTGACGAGATTAAATGGCAAATCCTTTGCTCGGAATTGTGCCACCCCAAGAAAACCAAACAAGACGTAAAAGACATAGCCCGTGCAAAAAGACGCAAAGGGGAAACTGGCCAGTACGCCAGACGTAAGAAACGTGGCGGTTCGCTAATCCAAAGCAGGGGCTTCAATACAGGCCTCACTAAAGGTTTTGATGGTGTTGTGAGGTCGCGAACATGAAGCGCAAAAACAAATACAACGCCATACCTACCACAATAGACGGAATAAGATTTGCGTCTAAACGTGAGGCGAAACATTACAGCGAACTACGCCTTAGAGAGAAGGCAGGAGAGCTAATCGACCTCAACACACAGCCCAAGTACCAGTTTGTCGTGAACGGCGTTAAAATCAACTCCTACACGGCTGATTTTAGCTACACAGAAACGTCTACAGGTGACTTTGTAGTTGAGGACGTGAAATCACCGCCAACGGCTAAGAAAATTGATTTTCGGCGCAACTGCAAGATGATGAAGGCGCTCTATAATATTGATGTGCAGGTGGTGTTATGAGCAAACTTAACCCTAAAGCTCGCGCTTCAAAACCAACACCATCAACACCGAGTGAGCGCCGCAACAATTGCAAATGGATACGTGGCTATTTTCGCAGGATAGTAAGGGGAGGATATCACTATGATTGACATTCCCCCTGAAAGCCGTGAAGCAGAACAGGCCATTATCGGTCTATTACTTCACGATAACGATTACATAAAACCAATCCGTGACACATTGAAGGGTGAGCATTTTAGCGACCCGTTACTAGCGGAGCTATACAAAAACATTCACACGGGCGTCTCTAAAAAGCAGGTTGTTGAACCAATAGGTTTGAAAAAATCTATGGCGAGTATTGTCAAAGAATTTGGATTAACTGCAGATGCGTTTGCAGATATGCTTGCTGAAATTATTTACACCTCGCCAAAGGGCGCAGCAATCGCAGAATACGCAGAACTAATTATTGATACGTCGATTAGGCGCGAGCTTATTCGTGTAAATCAAAAAGGTGCGAATCAAGCCACGAGTAATTATGATTTAAACGCACCTGCTATTTTGGACGAGCAACTCAGTGAGCTTGTACGTATTCAAAGGCAAGGCACAGGACAGGCCAAATTTGCAACCACTCAGGACGCTGTAGAGGCGTTATTTAATCCCGATAGACCCGCAACCATAGCAACGGGCTTTGATACGCTTGACCGTATCGCACAGCTACCACGTGGCGGCATTACGCTTCTTGGTGGGCGTGCGTCCATG
>NVXK01000021.1 GCA_002733905.1 Robiginitomaculum sp. | reverse complement strand
AGATATGTGCCAGTGGCAGACCCAGAGATACTGACGGGTTGATCGGACATGTCATAGACAAAGTTAAGCGCCCCGAGCTTGGTCACATTGCCACGGGTGTCATAGCTAAGCGTGCGGTTCGGGCCGCCGCTATCGGTATGGGATGTTAGGCGGTTCTTGCCCGGGTCATACGTCATGGCAAAGGTGCGCGATCCTTCTGTATAGCCAAGAATATTACCAAGCGCGTCATAATTATATGACCCACTGCCCCACGGGCCAGATGAAGTTTTTAGGCGTCCAAGGGCGTCATAGCTATAGGTGCGGTTATCCCCTGAAATCGCCCCATTGGTAATGGACGTCACTTTGCCTCGGGGGTTATAGATATATGTGAGGTCAAGGGCTTTGCTGCCCGTTTTTTTGGAGAGCGTCCGCAAAGGCTGTAAACGTGGTGTGAGGGTTTGGCTAAACACTTGTCCATTGGCATAGCTAAGTTTTTGTAAAGCCCCCGAACCGTGATAGGCACCGTCAAAGGCAAGACTTGCTCCATTATTGGTCATGCTTGTCATTCGCCCGCGACCGTCCAGATCATAGCTCAGCACACGCCCCGTAGGTAGTGTACGTGATATCATTTGTGCATCGGCGTTATAGGCATAGCTATTCGTGAATGCGCGACCGTCTAGGGTTAGGTTTTCAGAGGTCAGTTGATTGAATTTATCATAGGCATATGTCCAGTTCACGCCCTCACGGTTGACCGTCAATACATTGCCATTCACGTCATAATTACGGGTGATATTAGGGGTAGCTGCGTTCGTGAAATTTGTGGTCTTCAATTGACCAAGCAGGTCATAACCAAGGCTAACCTTGGCATTGTTATTGGGGACAGAGCCAGATGGCGCGAGACATGATGTTGTATTTTGTCCTTTGGCATAGCTGGTCATTTGCCCTGCAAGGTCATAGCCCATAATTGTATCACCGCTCTCGGATGTGCGGTGACGACAGAGTTGGCGCTGTGAGTTATAATAATAATACTGGCTTTTATCCTTGCCCCCACCCTTTTGGCGCAGGCGTGTCATTTCGCCCCAAATATTACGATATGTATAAGTTGTGACGAGAGGTTGGCTAATTGCTCGTAAATTCCCTTTACCTGCGCCGCCATAACCATATTTATAATAGGTTGTAATATGCCCTGCTGCGTCAGTAACACGTGTACTGTTTCCGCTACGATAGGATGTTGCCGTTGACGCGAATGGGCTGACATTTTCTGTACTTGAGGTCAAACGTTCAAGCCCGTCATAGACCATATTTGTACCCGTTGTCGGGTTTGAAAAACCAGACGGAAAGGATTTAAACGCAACTTGCCCCCCAGCATTATATATGGTTTTGACATAAGTTTCATTTGTTCCAACTCCCCCTGTTTCTTCAAGAACTGGGCGAAACAATTCATCATAGTAAATTTTCTCATACCCTGACCCGCGGGATATGATTTGGATGATGCTATTATTACCATAGGCATAACGGATATCTGTTGCGGATTGACCAGATGGTGGTGTGAATTTCGTCAACCGGCCCATATTATCACGGCTGTAATTGGTGGTATTCCCTTTGGCATCTATGCTAGAGGTCAACCAACCATTATCATCAACATATTGAAAAACATTGGTAACGTTATCTGCACGTTCAATACGTTGCGGTGTGCCACGTTTCCAGAGATAGGCCTTTGTTCTACGATGAAGCGCATCTTCCACCCAAGCCATTGTACCGTCACTATTATAATCAAATGTCGCATATGGCGCACCATAACGTGTTTGCGATGTTTTACGGCCCAAACTATCATAAACATAGGTCGCCTCATTACGCCCATTGGTAGTCACAGTTTTAGGAAGCCCTAATATCCATTTGGTTTTATTATGCTCATAGTCAACTACAGTTGCCTTAGGTCCCGTACTGCCACTGATATTACTATAAACCGTCGTCGATGTAGGATTACCGAATGAGTAATTATTTGAGCTATGGTTGAGATCATACCCTATATCGGTGGTAAATATATCACTGTCCTGTTCAATAACAGTATTCGTCGTACGAACTGGCCGTTCGATTGATCCAGAATCTAGGTATCCATTTCGTCTTGTTGAGCCAATTCTTTCTTCAGACACATAAGAATATTGTGTTTTTTTAAGAACAACATTGCTTGCTGATAATCGTTCTTCTCGGTCTAATTTACCGCCAAAAGGTGTACTGTTCCAAAAATGGTAATATTTTATCTTATTTCCATTAGGGTCAGTGACAATCGTCCAATTCGTCTGATCATTCAATTGCGAAGGATAAATGGTATGAGGCTGATATACATAACGAGGGCCAGGGGCATAAATTAATGTCCAACTTGACCAATGTGTTCCAACATCAGCAGGCTGGTAATTATAGGTCCATCTTTGCGTGGGCATGTTTGCGCCAGCAAGTGTCTTACTCGTGACGGCAACAGTATCTATCTTATTGATGTGAAACACATAAGGCCGGTGAGGAAAATCTCCCCCCGCAGTAGGTGGCTCGAGACTTGGGCAACTATAAGTGGTCGTGCCGAGCGTATCATAAACCACACGATGGCTACGTTGATTCAAACTAAAGGTCCCTTGAACCCCATAGGGGTGCGTTATCGTAATGGGTTGAGGTGGCTGAAAAGCACAGGTAACAGCAGGTTTAGGCGTAGCCGCCATACCATCAAGGTTAAACTGCCAAGATTTTCCGTTCGGTAATGTTACGGATCGAAGGAGCTGTTGCGGCATACGGTTGTTATAAAGGTACAAGTGCTGTCCATCACGGGACCACTCTGGATAGTGCTGGTTAGTCCGCCCATAATTATAAGCCCACGTGCGATTATTCGCTGTTACGGTTCGAACCAGCAATGATGTGCCACTATAGCCGAGAGCAATGCGCCGCCCATCATTGCTACGGATGGTCGTTAATCGGCCTAAGCCATCATAATCATATCGCACCCAATTCCCATTCACATCCTTAACTTCAGACACCAAAAGCATAGAGTGCCATCTAATGAGCTGCTCAGCGCCCCCCATGACCAAGTCAGAAGCCCGTCTCTCGACAAAGCGATCAAATTTATAAATATCACCGTTAGGGGCATGCCCTAAGAACCCCTCGCCGCCACCAGTGGCGTTACTCAGGCAGGTCAAATACCAACCGCCACTCGTGACATATTTAGCAGACGCTGGCCACTGGGCTCCTTGTTTGTCTTCCAATAATTGTTCGCTCCCGCGCCCTGGAGCATCCATATGCAACCCATTTGAATAGGTGTAGGAGCTCAAAGTTCTTGACGCGGAGTAGGAGTGATTAAAATTATGAGCAAATCCTCCTGAGCACCTATTACTCGTGCGGAAGTTCGTATCTACTGTTGTTACAGTTCGTATTCTGGGAATACCCAATTCCCAATCGCCAAACCCCACATTTGCGCTCGGATGGTAGTTTAAGCCTTGCGAAAGTTTCCGTGTAATCGATACATCAAGATCAGAGTTACCCGGAATACTAATGTCAGTGTGTGAAAATACAATCGTTCCCGTATGGGGATCAATGCCGTCACCAAGCAAGTCTGGGCCATAGCTTCTTAGTCGCTCATTTGCGCGTTGTCGTTTTTCCCATTCAATTGCAGGGAATTTTGGCGCATTATATGTTGTACTTCCGCCGCCGCCGGGCCTTGTGGGTCTGTCTGGATCATAAGCAAAGGAAGGTATTGCGGTACTGGCTGAGAATAAAAAAAGTAAACCAATGCGGATCAATTGATTTTTTGATAACATTTTATTGATACGCATCATCGCGCTCCCCATATGTGCTATTGTTGAACCAAGCGTCATACTCAGCACAAAAAGCAAAACAGCGATGTGTTGTGAAAGTTCCATATTCATCCTTCAATATGTGCGTGAGATAGTTTTTTCTATCTCGAATCATATTTAACAGCCCTCTTCACGGTTGCATGTGTAGCAAGTGAGCGTCAACGCCAAAGTTGTATTGGTGGATTTATCTAATATAGGGCGCATATAAGTTCTATGCAATCGGCTTTAATATATATTCAATTACCTTCTGAGCTATTGATTTTCTTGTAGGGAATAAAACATTCAATCCCTTTATACTTATTAAATCCGCTAGTGTTCTCTGTGCCTTTAGCCTTTTGGCTCTGATACGTCATAATCTCGTAGTATCTCTGATATTTGTGTTTCGTCCTTCTTTGGGCTTTGATTATCATCTGAGCGACTTACGTCTGCCTTATCATACGCTGCAAAGACTAAATTTTTGAGGAAGATAAAAAGGCGGCGCAAACATTGTGTTTGCGCCGCCTTCTGTTTTGCTGGTTCTAATACGAGAACGTATTAGAAATTGATGCTTACGCGACTATAGACATAGCCACCGTTAAAGCCGAATGGAGCTGATCTACGTGAGAATTGGAAGACGCCATCGCTTTCAACAATGAGGTTTCCAGCCGTGTCAACGATACGCCCACCACGAGATTGACCAATCAAGTTTGCATCAGGTGTTTGGTCGAAGAGATTGTTCGCGCCGACTGTTAATTTTACACCATTTTCAAAACGGTAATCAGCAGAAACATCTGCCAACCATTTTGCGCCGAAAGTTTGTCTCGAGCTACAGCTACTCCCTTCACAAATCGTATATTTACCGTACTGGCTGCCTTGGAGACTAAAGCTCCAATGATCATTTGACCAGTTTGCACCTAAGTTGATACGTGATTTTGGTTGCCATTCCTCAAGGATAGAGATGTCCTGATCCGTAACAAGGTCCAAACCAGCAAGCAAGCCTGGCGCAGGGATTTCACGTTTTACACTTGTGCTCGTAAAGTTAGCAGAAGCGGTCAGTTTTACATCTCCGCCCATCACTTGATTAGGGAGCTTGTATGCAGTGATAATATCAACGCCTGAGGTTTTTGTATCCACGCCATTAATAAAGAATTGACCCGATGTCGCAGCATTAGCAGCGAAAGCTGCGGCGGTTGCTGGTGTCGGGTTTACAGATCCTGAAATCATGATCCGGTCATCAATATCAATTTTGTAATAATCAACGGTCAGTGTGAAGCCGTCAAACGGTGTAAGTACCGCGCCAAGTCCCCAGCTTAATGATGTTTCTTCTTGCAGATCAGGAATACCTAATGCTTTTGCTAGCGAACTATCATTACGGAAAGTACCACGTTCTTCAGCGACAGTTACACCTGCTCCATTTTGTACAAATTGAGTGCTCGTTGAATTAAAGTATAATTGTTGCATAGACGGGGCACGGAAACCTGAAGCTATGGAACCACGTACATTAAGATAGTCAGTTACCCGTGCAAGGCCTGCAACTTTCCATGTAAGCGTACCACCAAAACCATCATAGTTCTCGTAACGCGCCGCAGCTTGGGCGTTAATACGGTCTGTCAAATCGGCACTGACTTCTGCATAAGCTGCATATGAAGTTCGTGTTTCATCAACTTGGTTTGATGGGCTAAAGCCTCTAAAGACTTGTGCACCAGCACTTCCAGATGTTGGTCCAAACAATGTCGGTACATAAATTGTGTCTGTATTGATGAAGCCGCCATTCGCATATGATGCAGGTTCGCCTGCTTCTAATTCATATGTTTCTTCTCGATACCCACCACCAAAGGCCAGTACATATTTATCAAAATCATAAACGGCATCTATATTGGCGCTTAATTCTGAAAGCTTCAATGTACCAGCATCAAACACGGTTGGTGTTGCAAGGCCGAGAGATACATTTGCAGAGTTTGCGATTTCAAAGTTATAGGAATTGCTTCCATAACCAACACTTGTGTCAACGGTAAGCTTGTCGCCAATTTCCCAATCAATACCAGTATTCAAAGAGACATCGCTAATCTCTGGACGAATAAGCGGTAAAAAACCATTTGGATATAAATCAAGAAGCGTACGGCTTCCTTGATTGGCGCGGCGATAAAACCCACCAGATTCATTTTGCCGTGAACCCCAACTACCAAAAGCATAAAGCGAAGATGTATCGTTTAAATCATACCCGAGATTTGCGAATACCGTATGAGCTTCTGAATCGGAATCGCCAATGCGAAAGTTTTGACGCTCAAAGGCACGTTCCAAGTCGGCTGTCGATGGATCGGCGACTTGATCCCCTGCTGCATTTGTTGTGCAGAGATATTGGCATTGGGCGCTTAAACCTGCACGGTTGGTACTTTCACGATTATTGTATTCATAGGTGATATTTACAAAGCCATCTTCGCCTAGTGCAAAGCCCTTGTTGACGTTCAAGTTAACTGATCGCCCGTCTCCTTCATAATATTGCCCAACGGAAGCGCTAATGTTGCCGCCTTCTGCAGAATCTTTGAGAACAAAATTTATGACGCCAGCAATCGCGTCTGAACCATAAAGTGCAGCAGCACCATCACGTAAGACTTCTACATTCTTAAGAGCGCTGGAGGGAATTGCATTAATATCTGTACCTGCGGTACCGCGTCCAACGGATGTGTTGACATGGATAAGGGCCGACTTGTGACGACGTTTGCCATTGACAAGAACGAGTGTTTGATCGGGGCCTAAACCGCGTAAGGTTGCTGGTCGCAATGAATCTGTGCCGTCCGAAATTGACGAACTCGAGAAGTTAAATGATGGCACGAGCTCTTGTAGAATACGCCCTGTTTCGGTGGCGCCAGTACCAATCAATTCGTCTGCATTGATTGAATCAATCGCAACAGGCGAGTCCAATGCTGAACGAGGCTTGCCCCGGCTACCGATTGTTGCCGTCACGATGATTTCATCTTTTTGAATAGGTTGTGACGAGGTTTGTGCATTTGCTGGCACGGCTGTCATTGCCGACAGAATGGCAATTGAAGCTCCACTTGCTAACGCCCTTTTGTTCCCTTTTATAATCATTTTATTTTCCTTTGATTGAGTTCCTAAATAAGACCGAGGAGAAATCGTAATGACCTCTCGGTTTAACAGGCGCCCAGAAAACCCGGAATCTTTAAGAATAAGATCCAGTGCTTCTTGCAAAGTATAATTACCGTTCAAAGTATTCACGCGAAGAGATCGCACTTGATTATAATCAAAGATGAGTGGGTATTTTGTTTGCTTTGCCAAACTTGTCAGTGCGGCAACAGCATTTTGGGAGGTAATATGAAGTGTATGTTTACTATCATCTGCAAAAGCTTCACTTGTGAACGCAAAAATTACTACACATGTGATTCCAGATTTAATAGCGTATTTACAGTTCAAAATAATCCCACTTTCTTTTATTTATCAAGCGAACACTTATGTATGTAATCATATTTAACATGGCCACCTGTTAAATATGAGGGGCAATATCAAATTTACCTCACTGTTGTTTTTGAAAATTTTTTATTAAATAAATGTAGTTGCTTTATTGCAACAGGGTGTCGTTACAATTTAGGCATGATACGCACATAGTCATCCGTCGCTTCTATGCGGATTGCAAAACTAGCCTCGAGTGTTCTAAAAAGTACGTCAGTTTCTCCCGATTTAAATACCCCCCCAATACGGATTTTTTTAAGCTCAACGTCTTCTAAAATTATATTTAATTGCGTATAGCGGCTAACCTCGGCGATAACCTCTTCAAGCGGCTGGCCCGTGAATGTCAAAAGGCCATTTTGCCATGATAACTCCGCGTCAATCATATCTGCGCTGACAACCTCAATAGAGGCCTTTGCATTTACAATTTTCGCGGAATGCCCCGCATTTATAATACCCAAATGCGCCATTTTTACTGGTAGCACTTGTGCTTGTATTGCCTCATGTCGAGGTTTGGGGCGAGGTTTGGTTGGTGACAATGTTGAAAGTTCAACAGAGCCTTCTGCAACAAGTACGTCAATGCCTTTCTCGAGAATATGCACCGAGAACTCTGTACCAACTGCGCGAACAATACCGTCTTTGGCAAAAACGAGAAAGGGGCGAGAGGCATCGTGGGCAACGACAAACAAAGCTTCCCCTTTTATCAAGCGAACATTGCGTTGGTTGGCCGTGAAATCAACTTCGATATGGCTGTCTGTATTCAGGGTAATCGTAGACCCATCTGCAAGCGTTTGCTTTTGTTGTTCCCCTATCGATGATTTAAAAACGATAGGTATATTAACGGACGCTGATTGTATCGTGGAGGAATTGAACCGGTGAATAAAATGCCCGCGCCCCATGATGGAAAAAACAATCGCACTGCATAATATAAGAGTGGGTATAGTAAAACGTCTCCTCCATATTTTTCGAGCATATTGCTTACGTAATTGTTTTGAGATTTTGTCCGCCTGACGGATGGGTTCGTCCATTGTGGTTAATATGTTTAAATCACCCCAAATTTCAGCAAGCTCATTAATTTCTACCCCATGGGCAGGGCTACGGTTGATCCATTCTCGAAAAGCAACAAGGTCTTTTTCTGTAATATCCTCATCGCCAGTAAGCTGTACAACCCATGCTAGTGCTTCCGCTTCGACTATGTCTGAAACATTTTGTTGTGGTGTTATAGATTCTGTTGTCATGATTTATCCACCTGCCCCAATGATGTTTTATATTGATGAAGCGATGTAACAGCCCGACCTATTGCTTCTTTATTTTTAATGGATTTCCGGCACTGTTTGAGCCCTGCCATCATGTATTTTTCAACGGTGCTTACTGAAATCTCCAGTTGGTTTGCTATTTCTTTGTATTTAAATCCATATACTTTATGCATGATAAAAACACGCTGGCATTGTGGTGGCAGTTTTGCGATTGCGTGCTTTATCAATTCCAACTTGTGTAAAACATCAACATTACTTTCAACGTCTTCGTTTGATTGGAAAACATTTTTTTCGCAAGAATCCTCAATATAACAGGTCATTCTTGTTGATCTTTTTTCTAAATATTCTAAAGCAAGGTTTCGTGCTACCCGATAAATATAAGCTTTGGGATATTCAATTTTAGACTTTTTCTCTGCTGAGAAAGCGCGTATAAATGTTTCTTGTGCAATATCATCTATTTCTTGCGGACTGCGTATGAAACGTGAAAGAAAGATTTTAAGAGGTTTTTGTTGTTCAAGATATGCAAGCGTAATACGTGTAACGCCCTGATTCTTAATCGGGGGCCCCTCAATGTTGTGTTGGATTTTTCTTTCCAATCGTTTTTTTGAGCGTATTAAAATATCAGTCTCCACCATCAATATTATCCAATTTATCACAAAAAAATCTATACTTCAACATAGACCCAAAAGGCACGAGTACATTCGTGAATGTGTATCGAATTCCCTTCAAATCTAAAGCTCCTACACTGTAAGAGTGGATTGCATGAAAAGACCTCCATGAAATTTTATTTTCAGCTTGGTTCCAATCGAACAATTCTGCGAAATACTACACATTACATCCCTAAATTTTAGAGTTCCCCCCCACATAGGCATACCTATTCAACCCACCTGCGAGCCCAATTGGGTCACTCTGCAAGTATCTCCCAAGCATCGGATCATAGGTCCTGTGCCAGTTGTGGCTCAATCCTGTTTCGGCATCCGCATACTGGCCCGGGAACATGAGGTTTTGGGTGAAGGCGGAGGCGAGAGTGAGGCTCTCGCCGAACGGGGTTGTGATGCCGCCGTCCCAGATGATTGCGCCCGTTGCATCGGTTGCGAACTCGCTATTTCTTAGTCTTTTTTTGATAAAGAAATGGAAGTCCCGCAATTAAGCTAAACGGTAATGCGACAGAAACCCCCAAAAAAGCTCCCCATTTTATAGAATCAACGTGTTCAATACCTGATATTGGTGAGTCGAGAAGTGCAGCAATACCATATTCAGTTATGTAATAGGCGAGTGCTCCCAATACACCTCCTCCGATTACAACATATATGGAGTTAAGGCATTTCTTTTTTTTCAAAACGGAAATGTATGGTAACCCAAAGAGTACAGACCACAAATAACTGACGAATAGTGTCATTACCAAAATCAAAACATCAAAACTCCCTCCAGCATCCACCGAACGAAAATCCCTCATTACAAATATAAACATATACAGTGTCGGAAACGCAGGCGCTATAAAACACGCAAAGTTTATTCTATTTATTGTCATAAAAAACCTTTTATTGTGAACAAGTACACGAATTAATAATCCCTTTGGTTTGCCCTATCCAGACACCATTGATGCGCTTTGCTGTTGGCCAACTCTCTTTTTGCAGCCGTCCTAAACCTTCTCCGTAATTATTAACTTTTTTATCCCCGATAGTCCTTGCAACATACCCTGGATGTAATGGGTGCCCCGGTAAAGTCACATTTACAACAACCTTACCATTATTTCGAATGTACGAAATAACTGGGCTTTTAACACCAATAAAACCGCCGGAAGCTAATCGAACTATTGCTTGAGGAAGTGATGGTGTAGCGTTATTTGGCGTACCTGTTGAGCTTGCAGGCGAGGGAGTTCCTGGTGTTGGGTTATCAATTATACCTTGCATTACACATGCAGAGTCCACCCCATTCAAAGGAACCCATTTATTATAGTCATGATAGCTTGAAGAACTACTTCCTATAGTAGCTGGCCACTTTGGCGGTCTTGGAAAAGTTACAGTTGGCCCTCCTCCTGGTGCTCTACATGTGACACTCCCATTCGAAGCAATACAGTCTAGCCCCATCGGGTCAATGTTACTCACAGGGTTCCCACCCACATAAGCATATCTGTTCAACCCACCTGCAAGCCCAATCGGGTCGCTTTGTAGATATCTGCCCAACATCGGGTCATATGTTCTGTGCCAGTTGTGGCTGAGGCCTGTCTCTGAATCGGCGTACTGTCCCGGGAACATGAGGTTTTGGGTGAAGGCGGAAGCCAAAGTGAGGCTCTCGCCGAACGGGGTGGTTATGCCGCCGTCCCAAATGACTGCGCCCGTTGTATCGATTGCGAACTGGGTTTTTATAGGAAAGGCGTTTGAGTATACAGCAAGACTGCATTGACTTTATATTTCCGTAATCATTTTTTCTATAATAGGAATTGAGACTTTTCCTCCACAATAACTAAACCTTCCGTCTTCATATTCTTTCTTGCTGAGGTATTGCTGTAATTCTTTTAGTTTTGCCAGTGCCGCTCGTTTATCTTTAAGTTTGGCGTCGCAATATGCGCCATAACGCAAGCAAATTGCGGAATAAATATTTTCTTTATCCAAAGCCAAACATTGTTCGTAATCACAATTGGCATTTTCATATTGTTTAAGGCGTTGATATAAACTACCTCGTAAAAAATAATTCCCAGATTCTGGCTCAAGTGCAATTGCTTTTCCATAAGCCTTTAACGCTGTTTTTCTATCATTTAGTTGTTTGAATGCACTGGCCGCTACTTCATGAAATTCGAAACTTTTAATGCATGCCTTATTGGCATTTTCATAAATTCCAAGTGCTTTTTCGAGATTGTTTTCTTTTATAGCATCAGAAAACAATTTTTCCATTTCAGTAAATTTGTCAATTTCAGTTCCCAATTTTATTTCCTCCACATGCTTGGCTAACCAGTCCACGTGCACAATTCCCTATATCATTGTGCCCACCTGTAACTCCCCTATTGCGGGCTCCTTTAGGTTTCCTTAACTCTCGTCTACATATTTCCTCTGCTCTATCCCATTCTACATCACATTTATGTTCATCGACGCCATCTTTATCATTCGCAACTAATATTGGGCAACTCTCTAAATTAGCCATATAGGGTTTCATCGCTTGCAGTAAACGCTTGTTATTTCTGCTTTCGTAAAAGCCTGCTACGCCATATGCTCCAACACCTACACCAAATGCACGAGCAGCCAATCCAGGGTTTTTCGCTCTAACGGCTAGCAGGACCGCGCCCCTAGTCATTCTACTAGCTTCTCTATATGCGTATCCACGTGGAAAAACTCCTGTAAAGGTTTTTAGCCCCGTAGTATCTACATTACTCACAGGATTCCCACCCACATACGCATATCTATTCAACCCACCTGCAAGCCCAATCGGGTCACTCTGTAAATACCGCCCGAGCATCGGGTCATAGGTTCTGTGCCAGTTGTGGCTCAATCCTGTCTCTGAATCGGCGTACTGCCCCGGGAACATGAGGTTTTGGGTGAAGGCGGAGGCGAGGGTTAGGCTCTCGCCGAACGGGGTGGTGATACCGCCGTCCCAGATGACTGCGCCAGTTGTATCCGTTGCGAATTGGGTTTTACCGAGATGGTCGGCGTGGAGATAGTACAGGCCTGCTGTGGCTTCGCCCCCCTCGCACTGAGATTGCAGGGCTTCAAGCTCTGTCGTCAATGCGGTGCGTTCTTGCCCAAGAATACCGATACGCCTTTCATGCTTTCTCAATTTCTTGTTATGGGCTTTTCGTTTGGTTTTAAGCGTGTCTATCTGTGTACGTAAATCATCAATTCTCGCACGTTTGGTGGCGATTTTTGCGCGGAGATTAGCGATACGGGTCGTATTACTAGTATTGGTGTTGGCAATCTTGGCCTTTAATACGACGATTTGTGCTTTATACGTAGCAATCTTGTCACGCTTGGTCGTGATACGCGTGTTGACCACTGTGATTTTTGTACGCAGGTTTTCTGCTTTTGTGGTTCGAATGGTAATAAGAGCTGTGATATCCGCAATATTTTGCTCCAGAGCCGCTATCGCGTCCTCGTCACACTCTCCCGTTCCAGATGTGCCTGCATATGTCGCCACTGGCATCATACCAAGCCACATATATTCACGAATGACTGCGCCGTACCGATGACTCGCCGTTATAACGTGTATGTTCACGCACTATAGCACCGCCCAAGTTTTAACTGAACATCGAATTTAGGCTTCATTTAGCGTCGGCAAGAACAAATCAAAAAATTCATGTATATATTGAAATAAATTTTTGAGAACTTTCCAATCTTCGTCATGAATAATGGAAATAGAATCACGCGATAAAAAATCATAAACTTTCATATAACTATTAACATCTATTTTTTGGCGTATACGAACAAAATCTATAAAAAAATTTGCTTCAATTTCTTTACCCTCCCTGGACAAAGCGAATAAATAAATCAGTTGCTCGTAAACATTCTTATCAATATTTTTTACATTATTTAATATTTGAAGAAACGCTTTTTTACATTCAGTTAAAGCAGTTGACACTCTTTTCACGTCAGGACGCCCTTCCGGCACTTCATGAGCCGTTTCAAATTCTTCGTCACATGTAAAGTTCATAATGTGTCCCCAAAATATCCCATTAATGAGATTGAATATTGGGTGTTTATAAAAATCATTATGCCCCTCTTTGAAAACGGGCCATACAGATACATAAGCATCAGCGAAATTCGTTACATCCAATTCTAAAGAAGCATTTTGAATATCTATAATATTTCCACGTGATATGTTAACTTCACTTTCAAACGGAGAGCACGTTTTCTCCAAAGTTGTAAATAGTTCTGCATTATACGTTTTCAACCTTTTCCCAAACTCAAAGTGTTCGTTTTTAAAAGTAATAATGGCATTCAACATTTTTGGAGAAATCAAAATATCAGCATCCATTATCTCTTTCACACTCCTTCACACATTTTGTGTACTTATTTCCTTGAGACATTCGATTTCCCCCTAAAAGATAGAGACATTTCTCTATACATTGATCTTTGATTACCGCGCAATACTTTCGTTTTTCAGATTTTGGCATAACATAATCAAGTACATCTGATATATCTGGGTTGTCACCCAACCCATCATCACTATCATTCGCAACTGGTATTGGGCAAGTATGCGGAGCATCTCTATGTGAATATCCTTGGCTATGATCAAGAACAACTTTGGCATCAATACCTATAGCAGTCATTAAATATCCAATAGCTATAAATTGTGCGCCTGGCACTGCCTTACTTGGTTTTGGCCGAGTTACAGTTTTAAACGCACCTTTTGCAATGTCACCTGGCGCATAAGGCGTTGCCACTTGAAGTCCCGTCGGATCCACATAACTCACAGGGTTCCCCCCCACATAAGCATACCTATTCAACCCACCTGCAAGCCCAATCGGATCACTCTGTAGGTAGCGCCCCAACATCGGGTCATATGTTCTGTGCCAGTTGTGGCTGAGGCCTGTCTCTGAATCGGCGTATTGGCCGGGGAACATGAGGTTTTGGGTGAAGGCGGAAGCCAAAGTGAGGCTCTCGCCGAATGGGGTTGTGATGCCGCCGTCCCAGATGACTGCGCCCGTCGTATCGGTTGCGAATTGGGTTTTACCGAGATGATCGGCGTGGAGGAAATAGAGGCCTGCTGTGGTTTCGCCTCCCTCGCACTGAGATTGCAGGGCTTCAAGCTCTATCGTCAATGTCGTGCGTTCTTGCCCAAGAATACCGATACGCCTTTCGTGCTTTCTCAATTTCTTGTTATGGGCTTTTCGTTTGGCTTTAAGCGTGTCTATCTGTGTGCGTAAGGATTGGATTCTCGCGCGTTTGGTGGCGATTCTTGCGCGGAGATTAGCGATACGGGTCGTATTGTTAGTATTGGCAATCTTGGCCTTTAATACGACGATTTGCGCCTTATACGTAGCAATCTTGTCACGCTTGGTCGTAATACGCGTGTTGACCGCCGTGATTTTTGTACGCAGGTTTTCTGCTTTTGTGGTTCGGGTCGTAATAAGAGCTGTGATATCCGCAATATTTTGCTCCAGAGCCGCTATCGCGTCCTCGTCACATTCACCAGTTCCAGATGTGCCTGCATATGTCGCCACTGGCATCATACCAAGCCACATATATTCACGAATGACTGCGCCCGTATCGCCGTCATGTTCGGCAATTAAACGCCCGTCTTGGTCATAAATATAATGGATGGGAGATTGGCCAGTGATCGCTTTGACAATGCGTTGTTCATCATCGTCATAGGTGTATGTGGCGACACTTGCGCCCGCCATGCTAACAGTGTTTATGCGGCCATTTTGATTAAGGCCATAGGTGTAGAGCGCGTCTGTGCGTTCATCACTGATCACTTGCCCCGTCACGGCGTAGCTGAATGTACGTAATGCCACATTCGTTTGCTCTGATGTTACTTCGCTGAGGCGCATGGTTGTTGGGTCGTAATCATAGAGATGGGTGTCCACTATGGATGTCCCGTTGTCGTCATAAGTACGTTCGCGCACAGTACGGTCACCAACAAGATTATAGCTGAATGAGAAATCACCATAGCCACCGTGCGAGAATATCAGACGCGAAATATCATCATAGGCGAATTCTTGACTGCGATTTGCAACGGCCATAACTAAACACTAGAAAATCTAAACAAGGTGTATGAGATTATTTTCCTTACTACATTTACTTTAAATAAGCTCTTGTAAGAAAAATTATTTTGCCTCCCCTTAGCGTGCTCAATACCTGTTAATTTTAAAACAATATCCTTCGTAGGCAGGTTAATATTCGAGAATTTTACAGTGTAAGTAGGATTATCATGATTTCTATATTTAATAACATCTGGTTTTAACACCATCACAATTATGTCGTCTTCTAAAGAACGTATTTCCAGCTCAATTAGCTCTTCATCAATGGTATTCCTCGTTTCAATGAAAACCCGTATACTATACGGATATCCCACATTTATCTCATCTAAAAAGCTGTTTGATGATATTTTTCGTTCTCCCGTTCTAGTACTTATAGCCCAATTCACTTTTGCTGACTGCTCACCATTTTTTACTTCATAATAAGACTGTATGTTTAAATACACTGGCTGAAAGGCAAAATATGAAAGGAAAACAACAATAAAAACACCAATAAAAAACACATTTTTTAACTTCACATTACCCTCCACAGTTACAATTATTTGACGCAAAAGGAATTACCCCCTCATATCCAGCAGTTAAACGTTCCCTAACAGTACTAGGATCATCTGGATCATTGCCCCACTTATAATAAGGTATAACATCATGTTTAAAATGTAGAGGGATTGTCAGGCCGCTCCCTGGAAAAAAATTGTATGTCCCCCTATTGACTGAGTCGTTAACTAAATTTTCTTGATTGTCATAAACCCCTTCAAAATTACCCATTGTCCATTTCTCATTATTTTCTCCACCAATCCCCATAGTATGATAATCGTCTTCAAACATTTGTGTAAAACCCATTTTTTGTGCTTCGGCTAATGTACATGGGGCCTTATTAAATAGATTTCTATTAAAATGCCGTTTCTTTTCTCTATAATTAGGACTCAGTAGTCGAACCCATTTGTTGTCATTTTCCCATATCCCCTTTCTATCTTTTACCCACTTCAACCCCATCGGATCAACATAACTCACAGGATTCCCACCCACATAAGCATATCTATTCAACCCACCTGCTAACCCAATTGGGTCACTCTGTAAGTAGCGTCCAAGCATAGGATCATATGTTCTGTGCCAGTTGTGGCTGAGGCCTGTCTCTGAATCGGCATACTGCCCTGGGAACATGAGGTTTTGGGTGAAGGCGGAAGCGAGGGTTAGGCTCTCGCCGAACGGGGTGGTGATGCCGCCGTCCCAGATCACTGCGCCAGTCGTGTCGGTTGCGAATTGGGTTTTGCCGTTATGAAAACTAAAATGCAGCCCAAATACCGTCAATTATTTGAGATAACCAGTTTCTCTTTTTTTTCGGAATAGCTTTCGTATCAAAGTCATATTTTTTATTTCGTTTTTTTTTATTTCGCTTTTTCATATCAACACCCGCACTTTTCCTTTTGATAGTTTAATGATTTTTTAAGACCATGTTTAATTCCCTCTGCTCCAACTCGAATTCCTATTTCTGTAGCAAGGATACGGTCTGCCTTAGCTCGTCGCCTTTTAAATTTTTGTATACTTTTTGCTTTTTTTGCTTTTTTTAGAAACCCAGAAATTTGTTTTCGTTTTCGAAAGGCTACCCTAGCAGTTTTAATGCTCGATAAACTTCCGGGGATAAATGCACCAACAACTGCCGAAACTGCAACATCTGCCCAATCAACACATTCTAATCGACCACCATTGAGTGCCAATTGTGTGAATAGGTTCAATCCACCACCAAAAACCGCCCCTAAAATACCAAACTCACCTGTCGGATCAACATAACTCACTGGATTCCCACCCACATAAGCATACCTATTCAACCCACCTGCTAGCCCAATCGGGTCACTCTGTAAATACCGCCCGAGCATTGGGTCATACGTTCTGTGCCAGTTGTGGCTGAGGCCTGTCTCTGAATCGGCGTATTGGCCGGGGAACATGAGGTTTTGGGTGAAGGCGGAGGCGAGGGTTAGGCTCTCGCCGAACGGGGTGGTGATGCCACCGTCCCAAATGATTGCGCCCGTCGTATCGGTTGCGAATTGGGTTTTACCGAGATGATCGGCGTGGAGGAAATAGAGGCCTGCTGTGGCTTCGCCTCCCTCGCACTGAGATTGCAGGGCTTCAAGCTCTGTCGTCAATGCGGTGCGTTCTTGCCCAAGAATACCGATACGCCTTTCATGCTTTCTCAACTTCTTATTATGGGCTTTTCGTTTGGTTTTAAGCGTGTCTATCTGTGTGCGTAAATTATCAATTCTCGCGCGTTTTGTGGCGATTTTTGCGCGGAGATTAGCGATACGGGTCGTATTGTTAGTATTGGCAATCTTGGCCTTTAGCTCGACAATTTTTGCCTTGTGCGTAGCAATCTTGTCACGCTTGGTCGTAATACGCGTGTTGACCACTGTGATTTTTGTACGCAGGTTTTCCGCTTTTGTGGTTCGGGTCGTAATAAGAGCTGTGATATCCGCTATGTTTTGCTCCAGAGCCGTTATCGCGTCCTCATCACACTCACCAGTTCCAGACGTACTCACATATGTCGCCACTGGCATCATGCCAAGCCACATATATTCACGAAGCACTGCGCCCGTATCCCCGTCATGTTCCGCGATGAGACGCCCGTCTTGGTCGTAGATATAATGGATGGGAGATTGACCAGTGATCGCTTTGACAATGCGTTGTTCATCATCGTCATAGGTGTATGTGGCGACACTTGCGCCCGCCATACTGACAGTGTTTATGCGGCCATTTTGATTAAGGCCATAGGTGTAGAGCGCGTCTGTGCGTTCATCACTAATCACCTGCCCCGTCGCGGCGTAGCTGAATGTGCGTAATGCCGTATTTGTTTGCTCTGATGTTACTTCGCTGAGGCGCATGGTTGTTGGGTCGTAATCATAGAGATGGGTGTCCACGATGGATGTGCCATTATCGTCATAAGTGCGTTCGCGCACAGTACGGTCACCAACAAGATTATAGCTGAATGAGAAATCACCATAGCCACCGTGCGAGAAGATCAGACGCGAAATATCATCATAGGCGAATTCTTGACTGCGATCTGTACGGACTTTGTCAACCAAGGCGGTAATATCACCCGTTTGATTATACTCAAACCCGATATCCATCAGCGACGTACCATTCGTGTGAATACGTGAGAGATTGGTCGCGCGGTAAGCTTGGTCATAATCAATGGCCAGACTGTGACCATCCCCATATACACCACCCGTCATAGGGCCGAAAGCTGTATAGCTTATGGTGTTCATGAGCGTGGTGAAACTGGTCTCATTCGGGTCTTGGGTTTCAATACTGGTAATACGTGCCGCCGCGTCGCGGACATATTTCACCACGCGTCCAGATGGATGGGTGGTCGTCAACATTTCCCCTGCGAGGTCATAACTATATTGCGTTGTATATGTTTGTCCGTTAATTGTGCGTGTCGTGCTCAGCATGTGTCCGAGCGCGTTATAGCTATACTCTGTTACGCCATAGCCCTCTGTTACACTTGCGATTTGTCCAATGCCGTATGCGGCACTGTCCCAGACATAGCTGATGTTTTCTGACGCGTCAGGATATGTCAGCGTTAGCGGACGTGACGCGGCGTCATAGGTATAATTGGTCACAATACCGCGAGCATCGGTCATTTGGGTCACGAGACCACGGGCGTCACGTACATAATTCGTGATGCCTGTCTCAAAATTTGTCTCGCGTATAACTTCGCCAAAACCGTTAAGGAGATAATTGGTGGTCGCACCACGTGCGTCCTCGACCTCGGTTAAATCATTACGGTTATCATTTGCAGCAGACCGTTTTAGCGTTGTCGTGGCACCAATGGCGTTTGAGCTGCTAATCACGCGGTTAAGCCCGTCAAAAGCTTGTGACCATTGGCCGCCTCTTGGGTCGGTGGTGGAGGTAAGATTATCTTCTTTATCATAACCAAAGCGCGTCGTTGAACTCGCCCCTGCCCCTGTCCCTGCCAACGGAGCGGCGGCAACCGACGTGATCACACGGTTCAACTCGTCCAATGTTTGGCTAAGTTGATAGGCAATCGCCTGATCTGCGCCCGTAATGTTCATCGACACCATAGCGCCCATAACATTATGGGTGTAGTTAATCGTCTCGCCAACGGCATTGGTGATCGATGTCAAACGTCGTGCGTCATCATAAACAAATGAAAGCGAAGCACCATTTGGCGGTATGATTTGTGTGACATTCCCAACATTATCATAGCTAATATTGGTAATCGCGACATCGCCACCTATATTTTGCGAAATAGTTGTTGCACGGTTCAGATGATCATATGCGAGTGCCGTACTGACATTATTTGGATCAACAATCATTGTCGGTAAACCGAGCGAAGAATGGCTCGTAATTTGTGTCATATGCCCCAATGCATTAGTCACAGATGTGAGATTCGGCCCATCATAGGTAAATGATTGCGTATCAGGCGCCCCAGCAAGCGGCCCATCAATGCTCGCAACATTCAAACCATCCGCAGTGTAGCTAAATGCCCAATTCCTAGGCGTACCACTCCCAACACCCGATGTATCGGTCTGCGTAATACCAAGCAAGCGACCCGCGCCGTCATAGTCATAATCCGTCGTTAAACCCGAGACTACAATTTGTGTTGGCGCATTATACTGTGCATGCCAACTCGTCAGTGTCGTGCTTTCTTCAGGCAGGCCAACCGCAGTAATCTTCTTAGTTACACGACCAAGATAATCACGTTCAAACTTTGTCTCCCGTCCCTCTTTGTCAATCGTGCTTATCAGGCCACGTCGTAATCTAGCAGGGTTAGAAAAAAGTGAATTATACTTAAATTGTTTATTAGACGCGGGGCAATTATCACTTACTTGCCCATCAATGCTTACAATCCTCAGAGAACTGGCATAGTGATTAAGATTATAAACGGCCTCTTTACCTAGAGGGTTTGTTACAGTTCGCGTTTGGTCAACATATCTTCCAAGTTCTGAATATGCGACATCTACATGGTCAGTGCCGAGCGCATGTTCACTGGAAATCGCCAATCCTCGGCTATTATAAGTCCAATTTGCATACCTTACACCATTCGCGTCCGTTATTCCCGTTAAGGCGTTTTGGAAATTGGGGTTCTCATAATGATAAGTTTCTGTCGTTTCCACGCCGTTTTCAGAAATATATGTCGCTTTTTCCAACACATCAGGGATTCCCCATTTTTGGTTGAAGGCAATATGGGATTTATAACTATATTCAACGCGACTACCATCTGGAAAATCAACAGCCGAAATAGCATATAATCGGGGCAAGACACCGAGGTCCTCACTACCATTTACAAAACCAACAACCAGATATTCAAAACTCATAGTACGGTTATAACTATCGGTAATTTTATCCAATACGGTACTGCGGCCATCAAGAATTGATTTATAATAATAGTTTTGAACATACCCGTTTTGGTAGGTGATTTTATGAAGCGTTGCCGCTAGGCCAGATGTATCAAACCGTGAAGGTTTCCGACTGGACACCAAATATTCAGTGCCCTGAAAATCATATATTTTTAGGGTGATAATATCTTCTTCACCTGCCTCGGGCTCAACAGTAACGCCGCGCCAAGCTACGATTTGAGAACCCGCAACGCCGCCCCCGCCGCCAGCATTGTTAAATTTATAAACACCCTCACTATTGCGTGTTAACGCAATAAGCCCACCATTTGTCGTTTTAATATTAATTCCCGACCCGTCATATGCCCTGACCTCAAATGATGTTGATAAACGCCATTTAGCGCCAATACCTGCGCCTTTGCTGTAAATTGCAGCCGTTCCAGGCATGCTATTATAGACACGTTTTAATGACATCAAGCCGTCTAAGGTCTCAAAATCCATTACGGTTTGAACTTTTGCCCCGGTCAAAAGGTGGATAGGGTTGCTATTTGGTGCCGTATTAATATCGCAACTTCCACTATTATTCGATATTGGAGGATCTTGGCTATTTTCTTCCCGACACACGCCACCAATTCGGCCGTACCCACTCTTACATCTTTTGCCTACACTGGCGGGGCGGATATGTTCATTAACTTCAGGCCAGACGGGCCAGTCACATGAGGCAGACAGCCCTTTTACACTTACTTCTGTTGGACGAATATATGACGTTGGCGCGAATGATTCCATTTGTATGCGACAGGCTTCATGTGCACTTTGCACACATATATTATCTTGCCCACTGTTCTGGACTGTACACCACCCCAGATCTCCGTCACCCATGTCTTGTGCATAAACAGTGATGTTTCCTGCAAAGAAAAAAGAAACACACAGAATACAAAAAATATAGATACGGTTCATTAGCACGACTCCTACACAAAACGCTTAAACTAAAAGCCACCGCCTTATTTTAACGGAGCCATATTTTGGATACACATGCTGGTCGTAACCTGAAGTATTTGTAAAATTCCGGCCCGCATGCTTCCTTAATATAGACTCAGTGGTAATAATAAAAAACACCCCTAACAAGTGAAAAATTTATTTAACTGCAAACAATAATTCTCTTAGGAGTTTTGTCCTAAATTTTATAGTCTTCGTAAATAAATTCTCGTACCCAGCCCCGTAAAAGGGCTTTCGTTTCAGCCCCCTCCACAGACAAATTTCACCGTTAGTTTGGGCTATGTAAGAATTTTTGCTGATTGTCATCTGAGGCGTTAATGATGAAACAAAACAAATAGAGCGCTCCGAGGTGCGCATAGTTTAAGGAAACAAGCGTAAGGCCCACCGTTTTCCATATTATATGTAGTTTAGACATATATTGCTCTAACGTTTTGATATATCTATATATTTTTTCTTTAATCCATTGACTTTGTTAAATGGGATAAATTTTTTATCTGCCATTTATACGCACCCCAAATGTTTAAGATGTTTAATAGGTGCGAACGCGGGCGCTACGCATTGTCCAGATGGCGAAGATGAATACGATGATTGCACCTGCTTGATGGCTAATCGCATAGGGGAGTTCGATGACTTTTAATAAAGCTACAATGCCTAATGCCATTTGGCACAATACAGATGCCAGCAACCAACTTGATGCCCGTACAATATTGGCTTCGCGGTGGCGGTTGGCAGCCCCCCATACCCAAAGGGTCATGATTAAAGTGAAATATCCAAGCATACGGTGATTAAACTGAATACTTGCTACATTTTCAAACATGTTTTTCCATAATGGGTTCATAGCAAGATACCCATTTGGAATAAAGCCGCCGTCCATAAGGGGCCAAGTATTATAAGACATGCCTGCATGCGTTCCTGCGACAAACGCCCCAGCAATGATTTGTAAAAATACGAGCAGGAATAATAAGGTTGTACGCCCTTTCAAACGTGGGGCACTATTGCTTGCTGGCCAAGACTGCAAGTGATCGAGCCAAGTCCAAAACAAGATAGCCAAAATAAGAAAAGCCATACCCAGATGAGTAGCCAGCCTATACTGGCTCACATCAACACGACCTTCTCCAAGCCCGCTTGACACCATCCACCAGCCAATAGCGCCCTGAAGACCAATCAGTAATAAAACACTAAAAAAGCGCCCTTTCTTGCCGCGTTCAAGCTTGCCAAGAAACATAAATAGTAAAAACGGGAACAGATAAACCAGCCCAATGAAACGACCGAGTTGCCTATGACTCCACTCCATGAAGTAAATGAATTTAAAACCGGAAAGTTCCATATCAGGGTTTTCGGCATTAAACTCTGGGATAAGTTTGTACTTTTCAAACTCGCTCAGCCATTCGGCATCAGACATAGGCGGCATTGCGCCAGAAACAGGTCGCCATTCTGTAATAGACAGCCCAGCATTCGTAAGGCGTGTTGCACCGCCAACAAGGATCATAATGGCAACAAGCAATGTCATAAAACCCAGCCAAAAGCCAACCGAGCGGCTTTTACGTGAATACAATGATGACATTATCCCCCCCTATTTTCTTGATCAAAGATCAAAATAAATGACCGTCAAACCTGACGACTATTACTTACGTTGTTGTAAAATGGATATTCTAATTCTCAACAGTTTACATGAATTACAAAGTCCATGCGAACTATTCAAGCCAATTTCGATACTATTTAAACAAATGATCACCAAAATAGAGATCAAGCCTGTTGATTTTTTGATCTGCGTTCTTTGATCATCTCTTGCACAGTTAAAAAAACATGGTATTTTGCACGTTATAACGACGCGGCGCGCACATTGATGATTGAACCCATGTATACTTTAAAACCACAAAACATAGTTGATGTATTACCGCATCCTGCATTTCTTCTGGATTTTGAAGGCAGCATTATTTGTGCGAATACTGCTGCAAAACAACTTTTTGGAATGAGACCCGAAAAACATAATTTTTTTAAACTGATAAAGCAACCAAATGCTAGAAAATGTATAATGAAGGCGATTACTACAAATAGCCTCGTGACGTGCAACCTCGAACTTCACCTACAAACGCCCAGAACATACGCCGCAAGTACAGCTGTTTTAATACCAAATACGGACGAGAATGGCGTATTGCTCTTTACGCTTAATGACGTATCGGCAGCCATAGATGCAGAGAAATCACGCTCTATTTTTGTCGCGAATGTAAGTCATGAATTGCGCTCGCCCCTCACCTCTCTCATGGGTATTGTGGAAACACTTCAAGGCCCAGCCCGTAATGACGAGAGCGCCCGTGAACGATTTTTAGATATTATGCAAAGAGAGACGCGCCGTATGTCGCGACTTGTTGGTGATCTACTCTCTCTCTCCAAATTGGAGGCCAAGGAGCATTTAGCACCAGAAGGAAATGTTCAAATTTTTGAACTTATACAACGTGTTACGGCCGTTCTCTCCGAGAGTACATCTGCTTATAAAGACCGTGTAAATATTCACGCGCAGAAAAACCTACCTGTTATCAAGGGGGACCAAGATGAACTCACAGAGGTTTTTCAAAACCTGATTGAAAATGCTCTTAAATATTCGCATCCACATACCCCCGTGGACATTACGATTACCCATATGAACGGCAAAGTTACCATTGGCATCAAAGACCAAAGCGAAGGCATAGCGGCAAAACACCTCCCTCGCCTTACCGAACGGTTTTACCGTGCTGATAAAGGCCGTTCCAGAGACATGGGCGGCACAGGGCTAGGGCTTGCCATCACCAAACATATCCTCAACCGTCACCGCGCAAATTTTCTCATTGAAAGTGAAATCGGTGTTGGCACGTCCATTGTGGTCGCCTTTACAAAATAATATAGGAGGCGCATCAACCGTCATATTTCTTTCACATAACCGTCACACACACGTCACGCATTTGTAGAAAAAGCGTCGGAAATAAGAACTATTTCCACAGGCAAGAACGAAACAACTTCGTTCAAAATGACAGAGAGAAAATATGTTATACAAAACAATGGCAGCTAGCCTTTTTGCGCTAAGCATTGGTACACTTGGCCTAAGTGGTTGTGGTGCAGCAGATGCACCAACAAAATCAAATTCATCACATGTTCAAAAACAAGCGCCTGCTACGATTTCACAACGCCAGATCAAAATTGTAGGCTCGTCTACAGTTTATCCATTCGCAACAACAGTCGCAGAGCGTTTCGGGCGTACGACATCATTTAAAACACCTATCGTTGAAAGCACAGGGTCTGGCGGTGGGCTGAAATTATTCTGCGCGGGTCTCAATACAAACCACCCTGATATTGCAAACGCTTCACGCCGTATTAAATCATCAGAAATCGCAAACTGTGCGAAAAACGGCGTTACGGATATTGTTGAAGTGAAAATCGGTTATGACGGCATTGTATTTGCAAACTCTCGCAAATCCCAACAATTTGAACTCAGTCTTAAAGACGTCTTTCTTGCCCTCGCTAAAGATGTACCAAATGGGAGTGGTGGCGTGAAAGCCAACCCATATAAGACTTGGAAAGATGTAAACAACTCTCTCCCAAGCATCAAAATCGAAGTTATGGGCCCACCGCCAACATCTGGCACCCGCGACGCATTTGTAGAACTCGCCATGGAGGGTGGTTGCAAGAAATTTTCATGGATCAAAGCCCTTAAGAAAACAGACAAAAAAGCCTATAAATCACTTTGCCATACAATCCGCGAAGATGACGCCTTTATCGAAGCTGGAGAAAATGACAATCTGATTGTTCAAAAACTAAACGCAAACCCGAGCGCATTCGGCATTTTCGGATTTAGTTTCCTCGATCAAAATGCAGACAGTGTTCAAGGCAGTTTAATTAACGGTAAAGCGCCTAGTTTTGATAATATATCCAGTGGTGATTACCCTATCTCACGCTCGCTCTATTTCTATGTAAAGAAAGCGAATATAGGCACTGTTCCAGGTATTGAAGCCTATTTAAGCGAGTTTTTAAGCGCGCGTGCGAGCGGGCCAGATGGTTACCTCGCGGATAAAGGCCTTATCCCAATGAATGACGCCGAGCGGTCAAAGTGGAAAAGCAATGTTAGCGCCCTTAAAACACTTTCTAGGAAATAGAGACCTATTGTGAAAACAGCTTCAAACTTAACACTGCGTCAATCAAGAACCAGTGCCAAAATAAAAGAAACCGCAGTTCTTTTTGTATTGATTACTTGTTCTTGTGTTGCTGTATTCACAACTCTCGGCATTGTATTGTCTCTTGCCTTTGAGGCTTTTCGCTTCTTTGGCAAGATCCCCCTAACAGATTTCCTTTTTGGACTCGAATGGTCACCTCAAATGGCCATTCGAGAGGACCAAGTGGGATCGAGTGGTGCCTTTGGCATCCTCCCCTTACTTACGGGGACGTTACTGATCAGTATGATTGCCATGGCAATCGCGACACCACTTGGTCTGTTATGTGCAATTTATCTTGCCGAATATGCAAAGCCTAAAACACGCGCAATCGTAAAACCCCTTCTTGAGCTTTTGGCTGGTATTCCGACGGTTGTGTACGGCTTCTTTGCGGCTCTTGTTGTTGCGCCGATACTCCGTGGAACTGGCGCAAATTTCGGTGTGGAAATATCATCGGAGAGCGCCCTCTCCGCAGGCTTAGTCATGGGGATCATGTTGATACCCTTTATCTCGTCCCTTTCAGATGATGTGATAAATGCCATTCCCCAATCCCTACGCGATGCTTCGCTTGGCATAGGCGCAACACATACGGAAACAATCACCCAAGTGGTTATCCCTGCTGCTATGCCCGGTATCGTCAGCAGTCTACTGCTCGCATTTTCTCGTGCGATTGGCGAAACCATGATCGTTGTTATGGCCGCAGGGCTAGCCGCCAAACTCAGTATGAATCCATTGGACGCCGTCACAACAATGACAGTGCAAATTGTCACGCTTCTCACGGGTGACCAAGAATTCGATAGCGCTAAAACATTGGCTGCTTTTGCAATTGCGCTTTTCCTCTTTATTTTCACCCTATGCTTAAACGCCATAGCTTTGAAAATTGTTGATAAACATAGGAAAAAATATGCCTGACCTTATACAAAGCCACACACTCACAACGACACCTACTCAACAAAAACGCCATGCCAAAGAAGCCCGTTTTAAATGGTATGGTCGCATTGCTATCGGCTTATCCTTAGGCTTTTTGGTTTTTATGTTCAGTGCAATTTTCTTTCGAGGTGTAGGTGCATTTACGCAAACGAGAATTCAGCTTGATATTAATTTCGCAGAAAGCCTTATTGATCCAACAGGTGAACGCAATCCCGATATGTTGGCACGCGTAAACACCAAGCCTCTTCTCAAGTCGAGCCTGTCAGTGATTTTTCCCGACGTTACAAGTAGAAGAGATACACACAATCTTTTGAAATTACTAAGTATTAGTGCGGAATATGAGATTGAAGATAAAATCAAAGCTAACCCAGAAATAATCGGCACACAACAAACACTCTGGCTAACGAGCGCTTCACAAATTGATCTTTACCTTAAGGGGAAAATAAACACGGATGTTGATGAGAGTTTACGCAAGCTTTCCGACCAAGATATTGTCTGGATTAAAACCCTTATTGACCAAGGTAGAATCAAACAAAAGTTCAATACGACATTCTTTACCAAAGGCGATTCGCGTGAACCCGAAATGGCAGGCATTTTGGGTGCTGCTCTTGGCTCTTTCTTTAGCCTTGTTGTGTGTTTTGCGATTGCCTTCCCCCTCGGCATTCTGACCGCAGTATACCTAGAAGAATACGCAAAGAAAAATTGGATCACAGACATTATTGAAATAAATATCAACAACCTCGCCGCCGTGCCTTCTATCGTATTCGGGCTTTTGGGATTGTCGATTTTCCTCAATGTGTTCAACCTCCCCCGTTCAACCCCACTTGTAGGCGGCATGGTGCTTGCATTAATGACCCTACCGACAATCATCATTGCGGCGAGAGCCAGCTTACGCTCTGTGCCTAATTCTATTCGGGATGCAGCGCTCGGCATGGGCGCAAGCAAGACACAAACAACATTCCACCATGTCGTACCACTTGCAACACCAGGCATGTTAACAGGCACAATCCTTGGCATGGCACAGGCTCTGGGCGAGACCGCCCCCCTCCTCATGATCGGCATGGTCGCTTTTATCGTCGATGTGCCAAGCTCTGTCACAGATATGGCGACATCGTTACCCGTGCAAATTTTCCTTTGGGCAGACAGTCCAGAGAAGGGTTTTGTCGAGCGCACATCAGCCGCCATTATCGTTTTACTTGTCTTCCTTGTTTTGATGAATTTACTAGCCGTTTATTTACGCAAGAAACTCGAACGCCCGAAATTATAAGAATATGAGAAAAACTATGGATATCACAGACTCTGTAAGCGCCAAAGCTTCCCCAGAAATCAAGGCCTCCCCAGCGATCAAGGCCTCCCCGCCAATAATGACGGCTAAGAACGTAGATGTTTTTTATGGTAAGAAACAGGCCATCAAGAATGTATCCCTAGAAATACCAGAAAATCAGATCACGGCGCTCATAGGCCCGTCTGGTTGTGGTAAATCGACATTATTACGTTGTTTCAACCGTATGAATGATACCATTGAAAGCTGTAAAGTGACGGGTGACATACGTTTTGCAGGCCAAGACATATATGCGAAAAAAGTTGATGTGGTTGCTTTACGCGCCCGTATCGGCATAGTTTTTCAAAAGGCAAACCCCTTCCCAAAATCCATATTTGAGAATGTCGCTTACGGGCCCCGTATCCACGGCTTGGCCGAATCAAAAAGCCATCTTGAAGAGATCGTCATTACCTCCTTAAAACGCGCAGGCTTATACAATGAAGTATCAGATCGCTTGACGGATGCAGGCACAAGTCTCTCTGGCGGACAGCAACAACGTTTATGTATTGCACGTGCGATTGCCGTTCAGCCACAAGTCATTCTTATGGATGAGCCTTGCTCTGCCCTCGACCCGATTGCAACGGCCATTGTTGAAGAACTTATGGAGAGCATGAAAGAGAATTATACAATCGTTATCGTCACACACTCTATGCAGCAAGCTGCACGGATATCGCAAAAAACGGCATTCTTTCATTTGGGGGAAGTCGTTGAATTTGGCGATACAGACACAATCTTCACCAACCCAAATGATGAGCGTACACAAAACTATATTTCAGGCCGCATCGGATAGGAGAATCTCATGAGTAAAAGCCATATTGTTTCATCTTTTAATACTGACCTTAAACATCTTCGTAACCTCGTCCTCAACATGGGCGCACTGGTTGAACAACAAGTTTTACAGGCAACAACGGCTCTTAAAGAAGAAGACCGCAGCATTGCCAAGCGCGTCTTGGGCGGAGATCAGGAAATCAATGCCCTTGAAGCAGAACTCAATGACGCTGCCCTTAAAGTGCTGGCATTGCGCCAACCCGTAGCAAAAGATTTACGTAATGTGATGATGAGCCTCAAAATTGGTGGGCATTTGGAACGTATTGGGGATTATGCCAAAAACATGGCCCGCCGCACCAATACAATCACAAAGGCCGATGCTTTTACAGGTTCTATTGGTACAATCGTACATATGAGCGAGCTGGTACAATCCATGGTTAGCAATGCGCTAAAAGCATATAATATGCGCGATATAGAGCTTGCAGAATATATAAGAGCCCAAGATGAAAATGTTGATCAAATGCTCAACACATTGTTTCGCGAACTGCTCACCTATATGATGGAAGATCCACGTAATATATCGGGGTGTATGCATTTACTGTTTATTGCCAAAAACTTTGAACGCATGGGAGATCATGTCGTCGAAATTGCACAGGAGATCATTTTCCTTGTGACCGGCAATTGGCCACTTGAAAAGCGTGCTAAATATGACAAAACGAGTAAAATGATTGTCACACCCAACGATTTAGAGAATAACTAGGACATGAAAGCATTAATCCTCATTATTGAAGACGAGCACGCACAGGCGCAAATATTGCAATACAACCTCGAAGCCGAAGGCTACCAGACCAAACACGGGGCGACAGCCGAAGAAGGGCTATTGCTTGCCAAAGAATATAACCCTGACCTCATATTACTCGACTGGATGCTACCTGACATGTCAGGCATTGAAGTTTGCCGTCAAATAAAGAGCCACCCAGATACCGAGTCTACCCCTGTTATTATGCTCACCGCGCGGGGCACCGAAGATGATAAAATACGTGGCTTGGACGTTGGTGCAAATGATTATGTTGTGAAACCCCATTCAATTAAGGAGCTACTCGCACGCATTAAATCCAATTTACGCAATGCTGGCATTGGTAAAGTTGAATTAGCATACGCAGATGTCTTGATGAATACAGAAACACACCGCGTAACCCGTAATGGCAAGAATATTAAATTAGGGCCAACAGAATTTCGTATTCTGCGGACATTTTTGGAACGTCCACAAAAAGTCTGGAGCCGAAGCGCCTTACTTGACCGTGTTTGGGGAGCTGATATTTATGTAGATGACCGCACCGTTGATGTTCATATTGGCCGTTTACGGCGCGCGCTCAACAAGGATTTTGAAAAAGATCTTATTCGCACGATCAGAAGCGCAGGTTATGCCCTAGACAAGGATGATTAGCATAAAAACATGCGATATTTAGCTATTTTTAAAATTTTCCACCAAGATTGCATATATTATATTGATAACGCATACACATCGGGTTAGTGATTTTGTCGAATTTAAGATAAAGTACAGCTATGACCTATCATTCGTTGAAAACACCTTCTCTAAAAGCTGAATTTAGTGATGCTTTACTATCTTCTCTCGCGCCAGATGGTGGGCTCTATATGCCTGATAGCTTGCCGAGCTTTAGTGAAGATGAACTTGCTAAACTCGGGGCGATGTCATTCCCTGACTGTGCCGCCAAACTAGCACGCCATTTTGTGGATGATAATTTCACTGATGAAGATTTGGAAATACTCTGTGCGGACGCCTATGATTTTGACATGCCACTCAAAACACTTACAGGCGAGATACTTGATCCTGCTATGCCTGAAATGGTAGATGAATATATATTAGAGTTATTTCACGGCCCGACGCTCGCTTTCAAAGATTTTGCAGCAAGGTTTATGGGACGTGCGGCAAGCCATTTGCTCAAAAAAACGGGTGAGACGCGGACAATTCTTGTTGCAACATCTGGTGATACTGGCGGCGCGATTGGCCATAGTTTCCTCAACCAAGAAGGCATTAAGGTCTTTATCCTCTACCCTGAAGGCGGCGTAAGCGATGTGCAACAACATCAACTCACCTCTATGGGAGAACACTCGAATATCAAGGCAATCCAGATCAATGGCAGCTTCGATGATTGCCAAGCTCTTGTTAAGCAGGCGTTTGCCGATAAAAAACTGACCAAAAAACATAGTTTAATGTCTGCGAATTCAATCAATGTTGGGCGCGTAATTCCACAAAGTTTCTATTATTTTTGGACAAGTTTACAGCTAAAAGCCGCACATCCCTCACGTCCAATTGTTTACGCAATCCCGTCTGGCAATCTTGGAAATCTTACGGGTGGACTTATTGCACGTAAAATGGGCGCACCAATTGATGTGTTTGTTGCAGGTAATAATGCCAACCATCCATTTACGGATTATCTGTTAAGTGGTGAATACACACCACGCGATTCTGTACCAACACTTTCTAATGCTATGGACATTGGCCGCCCCAATAATTTCCCCCGTATCTTGGATTTATTTAATTCAAATCATAGTGAAATATCTCAAGTCTGTCATGGCGCTCACTTTAGTGACGCTGAAACAGAAGCACATATGAAGAAAATTTATCGTGACACGGGTTATCTTATGTGTCCACACACCGCCATTGGCCATTTAGCTCTCACAGATTTTGTACATGGTAATGACCGTAATTTTACCAAAGTTACAGTATCAACAGCTCACCCTGCAAAATTTAAGGATGATGTAGAACGTGTTATTGAAGAAACCATATCATTACCCGCCTCTCTACAAGCAAGTGTCGATGCAGCATCACATAAACATGTTATGACACCAACGCTTACCGCACTAAAAGCGTATCTGAACGATCACGCCTAATGCTCTTATCGAAAGACCAGTTTGATCAACGCCTCAAGAGTAATACACTCCGTATTGCTCTTGTTGGCATGTCAAATATTGGGAAAAGCCATTGGACGCGGCAAATTGTAAGTGTTCATAAATTTACGTCTTACGAAGTAGACACCGCAATCCAAAAACATTTGTCCCTGAGTTCTATTCGCCAGTCGGCACGTTGGATGGGGCATCCGTTCGAAGATGGATATAATGATAAGGCCGCGCAATACCTCAAGCTTGAGGGTGAGCTTACACTTGCGGCAAAATCCCTTAACGGCAATGTCATTTTGGATACTACGGGGAGTGTCATACATTTGGACACCGACATTCAAACGAGCCTCAATGCGAATTATCTTACAGTGTATTTACGTGCGAATACACGGGCGGTGACTACGCTCATAAAACGTTTCAAAAAATCCCCGAAACCTCTGATTTGGGGGGAACATTACAAGAAGCACCCGTCCCTTTCGCAAATGGACAGTTTGTTTGCATGTTACCCAAATTTATTGAGCGCCCGCGAAAATATGTATGAGAATATTTCTGATATTACTCTAGATGTAACAGCTTTGAAAAATACGGACGTGACTGATTTTATTCAAACTTTATATGCTGCATTGCCAAGGAAAATAGAGAATTAATCGCTTATATATATTTTTGTACAAGTTTCGCAAACAGCTCTATATGGTCTTCATTCGCATTAAGGCATGGAACTACACTCAGGTTTTTACCGCCATTCGCAATGAAATCAGATTTCGCACCAATTGATAGTTCTTCGAGTGTTTCTAGACAATCTGCGGCAAAACCAGGTGTCACAATGACGACGTTTTCTTGTCCTGATTCTGCCAATTCCTTCAAGACGATAGTTGTATATGGGCTAAGCCATTCTTTTGGCCCAAACCGCGATTGATAGGTTAGCTTTAACGCGTTTGTTAACGTGGGAAGACCTTTTCTTATCAGCTCATAAGTGCCTTCACACTCCCTCTCATACGGATCACCTTTATCTATGCTTGACCGAGGTAGGCCGTGAAACGAGACGAGTATTTTATCCGCTTTCCAGTCCAATGTTTCTAGGTGAGCCTTCACGCCATTGCCAATAGCCGTGATATAGTCTGGGTGATCATAATAATGACCGAGAACTTCCAATGCAGGTATACTGGTATGTTTTTTACAAACACGCGCGACTTCATCATAAACAGACTGTGTTGTCGCGCCCGCAAATTGTGGGTAAAGTGGTAATACTATTATTTTTTTACAGCCCTGCCCTTTTAGGTGTAACAGCTCGGTTTCAATTGACGGGTGTCCATACCTCATACCTGCACGCACATATACGTGCTCAGGCATTTTATCTTGCAAAGCTTCCGCCTGTGCCAAACTTGTTTCAATCAACGCAGAATATGGAACAAAATCGCCATTATCATCCTTGCGCCACACAGATGCATATGCCTGTGCAGATTTTTTTGGTCGTGTCCGTAAAATAATGCCATATAGGATTGGATACCAAAGCAATTTTGAAAGCTCAATAACGCGTTTATCGCTCAAAAACTGTGCCAAATATTTGCGAGTCGCTTTTGGCGTAGGTTGTGTAGGCGAACCTAAATTGACCAATAAAATGCCCACTTTATCTTTCACGAAATACCCTTCAAAAATACACTTGGCAATATTGGCATTATTGTCACACTTGATACTTTACCGTGTGCCTAGCCCTTGACGATAAGCGCTATATCCTTACCAATAGACTCATCAAAAATAAAGCACCGTTTTGTAATAAATTAGGAAAGTTTAGAATGAAAAAATATCTTCTTCTCGCCGCCGCAAGTTCAGCCTTAATGATGACTGCGTGTCAAGATACGACGACACAAGTTCCAACACCACAGCAACATTCACAAAATACGCCAACTCAAGATACACAATCTACGGAACCAACTATCCAAGAAGCGAAAGAATTCCTTGAGGGTGCAGCTATAGAGCTTGATAATATCAGTGTGCGTGCCGCGCAAATTGACTGGGTAAATGCTAACTTTATCACAGAAGACACCGATGCACTCGCCTCTATGGTCGGGGAAGAATTCGGCCTGATGGCGACGCGTTTTGCAAATGAAGCGAAACGGTTTAACAAGCTCACATTACCTGCAGATATGACCCGTAAACTGGACGGCATAAAACGCGGCAGTAATTTCCCTGCTCCTGACAAACCTGGTGCGGCTGCCGAGCTTGCTGCGATTCAAACGGCGCTTAACTCCGCATATGGCAAAGGTAAGTTTAAATACAAAGGTAAAGAGATCGATCTTGGCGAAGCCTCTCAAATCATTGCCTCATCACGTGACCCAGAAGAATTACAAGCAGTATGGGAAGGCTGGCGTACAATCGCACCTGACATGAAAAATAAATATGCACGCATGGTCGAGATCATTAATGAGGGTTCCGTTGAGCTTGGCTTTAAAGACACTGGTGTACTTTGGCGTGCTGGCTATGACATGCCTGCTGATGAATTTACAAAAGAAGCTGACCGTTTATGGACACAAGTTAAACCATTGTATGACGAGTTACATTGTCATGTACGCGCCAAGCTTAATGAAAACTATGGCGATGCAGTCGTACCACTAGATCAACCTATTCGCGCTGACCTTCTTGGCAATATGTGGGGGCAGTCATGGGGTAATATTTATGATTTGGTAGAACCTGTTAAAAATGTAAAAAGCATTGACGAGACAGCACTGCTCGTGAACGCTAAATATGACGCGATTAAAATGGTGAAAACGGGAGAAGCTTTTTTCACAAGCCTTGGCTTTGAACCACTTCCTGAAACATTTTGGAAACGCTCGCTCTTTGTGAAACCTAAAGATAGAGAAGTTGTCTGTCACGCATCCGCATGGGATATCGATAACCAAGATGATATCCGTATTAAAATGTGTATCAAAATTGACGGTGAAGATTTCAAAACAGTTCATCATGAACTTGGCCATAACTTCTATCAACGCGCATATAAGCAACAACCAATATTTTATAAAACTGGCGCAAATGATGGTTTTCATGAAGCGATTGGCGATATGATTGGTCTGTCAATTACACCAGAATATTTGGTAAAAATTGGGCTACTTGACCCAAAAGACGTGCCAGACTCATCCGCAGATTTAAACCTTCTTATGCAACAAGCCCTCGAAAAAGTTGCATTTTTACCTTTTGGACTTATGGTCGATAAATGGCGTTGGAATGTATTTAACGGTACATATTCACCAGCAGAGTATAATGATGGTTGGTGGGAATTACGCGAAAAGTATCAAGGGCTTAAAGCGCCATCCTCACGTCCGACAAATGCATTTGACCCAGGTGCAAAATACCATATCCCGGGAAATACGCCGTATATGCGTTATTTTTTAGCCCATATTTTGCAATTCCAATTCCATAAAGCTGCCTGTGATATTGCAGGTAATACTGGCCCCCTTCACGCTTGTTCAATTTATGGCAATAAAGAAGTCGGGACCCGTTTTAATGCAATGATGCAAATGGGCGCGTCTCGCCCTTGGCCTGAAGCTCTCGAAGTTTTCACGGGTACGACCAAAATGGATGGCTCAGCTATTATCGAGTATTTTGATCCACTTATGACCTATTTAAAAGAAGAAAATAAAGACCGAACATGTGGCTGGTAGATATGTTATAACACCTTAAGTTCGAACCGCCTTATAAAATTTTGTATCGGTATCTATGCAGGTTTTATAAGGTTTTCTAACTTGGATTTTTCTACCACGAGAAATAAATGACCAACTCTAAACACAGTCGCGCTCATTTTGGCGTTTTTGATTTATTTAAAATCGGCATCGGCCCCTCCAGTTCTCATACTGTAGGGCCAATGATCGCCGCTAATAGATTTTTAAATGAGCATACAAAAAACATAAATCCAACACGTATTAAAGCCGAGTTATTTGGATCTCTTGCCCATACAGGCATGGGGCATAGCACCGATACGGCTATCATACTGGGCTTATCTGGCTATTTGCCGCATGCAATAAGCGCAGACCAAGTGCTTAAAATTACAGGTATTACGCACAAAACAAAAACCATCAAACTACGGGGTGAAACAGAAATAACTTTTACTCCCATAAAAGATATCGTCTTTAACTTTCAAGATTTAATGCCGTACCACTCGAATGCAATGAAGTTTACAGCATATGATAAAGACGGAAAACAACTCGCAGAGCAGATTTACTACTCTACGGGTGGTGGATTTATCATTAGCGATAATGAAAGCAAACAAAACGAGCCCTTTGGTGATATGACACCGCCGCCTTTCCCATTTGATAATGGTGACGAGCTTTTAGAGCTTTGCAAAAAACATAATAAGTCAATCGCCGAGATTATGTTAGCAAATGAATGTGCTTACCGAGACAAGGGCGTTGTGCTCGCTGGTATTAATACGATTTGGAGTGCCATGAAGAGCTGTATAGAGCGCGGCATGTCGCAAACTGGCCATTTGCCGGGGCCGATGAAAATAGAGAGACGCGCACATATCATTGCAAACAGCATGAACACCCAAATAGGTATATCAGATTCGGATCCGCTCAAAGTCATGGATTACGTCAATCTATGGGCTATGGCCGTAAATGAAGAAAATGCGGCTGGAGGCCGTGTTGTTACCGCCCCAACGAATGGAGCTGCTGGTATAATTCCTGCGGTCGCACGTTTTTTTGACTGCCATGTTCGCAATGCAGATAACACGACATCATTGGATGATTTCTTTTTAACGGCGGCGGCTGTTGGCTCACTTTACAAAAAGAATGCGTCTATTTCAGGCGCAGAATCTGGTTGCCAAGGCGAAGTTGGTGTTGCCTGTTCTATGGCCGCAGCTGGTCTCGCGGCTGCAATGGGTGGCACAGTGCTTCAAGTGGAAAATGCCGCTGAAATCGGTATGGAGCATAATCTTGGATTAACATGTGACCCTGTTGGCGGCCTCGTCCAAATCCCTTGCATCGAACGTAATGCCATGGGAGCAGCGAAGGCGATCAATGCTGCACGCCTTGCTCTGCGCGGGGATGGATCTCATCACGTATCTCTTGATACCGTAATTGAAACAATGCGCCAAACAGGCATCGATATGCAAGATAAATACAAAGAAACATCCAAAGGCGGCTTGGCAGTAAATATGCCTGCCTGTTAAATGAATTGCAAAACATTCTTAAGAAGCTGAAAACTATAAATTAAATCAACTATATACATGGTCGGAGCGATAGGATTTGAACCTACGCCCCCTCGCCCCCCAGGCGAGTGCGCTACCAGACTGCGCTACGCTCCGACAATATTAAATATTTATAGATGTGGAGTAGTATTCGAGCAATCAATAAATGAAATCTTTAATAAGACTATTTGAACTCTTCCCATCTAGATTTCAAAGCCCGTAATTTATCAAGCGCGCTTTCCAAGTTTTTACGTTCTTCACCGTCTAACCCTTTTTGCTCTAAAACTTGCGGTTTTACGCGTGCGGTAGGCTCTGCAAGTCCTGCTTTTTCTGTAGCCGTTTCTGTTTTTAGGGGCACATTTATAGGTTTTATACCTGGACGTCGTAATACTTCATCATCCGAAGATAGTTGTTTGGCGGGGGCCTTCACAGGGCTTGCCGCTACAGGTTTTTGTGTAACAGGCTTAATGCGATCAGGCACGAGTACCGTATCTTTAATTGCCTTTGGTATCGCAGCTTGTGCTCTAGAGCGCCCAAGCTCTATGACACTATGTGCACCACGGACACGAATGAGTTTTTGAACATCTTTGATGGGGTGTTTTTCACGATGAAGTAATATTTTAATACCGCGCAAAAACTCAATGTCTTCAGGGCGATAAAAACGTCGCCCACCACTACGTTTCATAGGCTGGATTTGTGGAAATTTACTTTCCCAAAAACGCAGAACATGCGGTTGGAGATCAAGTTCGTCCCCGGCTTCGCTAATCGTTCTGAATGCGCGTGTTGATTTACTGGGCATATATTACTCGATTCTTATAACTCGTTGATTCCGCCTAAGTTTAGGCAGATACCAATGAATCAATACGCTTCACTATTTCCCCGTAAGCGCTACATTTACACGTTCTTTAAGAACGTTAGAAGGTTTAAACACTAAGACTCTTCTCTTGGTAATTGGTACTTCGCGGCCAGTTTTAGGATTGCGCCCCATACGTTCACGTTTATCCCGTACACTGAATGTTCCAAAACCGGATAGCTTTACGCTCTCCCCTTTGATCAGTGCTTTCACAATATGATTGAGAATGGATTCAACCAAAACAGCAGATTCTGTCCGCGAAAGCCCTATTTCACGATAGATAGCTTCGGTAAGATCAGCCCTTGTTACGGTATACTCGCTCACATAATTCCCCTAGAGATATATAATATTAAGCAAATTTTTACATAAAAATCCAATGAAAAATTGTAAAAATATAAAAACACCTAATGAGTCGTCAATAATCAACCAAATTATTGTTCAATTTTAGTAATCTAAAAGCGCGGCCCCCCAAGTGAAACCGCCTCCAAATGCTTCAAGCATAACTTTATGCCCACGCTTTATTCTACCATCTCGTATAGCCGTGTCTAGTGCTAAAGGAATAGAGGCGGCGGATGTATTTGCATGGTAAGCAACAGTCGAAACAACTTGGCCACGCCGTAAATCAAGGCGTTTTGCAACCGCTTCCAAAATTCGCTGATTCGCTTGATGGGGTACAAACCAATCAATATCAGAAATTTCTATATTTACACCTTTGGCACATTGCACCATAGAATCCGATAATTCTTTTACAGCATGGCGGAAAACTTGATTGCCAACCATCCGCAGTTTACCAACCGTTTGGGTCGATGATGGCCCTCCGTCCACATAAAGCAAATCTTTATGACGTCCATCAGAACGGATAAATGTATTAAGAATGCCCTCTCCGGCCCCTTTATCAGTACTCGGTGTTGATGACAGCACCATTGCCCCTGCACCATCGCCAAATAACACACATGTACCACGGTCATTCCAATCAAGAATACGCGAAAAAGTCTCTGCGCCTATTACAAGTACATTTTTTCCCTTCCCCGTTTGAATCATGGCATCAGCGATACTTAATGCATATACGAAGCCTGCACATACAGCCTGTACATCAAATGCAGCACCACTACGAACACCCAAAAGCTCTTGGATCATGGTTGCGGTCGATGGAAAGGTTAAGTCGGGCGTTGAAGTCGCCAAAACAATGAGGTCAATTTCTGACGCGTCCATATTCGCGTCCGCAAGCGCTTCTACTGCCGCACGATAACCCAAATCAGAGGTATTTTGCCCCTCAGCAGCAATATGGCGCTGTGTAATTCCTGTCCGCTCCCGTATCCACTCATCTGAAGTATCTACAGTTTTTGCAAGTTGCTCGTTGGTCAAGACGCGTGCTGGTAAGTATGACCCTACGCCACGAATAAAAGCTTTTGATGTCATGGTAAATGTATTTCCATACTGTCGTCCTCGTCATGCAAAGCGCTGAGGGTACGTTCGATTTCGTCTAAAAAATGACTGTCAGCCATTTCAAGGGCAACTGAAAGCGCGCTCGCAAAACCAATAGCATCAGTCCCACCATGACTTTTAATGACAATGCCATTTAATCCTAGAAACACGCCACCATTGGATAAACGGGGGTCAATTTTGGAACGCATTTTTTTCAACGCAGATAGATTCAATGCCGATGTCATCTTCGACCAAATATTACCGCCCAAAGCGGTTTTGAGGAATGTCTCGATAAGTCTCGCAGCGCCTTCTGCTGTTTTCAACGCGATATTGCCTGTAAAACCGTCTGTGACGATAACATCAACATTGCCCATAGAGATATCATTACCCTCGACGAAACCAACATAGTTTAAACCAAGGCTAGAACATGATAAGCTATCATGAGCGGCCTGCACTGTTGCATTGCCCTTTTGGTCTTCTGTACCAACGTTTAAGAGGCCAATACTTGGTTTGTCTTTCTTATAAAGGGCCCGATAATAAGCCTCCCCCAATACAGCAAATTCTCGCAACTGATTAGCGTCACATTCAAGATTGGCCCCAACATCCAGTACCACACCATATCCTTCTTGATGAGGCCAGCGCGCAGCAATCGCAGGGCGTTGCACCCCCGTTTTCATACGCAATAATAGTTTAGACATGGCCATAAGTGCGCCTGTATTCCCTGCGGATACGGCGACATTGGCCTTGCCAAGCTTCACACTCTCAACAGCGTTCCACATGCTTGTCCCCTTACCACGGCGCATAGCCATGGCAGGTTTTGCATCCATCGCAATGACGCTATCCGTATGGCAAACTTCGCAATTGGCTTTCGCGAGGGGCGCTTTTTCAAGTAGTTTTTCAATTTTGTGCTTGTCACCATGCAATAAAAACCGTGGATTTCGGTTTTTATTCGTATGCTTTAGGAAATATTCTACGCCGTTGATAACAATATCAGGCGCATAATCCCCTCCCATTGCATCAATTGACAGAATTAAACCACCTGACATATATGTCCTTAGATATCTTTCGGGCTAATAAGTTTAGCCAACGTTTTCCACACCCTATAGGGGATAATGTAGATTGCATACACTTGGTTGGTATATTTTATTTAAATGCAGGGTATTGAAAGTCAATATTTGCGATTTGGCCAAGGGTTTTTCCAGATAGCTCCAGAGACAAAGCACAAACATAGGTACTAAAGTCTACGCTTGCTTCTTTTACTACGGATATAGTTTCATCAACATCTGCGGAATGGGTTAGCGCGAGATACCGTACCAATATTTTTTGTAGAGATGCTTCCTGATTAAAATCTTCAGAATTATCCTGGCTTAAAATATCTTCATATGCCTTTACACGTTCAAAAAACATTTTCGCTAACGGCTTGATACGACGGGATACCCCAGTATCGCTTAAGCCTTCTTCACGCAGTGCAATATCAAAGTCTGCGACCATCTCATCATATATAGCTTGTGATAAACGCTGCCCCTGTACATCAAATTGACGTAAAGTGTGCAAAATCACAGACAGATGAAGACAGAGGGTCTCCATACGTCCATCATAGGTATCGGAAAACTTATCAGCGCCAAAAAATGCGCGATTGCGCGATTGTTGCATTGTTTTTTGATAGATACGACGCGCATCAATGACCTCGGGGCGAGCCTTTGGCTTGAAATATGACAAAATCTTCAGCATTTATCCATCCTTTATTACATGTAGACGCTTGCAAGTTGGGTTTTGATTAGGTAGTGGATATAACCACGAATTGAAAGAGAAAGACGTCAATGACGAATGGTTTTTTTAAAATAGCGATTTTAGCAACTATGGGCCTGTCTTTAAGTGCCTGTAATCCAACTTTACGTACTCATGGTTATGTTGCCACAGAAGATAAACCGCAAGCTGTTGAACCCGATTCCGATACGAAAGCAAGCGTGCTTGCACGCCTCGGCAACCCTTCCATCAAATCAACTTTTGACGAAGACACATGGTATTATCTAACCAGTGTGCGTCAACGGCTCGCATATTTACGTCCCCTTACAGAGGAACGTACGATTACCGCCATTACCTTCAACGAGGATGGCCAAGTTGAAAAAGTTGCAGAATACGGAATTGAAAACGGACAATATGTAAATTACGTAGACCGCGAAACACCAACCAGAGGACGCGAACTTTCATCACTCGAACAATTATTTGGAACAATTGGTCGCCTACCAGCATCACAGCTTGGAGGCAATACCGACATCCCGGGGGGGAGTGGAGGTCCAGGTGGCGGTCGTTAGCGATCACAATATAGCCTGAACTTCCATGAAAAAACCCGATACGCAATCGGGTTTTTTTATGGAGTGTATATGCCTTCACAATATTTAGGCGGCAAACTTCCTCTAAAAATGTGTATATCCAGGTGTAGTGATTTCTAACGTATTCCCTTGGTCGTCATGACATACAACGCCTGTTCGTTCGACGGCACAGCCAATTTTAGTAATAGGCATGCCTACACTAACAGCTAATTGATATTGGCGTCCTGACATCGACATCAAAACTTGATAATCATCACCGCCAGTGGCCAGTTCTAGGCGCGCAAGGTTTTCGTTCTCTTGTGCAATTAGCCACTCTTGTGCATGCTTTGACAATGGCACAGCACTAATATCTATCTCTAGACCCACATTTGACGCATTGGCCAAATGTCCTGCGTCTGCGATTAAGCCGTCAGAAATATCAAGTGCCGCAGATGCAAATTTACGAATATTTTCGCGTAAGACATATGGCGGCTGTGGGACGTGATAAACTGTTTGTAATGTTGCATTAGGCGCAAGCGTGCCGAATTCACACTTCAAGCCTAAATAGGCATCGCCAATCGTGCCTGTAACACACAAAATATCGCCGACAGAGGCCCCAGAGCGCAATACCGCGCAATGAGTCGGCACAGTGCCAATGATCGTAAGTGTCAGCACACACGGCCCATTTATGTGCGTTGTATCCCCACCCCATAATTTAAGACCGTATTTGGCCTGATCTTTGGCAAGGCCTTCACAAAATGACTTTAAATTTTCGTCAGTAATCGTGCTGGAAGTACAAAGGGAAAAGAAATACCCAATAGGATCTGCGCCCTTTGCAATAATATCGGAAACATTCACCCGAATAAGCTTTTGCGCGAGTTGCGCGTCAAACTTACCATTTGGAAAATGGACGCCCTCAACAATGGTATCCATTGAGATAACCGCTTGTGTATCACGAGGAGGTGTCCAAAGAGCAATGTCATCTTTTAAATCTAACGCTTCAGCACCTGCAATCTTGGCAAGATAATTAGCAATAAACTCAAATTCACCCATTTACGCCGCGTCACCGCTATTTGCTTTTTCAGGATTTAACGCATCAGGTAACCCGAATTCGGCAGTGCGGTATTCCCGTGCAAGCTTGTCGAGAGCGGCATTGACGAAATTCGGCTCATTACCTTCATAAAAATCACGTGCAATACTGACATATTCATCAATGATAACAATGCCCGGAACATCAAACATACGCAAAACTTCATATGTTGCACAGCGCATGATCGCACGCAGGGTAATATCTAGGCGGTCTATTTTCCATTTCGCATTCAGTTTGGCACTAATCGCAGCATCAACAATCTCTTGCTCTGCGACGACACCAAGTACAACCAGTTCGAAATAATCACGATCAGCCGTTAAATCACCAGAAATAGCCGCATTATCAAACCAATGGTCATTAAATTCGCGCACAACAAATTTAGACTTTTGGTCAGCCAACTCCATCTGGTACAAGGCTTGTACAGCAGAAAGGCGCGCCAAATGGCGGCGGCGTGTATTAATATCTTGTTCTGCCATGCGTGCCTACTTAATTGAGTATTGGGTGTTTACTGGTTTTTATCAGTTTCAGGGCTTTTAGCGTCTAATCCTTCGCTTGCAAGCTTTTCTTTATCAATAAAACTTGCAAAGTCATTTACAGCATGAAAATCTTTGTAAACGGAGGCATAACGTACATAGCCCACACTGTCCAAATGCGACAGGCTTTCCATCACCATTTCACCAATTTTGTCCGATTCAACATCACTATTTCCCAAGCTTTCCAACCTGCGGATAATGCCTGTGAGCATGCGTTCAATTTGATCTTGGGTCACGGGACGTTTTTGCAGAGCAATATTGACAGAACGTGACAGTTTCTCTCGTTCGAAAGGTGTACGACGACCAGATTTTTTAATCACTGTAAGTTCACGCAATTGTACGCGTTCGAACGTCGTGAAACGCGCACCGCAAGAGCTACACAATCGCCTACGACGTATGGTATGCCCGTCTTCTGTATGACGACTGTCTTTGACTTGGCTATCATCACTTGCACAAAACGGACACCGCATATCACATTCCTATTTTTGACCTAATATATTATGGTCGATTTAAAAACCTACAAATCGGGGTAGATTGGAAAACGAGCTGTAAGTTCTGCAACGCGTGAACGCACAGATGATTCTATTTCAGAATCCCCTTCTGGGGTCTTCGCAAGTGAGTCTAGCACTTCTGCCATCAATTGACCAATCAAAGTAAATTCCGCAACACCAAAGCCACGTGATGTGCCCGCAGGGGAGCCAACACGAATGCCAGATGTGATCGTAAATTTCTCTTCATCGAACGGAATGCCGTTTTTATTACATGTAATATTAGCGCGTTCCAAAGCATGTTCTGCGTCAACACCCTTCACACCCTTTGGGCGTAAATCGATAAGGGCAAGATGAGTATCTGTGCCACCACTTATAACAGCGTAACCTGCGTCAACCAAAGCACCCGCGAGTGCTTGACAATTTGCTTTTACGCGTACGCAATATTCTTTAAATTCTGGCGTTAAAGCTTCACCAAAAGCAACCGCTTTAGCCGCGATAACATGCATTAACGGGCCGCCTTGCAGACCAGGGAAGATTGCAGAGTTGATTTTTTTGGCAATCTTGGCGTCATTAGTAAGTACTAAGCCACCACGTGGGCCACGCAATGTTTTATGAGTTGTTGTCGTGACGACATGAGCATGTGGTAATGGGCTTGGATGTTCACCACCCGCGACAAGGCCTGCAAAATGGGCCATATCTACATGGAGATAAGCGCCAACTTTATCGGCAATTTCTCTGAAACGTGCAAAGTCGATTACACGAGAATAAGCAGAACCACCTGCAATAATGAGTTTAGGTTTATGCTCAATCGCAAGAGCTTCTACAGCGTCATAATCAATCAAGCAATCGCTCGGACGTACACCATAAGCAATGGCGTTAAACCATTTGCCAGACATGTTCGGCGCCGCACCATGCGTAAGATGACCACCAGAAGCCAAATCCATACCAAGAATTGTGTCACCTGGCTTGATGAGGGCAAGCATTACGCTCTGATTTGCCTGTGAACCCGAATGGGGCTGTACATTCGCAAATTTAGCACCAAACAGTGTTTTGACGCGGTCAATGGCAAGTTGTTCGGTGACATCGACATACTCACAGCCACCATAATAACGTTTACGCGGATACCCTTCGGCGTATTTATTGGTCAGGACACTCCCCTGCGCCTGCAACACTGCTTTTGAGACAATGTTTTCAGAGGCGATAAGTTCGATCTGATCTTGTTGCCGACGTAATTCATTATCAATTGACGCCATTAAATCTGCATCTTGGTCGCGCAAATTTGCCGTGAAGAAATCTGTTGTGTTAGGAGTGCTCATTTCAATTCCTTTTATCCAATATTTACGAGCAAAACCTATAACAGGCAATGCAAGCCCTGCAATCTAAATTGTATCAAAACACCGTGAAAAACGGCGTATAACGCAATTACATGTGATTGCAGGCTTAACTATGGGATATACGGCTTATTGAACTTACGCTTATTTAGCCTCGACATCCTCTAATACGCCACGTCGTATCTGATCTTCTTCAAGGGATTCGAATAAAGCTTGGAAATTACCCTCTCCAAAACCCTCATTGCCTTTACGCTGAATAAGCTCAAAAAATATGGGACCGATTTGATTGGCTGTAAAGATTTGCAACAACAAACCTTGGCCTTCTGTAGGTGCCCCGTCAATCAGGATAGAGCGTTTACGCAGTTCTTCAACGGGCTCATTATGGCCGGGTAAACGTGCGTCAATTTGATTGAAGTAATTTTCATTGGTTTCTTGCAAGGCCACCCCGTTTTCGGTGAACTGATCGACAGTGTCATAAATGTCCGTCGAACCAAGTGCGATATGCTGTATGCCTTCACCATTATAGTCTTTGAGAAATTCCTCAATTTGGCTTTTATCATCACGACTCTCATTTAACGGAATACGGATTTTTCCACAGGGGCTCGTCATTGCCTTAGAAACAAGGCCTGTCAATTTTCCCTCTATGTCAAAATAGCGGATTTCACGGAAATTGAAAAAGTCTTCATAAAAACCTGCCCAATGATCCATTTTTCCTCTGAAAACATTATGCGTAAGATGATCTAGATATGTCAGCCCCGTCGTATTTTTGGCCATCAACGCCTCCCAGCCGTCAATGAACTTAAAATCCACATCATAAATGCTTTCACCGTCATAACGATCAACGAAATAAAGGCGGCTACCGCCAATCCCTTCAATCGCAGGAATATTCAATTCCATAGGGTTTGCTTCGGTTGGACAAGCCGTTGCGCCTTTCTCTATCGCTCTTTTATACGCGAATGCAGCATCTTTAACACGAAAAGCCATTGCACAAGCGCTTGGGCCATGTTCTTTTGCAAATTGTTGAGCAAAACTTTCAGGTTCGGAGTTGATAATGAAATTAATATCGTTCTGTTTCATCAAGATAATATCTTTTGAACGGTGGCTGGCTACTTTTGTAAAACCCATTTTTTCAAACAATACCTCAAGTTTTTTTGGTTCGTTTGTTGCATATTCTACAAATTCAAACCCATCAGTCCCCATCGGGTTTTCAAATAAATCAGCCATGATCATGCTCCTTAATATTGATTAAATCGTATATTTGAACGCCTTATAGTAACAATCGTTACTATAAGCAAGCAAGCTATACAAAAAACCGATTAATATGTACGAAAGTGTAAAATGAATAAATTTAACCTAGAAGAATTCCTTCCTTATAAACTTTCAATTTTGTCGCAAACAATAAGTCGTTTGATAGCGCAGGAATATGAATCCCGCTTTGGACTTTCTATGAATCAATGGCGTTGCATGGTTGTAATAAATAATACGACGTCAATTACCGCCAAAGAAATCAGCAAAAATACTCTACTCGATAAAATGACTGTGTCTCGTTCTTTACGGGCATTAGAACAAAGGGAACTTATAAAACTATCAGCTTCTCAAATAGATGCACGGCAAAGAGACATAACTCTCACGATAACGGGGCAAGATATTTGTAACGATGTACTCCCTATTGCACAAGATTATGAAAAGGCACTTCTTGGAAGTCTAACCGAATCAGAAATACAAGCCCTTGATTCTATTGCAAAAAAACTTATTTTTACTGCTGGAAATTTAGGTCTTATAAAATAAAATAAAAAATCACAACTACAAGGGGTGAAATATCCATTATTTGCATAATAATCATCACTCATGGCCTTTTTTTACTCCACAAACTAATATTTATCCTTCATAATTATGGAGTCATATAAATTATGACAGGCGGATTGTAACGTTGCCCCACATCAACATGGCAATCCGCCACTGAAAATCGGGACTATGCCTGGATCGTAGCTTGGATCGTAAAATATATGTAAAAACAATGACGTGCTTTAATTTGATCAACTATCAGGCATTTTAGGCATATAATTTTCATCATGCTTTGCCAAAACTTCCGTAGCCATGAATACACCATTATCAGCAAGTTTACCTGTAATGACGACCCCTTGCCCCTCGCGGAACAAATCAGGAAGAACACCTTTGAAGTGCACGTTTAACGCTTTAATTCTAACATCTGCATTTTCAAAATTTACAACGGAAAAAATAGTGTTAAGAGCATCAGGTTTTTCAACACTATCAAGAACAACAAGACCGCCAACCTTTATTGATTTTTCGTCTTGAACATAAAGTACACTTACAACATCACTTGGGTTTTTAAATAATTGCTTATTTTCTCCCAACGCACGCAATAACAAGCCCGCCCCAACAATAATGAGTGCAGCATACAAAGACACTTTTAAAAAACGGCGATTTCTATGTTTTGATTTCATTGTTCTGGTGTATCAATAAATCCCATGTTAGTAAACGCGTGATTATGCAATATACCAACCTAAAATCGGGAATATTAAAGCTTCAAACCCTCTCTGTTGCACGAGGAGACCTTACGTTAATTTCTGACTTAACATTCACGCTTGCTGCGGGAGATATGCTTTGGATCAAAGGTGGCAATGGGATAGGAAAAACCTCGCTTCTTAAATGTTGCGCGGGTGTTTTACGGCCACAATCAGGCACAATTTTTTGGAATGATGAAGATATTACCGATCAAGCTTCACCCTATGCGGTCTATCAAGGGCATGATGACGCACATAAAACAGAGTTAACCGTGCTTGAAAACCTAGAGTTTTGGCAATCTATTTATGAAACAAATACTGGCGTGCAAAAAACGCTTGAACGTGTGGGCCTTTCTCACAAAATGGACTTACGGGCGAAATCTCTTTCGGCAGGTCAGTCGCGCCGCCTTGCGCTCGCAAGACTTCTTATCTCGAATGCTCCTTTGTGGATTTTAGACGAACCTGCCGCCGCAATGGACACAAAAGGCCAAGCACTTATCCATGAGCTTTTACACGAACATCTGGGGCGTAAAGGTAGTGTTCTTCTTGCCTCTCACGGCGCACCAAAACGCCTCGGAACAAATACACGGCTGCTAACATTAACAGGGGATGGTGATGAATAGTTTTAGTGCCATCTTTAAACGCGACTTACAAATTGCCCTAAGATCCGGCGGCACTTGGCTTTATGGGCTTGTCTTCTTTTGTGTCTTTCTTACGCTTTGCGCCATCGGGCTTGGCGGTGAATTTGGGACACTCCGCCCTCTTGCGCCTGCACTGATCTGGCTAGCGCTCATTCTTTCCCTCCTGCTTTCATTTGATCAATTGTTTCAAACAGATGCACAAGACGGCAGTCTTATTCATCTTAAGCTCTCGGGAATTTCCTTGAAATCTTATGTGATGGCAAAGTGTTGCGTGCATTGGGTATTATCAATACTGCCCCTTCTTCTTAGCTTGCCTATCGTCGTTATCTTTTTTGATCTCTCATTTGGGCTGGGCGCAGGCCTGTTTTTTGCCATCTTAGCCGCGAGCCCCGCTCTGATTTGTTATGGTGCATTTTCAAGTGCCTGCCTTGTTGGGTATAAAGGCGGAGGTGTTCTTTTGGTGTTGTTAAGTGTGCCAATCCTCCTCCCCGTCCTCATATTCGGGATCGAGGCAAGTGTGCAATATCAAAATGTCGGCCTTGGGGCACTTGAATTTCAGGCCTTAACTGGTATCAGTCTTATCGCGCTCGCCATTGGCATTCCTGCCGCTGCGGCCGCACTTAATGTAACAATGGAATAAATGTGGTATGATTTCAATTCTTGCAAATCCAGTACGGTTTAAAAAATTCGCGCGCTTTGCGAGTCCCTTCTTTGGCATACTCGCCCTTATCTGTATTATTGCGGGTATTTGGTTTGGCATTTGGCATTCACCAGAGGACCAGTTTCAGGGGCATAGCGTGCGTATCATGTATGTGCACGTTCCCGCCGCGTGGAGTGCGATGATGGCATATGGAGTTATGGCAAGCGCGAGCCTGATTGCCTTTATCTGGCGTCACCCTCTCGCAGACGAGCTTGCCAAGGCCTGTGCTTTACCTGGTGCAGTTTTCACGGCCCTCGCCCTTCTGACGGGTAGTCTCTGGGGCAAAACAAGTTGGGGGACATATTGGCAATGGGATGGTCGCATGACATCGGTGCTCATCTTATTATTTCTGTATATTGGCTATATGAGCATTTGGAATATAATCGAGGATAAGAAAAAAGCGGCGCGGATTGCGGGTCTTGTCGCTATGGTGGGCTCCATCAATATTCCGATCATCAAGTTCTCGGTTGATTGGTGGAATGGCTTACACCAAAGCGCGACAATTTCCTCAGTAAATGCGCCGGGGCTTGTGACTGAAATGCTGATACCATTATTATTACTTGCAATTGGTTATTCATTTTTCTTTGGCTGGCTTGTGATTAACCGCGTACTACATGCTATTCATATCGCGAAACAAACACGTCAAAATACACCCAAGGCTAATACTAAAATATCTCTGGAGACACTATAATGGATATTATTCCAGATTTCGGCAAATATACATTCTATGTTTGGACATGTTATGGCGTATCTATTTTCGCACTCGCCGCGCTCGCAACCCATACATTCGTGCAAAAAAAACAACGCCAAAATGACGAGTAAAACCTATGTCTGAAAAAAGTGCCGCTCATATTGCCAGTTTCAATGCGCTCGGCGACACCCCTATAGAGCGACTAAAATCCCTTATGGCACGATTGCGCGATCCACAGACGGGATGCCCATGGGACATTGAACAAACATTCGCAACCATAGCCCCCTACACAATCGAAGAGGCCTATGAGGTTAGTGATGCAATCGATAAAAATGACATGGGAGAGCTAAAAGAAGAGCTTGGTGATTTACTCCTACAAGTTATTTTTCACGCACAAATGAGCAAAGAACAAGGTGAATTTCATTTTGATGATGTGTGCGATACGATTGTCCACAAAATGATTTCTCGCCATCCCCATGTTTTTGGCGATGAAAGTGAACGCGACAGTAAAACCCAAACATTAGAATGGGAAAAATTAAAAGAAAAAGAGCGTGGTCAAAAAGGCAGTGCGAGTATTCTTGACGGTATTGCTTCTGCTCTCCCCGCGCTTATGCGTGCAGAAAAATTGCAAAAACGCGCGGCACGTGTCGGATTTGATTGGCCTAATGCTCAACAGGTTATAGCTAAAATCACTGAGGAAGCCGAAGAAGTCGCAGAAGCACTTGCCTTAGGTGAACCTCAACACCGCATTCACGAAGAAGTTGGTGATTTACTTTTTGCCGTGACTAACCTTGCCCGAAAACTTGGTGTAGATCCTGAACACGCATTGCGTGACACAAACCGTAAATTCACCACACGTTTTCAATATATTGAAACCAATGCAGAGCGAGCCATGTCAGACATGAGCCTAGATGAAATGGAAGCTCTTTGGCAAAAGGCAAAAACTCAGGAGCATTAACGCCCAGTCCAATATGGCCAATCACTCATCCCTGTCTCTATTCCCCGTCTCTCATGCCAATCTCTCATGGTGACCACGCTGGTCCGTCTACCACCTCTGGCGTGACAAGCTTGTCTTTGAAAATTTGAGGGTGACGACCACGCAGCATACCCACATTCACTTTGGGAATGCGAACCTTCATAACAGTTTGACCAACGTCACCAATTTCTTCGCTTAAAACATCACCATGTTCGTGCAACCATGCGCGAATAGAGTAATCTTTCGGCATGATTGTCACATCAACAATCTCATCAAATTGTGATAGATTTTCTTCGATACCGTCCATAAGTATATCGAGGCCTAGCCCCTTAATACACGAGATTGGAAAGGACAGCGTATTTTGCTCACCACGGTTCACAGCCTTACTGGTATCAATCAGGCTCTCCATATCATCGGTACTCACAAGATCAATTTTATTCCAGACCTCGATCATTTGCTGATCATGCTTTGGGCCTGCCTCAATAGAATCAAGAATAGCAAGAACATCTTGTTTACGTGCTTCCGATAATGGGTCAGAAATATCACGCACATGAATGAGTAAATCGGCTTCTTTGACTTCTTCGAGTGTCGCGCGGAATGCATCAATCAAATCTGTAGGCAAATCAGAGATAAACCCAACAGTATCAGACATGACTGCATTCGTACCGCTTGGAAGTCTTAAAATACGATGAGTCGTATCTAATGTTGCAAACAGCATATCTTTTACGAAGACACTGCCGTCTGTTAGGCGGTTAAACAATGTTGATTTACCGGCATTGGTATAACCAACGAGCGCAACAACCCGTTCAGGCGCACGTTTGCGCTGTGTCCGTTGCAAAGCACGTGTACGCCGTACCTGATCAAGGTCACGCATAAGCTTGGCCATTTTATCGTCGATCATACGGCGATCAGATTCGATTTGCGTTTCCCCTGGCCCCGCCAAGAAACCTTGACCACCACGTTGGCGTTCCAAATGTGTCCATGTCCGTACGAGACGCGATTTTTCATAACCAAGGCGTGCAAGTTCAACCTGCAAACTTCCCTCTTTCGTCGCTGCACGCAAAGCAAAAATTTCAAGGATCATGCCTGTACGGTCAATAACCTTCACATCCCAAATTTCTTCCAAATTTCGTTGCTGAATTGGCGCAAGGGTTGTGTTGACAACAACAAGCTTCAAATCATGTTGCGCAATCAGCGCAGCCATATCGTCGATTTTACCCTTGCCAAAATAATTGGCAGCTTTAATTTCACGTAATGTTATAATTTCAGACGCAGTTGCTTCCACGCCCAAGGCTTCGGTAAGGCCAATCGCTTCTTCCAAGTCTAGCTGAGATACGTTACTACGGTGCCCTGTTCGCACAGGGTGTACTACGAGTGCCTTTTGCAAGACCACTTCAAGATCAATCATATTATTGGGTCCAGACCCTATTATTATTAGATTTAGTCGTCTAAATCATTCTCATCTTCGGCCGAGTCAAATAATTGAACAGGCCCAGATGGCATAATAGTAGAAATCGCATGTTTGTAAACAAGTTGAATTTGCCCATCGCGACGCAGCAACACGCAAAAATTGTCAAACCACGTAACCACACCTTGTAGCTTTACACCATTGACCAAAAATATTGTCAGTGGCGTCTTTGTTTTACGTACCGAATTTAAGAATGCATCTTGTAGATTTTGTTTTTTTTCGCTTGGCATGCTATTGTCCAACCCTTACTTTTACTGTTACCCCATAAAAATACGTATGAGACTTCTCTCGAAAATTGCAAGCGCGAATATCAGAAATCTTAGCATTTATTGGCTTTTACGCCAAACTTGCCGCTAAGTTTTCCACAATACCAATTAAGTTTTCCACAAAGATGGGGATATCACAGCAAAAGCTGCCAAAACTTCAATTCGCCCTAGCAACATGATGATGGTAAGAATCGTTAAGACAAGCGGGTTCATATCTGCATATGCGAGTTCAGGATATGTTGTTTCTAAAAGTGGCCCCGTATTTGACAATGCCGCCGCACATGCGGACACCGCATATGTAAAATCCAAGCCAGCCGCACCCAAAGCAATAATACCGAATGCAAAAACAAGTGTATAGCCAAAGAAATACATCCATATTGACAAAAAGGCTTTATCCTCAATCGTTTGCCCTTGAAAACGCACAGGCATTACACGAGAAGGATGGCTCATGCGGTTCAAATCCGTTTTTAAATGCCGCATCAAAAGCAGCATACGAATAATTTTTACTCCCCCCGCCGTTGACAGTGCTGACCCGCCAATCAACACGATAGCAATCAATAATGAGGGCGGTAGTATATCAATACCAATCACATGATAGTCAAATCCCGTCGTTGTCGCAATAAAGACAGATTCAACTATAATTGTATGTAAATGTACAAATCCCGTATAAAAGAAACCAACAAGTACGAGACCGCCAACAATGACAAAAGTCCCCCTGTGTTCCACATTTATGAAACTCTCAAAAAACTTGCCGAGATTCCTTCTCCGCATGACGTCCCATATTATGGATACATTTGCCGCCCCCAACAAACAAGTTAGCGCCAATACAATTCCGCCAATGTTTGAAACATAAGTATGCAATGTCCCTGAACGTGGTGTTAGCCCACCTGTGGAGATGGCACTCAACGACAAACACAAGGCCTCAAATAATGGTGTCCCGAATAGGGATAACAATACGAAACAGACGAAGGATATAACAAAATAAACAAATGAAATAATGCGCCCGATCTCTAAAAAACGAGAAAACAGCTCACCTTTTTTGAGGGTAAAGAGGAGAGAACGATGCACCCCCGTACCGCTTAAGTTTAAGGCTGCCAATATTACGACCGCAAAAATTGCAACAATAACGCCCCCACTCCATTGCAAGAGAGAACGCCAGAGTAATAGAGAATCTGGGAGATTCTCAGCCGTTAATGTAGATGCCCCCGTCGTCGTCAGGGCCGAAACGGCCTCAAAATACGCATAAGCTAGATTAGGCGTATTCTGTAGCGCCACATAGGGAAGACATGCCACAAACGGCATGAGCAGCCAAAACACGAATAAAAAGACAAGCGCTTCGCGTGTACTCTCTTTTTTGGGTGCATTTCGTGCTGCAATAGAGATAATTGCGCCAACAATACCAGTAAGGCAGCTAAGTTCAAAGAAAACTTCTGCGGCGGTGAATTCATTTGACAGAACACCAAATAAAGCCGTCAAAAACATCAATGAGGCAAAAAACAACACCCCATAACCCAACCAAAGAAATATCCGAGAGACCGCCATTGGTTAAAAATAATCCGCGCTAACACGAAATAATTGCTCTACATGTTTCAACGCATTCTTCTCAGATAATAAAATCACATGGTCACGCGTTTTAACAACAAAATCAGGGCTTGGTAACATGAATTTACCATTTCTAACGATAGCGCCGATTGCAATGCCTTCAGGAATACCAGCTTCTTTTAAGGTACGCCCCGCCAAAGGTGATGTTTCAAGTACTTCGCCCTCCATAACTTCCGCTGCACCATCGCCAATAGCAAAAACATCAAGGATCCTCCCTTTACGTACATGACGCAAAATTGAAGACACTGTCGTCGCCCGTGGATCAATAATCATATCTATATCAAGCGAAGATTTCATATTGAGAAAAGACACATCATTAATCAGACTAAACACCTGTTTTGCACCAATAGATTTTGCCATTAAACCAGCAAGGATATTCGTTTTATCATCATTGGTCAGACATAAAACTGTCTGGGCATCATTTACGCCTGCTTCTTCAAGTATAGACACATTCAATGCATCTCCATTGAGAACCACTGTGCGTTTTAACATTTCTGCGGCTTTTTCTGCACGGCGTTTATCTTTTTCAATGACACGTACACGCACACCCGTTACTTTTTCAAGCTCTCGCGCAACATAAGCACCAATATTACCACCACCGATAATAACAACATGACGGGCTTTTTCTTCTACCGTGCCCATGATGTCCAGAAGACGCGCTGCGTGGGCGGTTTCCACGACAAAATACACATCATCACCAACAGAAAGAGGGTCATCTTCAGTCGGCGCAAACAATTGATCATCGCGTGAAACACCGACAATCGTCGCATTCAATCCTGGGAAAAGTTCGCCAATTTGATGTATTGGCATATTTATTATCGGGCAGTCTTCTTCAATATTTATGCCGATCAACTGTACAATACCATTACTAAACGGGACAACATCAAATGCTCCGGGCGTGTTTAACTGCCGTAAGATTGCTTTGCCGATTTCGATTTCTGGAGAAATAATAATATCAATTGGCATGTTTTCACGACTATATAAATCGCGCCAACTCTCTTTAAGATAGTCCTGTGCGCGTACGCGTGCAATTTTCGTCGGCGTGCCAAATAAAGAATGAGCGACTTGACATGCAATCATGTTGACTTCGTCTGAATATGTTACAGCAATAATCATATCTGCTGTCTCTGCACCCGCTTTTTTAAGCACTCCCGGGTGCGACCCATGACCAACAATGCCACGAACATCGAGCTCTGTTGTAATATTTTGTATATTTTCAGGTAAAAGGTCAACAATTGTCACCGCATTACTCTCGGCAGAGAGCTTTTTAGCAATGCCGTAACCAACGCGTCCTGCCCCGCAAATAATAATATTCATGTATCCACCCTAATGATTATTATCTCTCTACAGGTAAAATCCCTATTCGGAAACAGATTTTCCTGAAGATGTAATCCCTAGAGATTTTAATTTCCTGTGCAATGCGGACCGTTCCATACCTACGAATGCAGCTGTCTTTGAGATGTTTCCACCAAATCTCTCGATTTGCGTCTGCAAATACTCACGTTCAAAATGTTCACGTGCGCTCCGTAATGGCATGGCAATCATCCGCTCACGGCTTTGCATGCCTTCGGATTGTCGCACAACAGAAACTTCAGCAGGTAATGATTCGAGCGTAATCGGCTGAGATGGATCACCTGTCGCCAAAATAAGTAAACGCTCAACATTATTACGGAGTTGGCGCACATTTCCAGGCCAGTCATGGGCTTGTAACGCCGCCATTGCATCATCACCGATTTTACGTGGGGGAAGCCCTGAGGACGCGGCTAATCTTTCAATAAAGTGTTCGACAAGATTTGGTATATCCTCTCGCCTCTCCATTAATGCTGGCGCTCTCAGAGGCATAACGTTCAAACGGTGATATAAATCTTCTCGAAAAGCCCCTCTTGCCGTTTCCTTTTCAAGATCACGTGAGGTTGAAGTAATAATACGCACATCGACTTGCACATCTTTTTCGCCACCTACCCGTTGAAATCTTTGATCCACAAGAAGACGCAATAATTTACTTTGGGTCTCTTTGGGCATGTCTGCCACTTCGTCAATATAGAGACTGCCACAATGAGCGCGCTCCAATATACCCGTTTTAAACGTACCATTAGCAGGGTCTTCGACACCAAATAATTCTTCCTCAACACGCTCTGGTACCATAGACGCCGCATTTACCGTTCTAAAGGGGCCAGATGCGCGTCCAGAGCTGTCATGTAAGAGCCGCGCAATAAGTTCTTTCCCTGCGCCAGATGGCCCGGAAATAAGTACCCGACTATTCGTGGGTGCAATCCTGGATATTTTTTGTCTCAACTGACTGATAACGGCTGAACTGCCTACTAATTGAGTATCGGTAACAGCACGGCCCTTTAATTCTGCGTTTTCTTGACGTAAAACCGCCGCTTCCAAAGCACGTTTAGCCGTAATCAAAAGCTTTTCACTTTGAAAGGGTTTCACAATATAATCATACGCGCCTTTGCGAATGGCGGCCACTGCGGTTTCAACAGTGCCATGACCACTAATAATAATCACAGGAATGTCTGGGTCTGTTTTTTTGAAAATATCCATTAGTTCAATCCCGTCAAGGCTCGACCCCTTAAGCCATACATCCATAATCACCAGTGAGGGTTTACGTGCATTAAATTCGGCTAAAGCCTGTGCGCTGCCAGAGGCCTCGCGGACAGGATAGCCTTCATCGGATAAAAGCCCTGCAATCAATGTCCGAATATCTTCCTCATCTTCAACAACTAAAATTTCAAAATTCATGATATTTCATCCTCGTTTTGTGGGATTTTTTGTGTGGAATGCGACGTAAGGGGGACGTCAACGCCTGCATTTGGCAAAGACAATTTTACGACAGCGCCTTTTTCTTTATCTTTACGGTAATTGAGTGTGAGAGTGCCGCCATGATCTTCTGCAATACGCTTAACAATGGCAAGTCCAAGACCTGATCCTTCATCACGTGTTGTCATATAAGGCTCTAACAACCTATCTTTATCAGTAAGAGGCCAGCCTTCACCATTATCAACAATATGAAGCTCTACGACATTGTCTTTAATGCGTATACTTGTACGAATACACCCATCCAAAGCACCAGCTTCAATATCGTTTAGCCTTCTTGAAATAGATTCCGCAGCGTTCTTGTATATATTTGTCAGCGCTTGGCTAATCAGACGTTCATCACAGAGCACATCTATATCGTTTTCATCCACGTCTCCGTATAAAAATTCAATATCCGGAAAGGCGACCCTTTGTGCAAAGAGGGCGTTATCAATAAGGCTTTTGAAATCAATCAATTCTAATATAGGCGCAGGCATACGTGCAAATGCGGAAAATTCATCAACCATCTGCCCCAAATTCGAGACTTGGCGAATAATAGTTTGCGTACATTGTGTAAAAACCTCTGGGTCAGTTGTAATCTCTTTTTTGTATTTACGTTCAAGTCTCTCCGCAGACAACTGAATGGGGGTAAGGGGATTTTTAATCTCGTGAGCAATACGTCGCGCAACTTCTCGCCACGCAGAATGGCGCTGTGCAGCAACTAAACGGGTCATATCATCAAAAGTTAGCACCCACCCTGTATCTGAACGATCACCTTGATAAGACGAGATACGCAAATCCAAGTTTTTTATACCATTTGGTGTTTCAATGTTTACCTGATCGTCCGCACTATGAACTAAATTGTCTTTAGCGCGGGTAAATGCGGGGAGGAACTCGTTTAAAACATTGGCCAATGGATGCCCAACCACCGCTCCCGCCCTCAATCCAAGTAAAACTTCAGCAGAGCGGTTTATAACCGTAATTTTACCTTCTGGAGATAGACCAACAACCCCTGCACTCACACCCGATAACACGGCCTCTGAAAACTCTCGGCGCTGTTCCGAGATATTATGTTCACGTACAATGTCTTCTCGTTGAGTATAAAGTTGGCGTGTCATACGGTTAAAAGCATTTGCCAAATCACTTAACTCATCCCAGACCCCCGTAACATTAATCCGTGTGGTCAAATCACCCGCACGCACTTTTTCAGCAGCATTCACCATTGAACCAAGTGGGGATACGATTCTGTCGGCAACAAAAAGCGCTAACCATATCGCTCCAAACAAAATAAGTAATGCCACTTCAATATAAGTAAAAAGAAAAACGCGGTTGAGTGTTTCAACATTGCCAGAATATTTGTCGAGGGATTTTTCTACCTGTTCAATCTGTTTAATCGCAGATAACACCCCTGTTTGTAAATATCGCCCTGTATAAACATAAGCGTCATCATAGTTCTCCAACTTATAAAGCGCGCCGATATAATCGATTTCATGTCGCGTAATAAAAGCAACGGAGCCATCAAGAGTGCCGTCGAAAGCTTCCATGCTTGGCAATACATATTCTGGCGGTTCAGGCCCTTCGGCCTGAGCAAGCACACGCCCTTCATGATCAATAACATATACAGCTGGAAATTCTCGTATGACGGCCTGAGCAATCAAAAAAGCTGTGTAAGTAATACGGTTTTCAAGCTGTGCCTCTGCACGGTTCAACGTATCTGCAAGATTATAAACCCCCTGCCCAATTTCATCTATTTCTTCCCTAAAATAGAGAGATGATAATACTTTAGACGTCTTCATGGTTTGGCTTACTGTTGGCCCAAAAATATCATTTAAATTGCGGTTCATTAAAGCTGTAAAAAACAACCCCGTTAAAATGGCTGGGACAAGGGCGGCAAGACTAAAGATAAATATGAAACGTCTGTGGAGATGCGGAACACTCTCTCCTGCGATTGCCGGAAATAAAACGACTTTCAAACGAGAAAGCAAATACGCGCCAAGAATAACAAGAACAAGCAAGTTAAGTTGCAGTGCCGGTAAAGCTGTTTCCGTTTGCGTTTCATTACCAGAAAGTGCGAATAATGCACCTATAGCCGCAAGGGCAGCACCCAAAATAAATAATACACCAAAAAATGCAGTACGAAAAACCCGATGACTTACAAATTTAGTTTCTAGTTTTGGTGAGACCTTCATTGCGATGTATTTACCACAGTGTTGCAACAAATCAACAAATCTTATTCTCAAACAGCCTTAAAACATTATTTTATTGTAATGTTCAGGGTCTTTATTTTTGTACGCAGTGTGTTTCTATGAATGCCAAGTATCGCGGCGGCACGTAAATTATTACCCCCCGTCATCCTTAATGCCTCTTCTATCAAAGGTTTTTCCACCCATGAAAGTGCGCAAACATAAGGCGTTTGCTCTAAGGAGACTGGCTCACCTTCTGTTATATTGGCCGTATGTTGTATTAAGAGGGCTTTACAGGCTGTGCGTATGCTCTCAAAACTTTGTATATCTGAGGCAAGCGTATTTTCAGCCATTCCATATTTTGGCAAAATGCCGCTTAATATCTCAGAAGAAATGACCACGTCTGAAAACTTTAGTGCAATTGTTTGTATAATACGTTTGAGTTCCCGCACATTTCCAGGCCAGTGATAATCCTCCAAACCTTTCAACGCAGACTTACTTATCGTTTTTTGTTGTGTAGGCGAGGCTTGACTTAAAAAATATTGTGCAAGCTCAGCAATATCGCCACTGCGTTGAGATAACAGTGGCAGTGCAATATCACCACCAACAATGTGATAGAATAAATCATCACGGACTTTTCCCGTATCTTTTAGTTTTTCAGGAGAAAGGTTCGCTGTGGTAATGACGCGAAACGCAATATCATCACTCTTTGCCTCATTTCGTTCCACAAGGCGCAATAACATGGTTTGCTGCATATCTGTAAGTTCGTGCACACGATCTACAAACAAATCGCCATTCCCAACAGCGTCCAAGATATCTTGGACGCAATCATACTCATCAAACATAATAAATGGCCGCTGTGAACGCTCGCCAGCCTCATGTAAAAGCGTTGCCGTATGGGATTTACCCGTGCCGACTTCACCATAGATAAAAACAGGGAATTTACAGGACATATAATCTGAAATAGCTTTAAAAACAGGCTGCATAATGATTGATTTACCAATCATGGGTTCTATTTTTGTATGTTTATTTGCCAAGCGTATTTGCCCGTTTTTCTCAACACTCCCAAGAGCACGCTGAAGGGTTTTCTCTACATGGTGTAAATCAAAAGGCTTGGGAATATATTCGAAAACACCTAATGCGCCAGACTTCAAAGCTGTTGCGACACTCGTATTTGCACTCATGATAATTATGGGTAGCCGTGGGCGCGCCGTTTTTAACGCAGGTATGAAATTAAAGATATCATCTGCATCCATATGTACATCGGTCAAAACAACATCACCATCCCCTGCCTTCACCCATTTCATAAGCGTTTGTGCATTGTCCGTTGCCCGCACTTTAAAGCCCGCACGGGTGAGGTATTTGCTGATGACAAAACGAACACTTGCATCGTCATCGGCCAATAAGACCGTATTATTATCTTCACGCATATGAAGCCTCATCATTTAAATTTTCTATAGGTAATAACACTGAAAACTCTGTGCGGCCTGTTTCTGAAACCACATCAATAATTCCGCCGTGTTCGGACACGATTTTGGACACAAGGGACAAACCTAACCCTTGTCCATTCGCCTTGCTCGTTACAAAAGGGTGAAAAATCCGCTCGCGAATAGTCGGATTTATACCGGGACCATTATCGATAATACGGACTTCGACTGGCAAGGCATAACTGCGCCCACTTTTCGTACGACGCTTCATCCCTGTACGAAAACCTGTGCAAATTTCAATACGCCCATCACTACGAATCGCCTTTACGGCCTCGATCCCATTCGAAATAAGATTAATCATGACCTGCATCAGTGCATCACGGTCACCAAACACCATAGGTAATGACGGGTCGTAGTTCTCGATAATTTTGACCCCCTCATGGTTTTGATTATTGAAAAGGAGCACCGCTTTACGCAAAACCATATGTATGTTGAAACTTTCAGGCGTGAGACTCTTTGTATTGCCAAAATTTTCCATACTGTCGGCCAAACGGCTAATACGGTCGACTTCTGTTTTTATAAGTTCTGTAAGCTCTAAATCATCAGCTAAATGCAAATCGACTTCTAGCAATTGCGCTGCGCCGCGTATACCCGCAAGCGGGTTTTTCAATTCGTGCGCCAGCATACGCCCGAGCATGTTTACAGACCCGTCCGCAGATTCAGCCGATGGTGGTTTCATGGCTTGAATATTTATCAAGAGAGCGCGCCCACCCCCCTCTTGCCCATGTGTTGAGGGGAAAACCTGATAGTTAAAAACGCCAGTATTTTGACCACGCAAGGCAATGGCCAAATCATAACCACGTAGTGTCGTATTCGGATCTGGATTTAAGATCATATTTTCGCAAATAGGTGTAAAATCGCTGGAAATATCTATCAACACCCTCCCGACGATGGAAGCACATGAACGCCCTAGCCACGCTTCACACGCAGAGTTAACCCATTTAATGTTTTTCCCAAGACTATCGAGAATAAATAACGGGTCAGGCAGGTTTTCTGCAATTGAATTTTCACCCCACTCCATTACGCAACCTTTTGTTTAAGCGTTTCAGGCGCAAGATAAATTTGCTCAAGAAGTTCAACTACTTTTTGTGATTCTTTGATGCGGCAAATATCTGATTTTAACTGGCCACGAAGACTCAAATCCAATTCAACAGGTGCATGTTCTACATATCCTGCCAAATGTTTACGTGCGACACGACACCCCTGCTCTTGCCCATAAAAATCAATTAAGTCTGCATAATGAGCTTTTGCTGTTTCAAATGCATGTTTAGCAGAAATTGGCGTAATCGCTTCGCCGCGTAACACCGAATTTACATTCGCAATACGCCAAGGCGCACCAATCAAACCACGCCCAAGCATGACCCCGTCTGCACCGGATTGCGCCAGCGCAGTCACTGCGTCCGCACTCTCTAAAATATCACCGTTGACAAAAACAGGTATCGACACCGCCTCTTTCACAGGTTTTACCGCCGCCCAATCCGCAGACCCTTTATAAAATTGGCAACGAGTACGGCCATGTACAACAATCATTTGAATGCCCGCGTTTTCTGCACGTTTTGCTAATTCAGGGGCATTTAAACTGTCATTGTCCCAACCAAGGCGCATTTTAAGGGTCACGGGTAGATTGACAGCATTAATCGTTGCGTCAATCAGTGTCAGCGCGTGGTCAAGATCACGCATAAGCGCAGAGCCAGACAGACCAGATGTGACACGCCGAGACGGACACCCCATATTAATGTCAATAATTTCAGCCCCTGCGCCTTCGGCAAACTTTGCGCCTTCGGCCATCCAATACGCTTCACGGCCTACAAGTTGGATTGTCAAAGGATCTATTATGCCTGCGCCAGCCGCTTTACGTTCTGTATCATGTTGGCCTTTTCCGAGGTACTCACTAGCAACCATTTCAGAAATCACCAATCCTGGCCCAAAACTTTGGGTCATACGGCGAAAAGGAAGGTCACTAATGCCCGACATAGGCGCAACCAATACATTGGACACTAACTTATGCTTGCCGATTTTAATTTGCTGGCTCATATAAGTGTCTTTAAAGGGTAAAACACCAATGCACAATATTTCATCACTAAAAAATGATAAAATAGCCATACTGATTGTGGCAGCAGGTCGCGGCAATCGCGCACGCTCAAAAAATCATACAGACAACACCCCAAAACAATACCTTAAAGTTAACGGCGAAACCGTCCTGACCAAAACGCTCAAATGTTTTAGAGACTTTAGTAATATCATCGTGGTTTTTCATTCAGATGACGAAGCTCACCTTCAAAAAGCAATTTCAGGCATTGGCAATCACATTCGGACAGTTCACGGAGGTGCAACACGTACAGCGTCGGTGAAAGCGGGCCTTAAAGACCTCGCCTCTCAATCCTCAAATGCACCAGACTATGTTCTTATCCATGACGCCGCACGTCCATTTCTTAAACAAGATACAATTGCTCATGTAATTTCCGCACTAACGACGCATCAAGCAAGCGTCCCTGTTCTGCCTATCGTTGACGCCCTCAAGACAATAGACGGGCAAGCGGTGGACAGAGATAAAATTGTACGGGTGCAAACGCCACAGGGATTCAGGTTTCAAGATATCTTTGATGCTTATAGCAATATTAGAGATACAGACAGTTTTGCTGACGACATAGCCCTTGCCAAACACAATGGATATTCTATCAAAATGTGCCAAGGTGATGAAGCCAATATCAAACTGACTTATGAAAATGACTTTATGCAAAATACAACACTGATATCTGTAAGTGGAACGGGCTTTGACGTGCATCAAATTTGCGAGGGTCGTTCTTTGTGGATGTGCGGCGTAGAAATTGAAGCGGGCTTTTCTCTGAAAGGTCATAGCGACGCAGATGTTGGCCTACATGCCCTCACCGACGCCCTACTCGGCGCAATTGCAGAAGGTGATATTGGCGACCATTTCCCACCTTCGGATCCAAAATGGAAAGGTGCGCGTTCAGACCAATTTCTCAAACACGCCGCAAACTTGGTAAGTGAAAAAAATGGCATAATAGATCATATTGACGTGACGGTTATTTGCGAACAACCAAAAATCAAACCACATAGAGATGCCATGCGTGCAACAATCGCCAAAATCCTTTCCCTACCTTTGGGGCGTGTAAGCGTCAAAGCAACAACGACCGAAAAACTTGGTTTTACAGGGCGCGGAGAAGGCATTGCAGCGACGGCAATTGCAAATGTACGCATACCACTTGTGGAAGATGGGCAATGAGTAATTCTCTCATATATGAAAAAGCGAGTGCGCTCATTAAAGTTGCATCTGCGAAGGGCCTGACAATAGCGACTGCGGAGAGTTGTACCGGCGGTTGGATTGGCAAAGCCCTCACAGAAATATCAGGATCATCATCCGTATTTATGGGAGGCCTTATCACCTATTCCAATCAAGCAAAAATAGACTTGCTTGGCATACCACCAGAAATTCTTGAATTTTACGGCGCCGTTAGCGAGCCTGTTGCTGGCGCAATGGCTCAACAATCACGAGATATGTTAAGTACGGACATCGCTGTTTCTGTCACAGGCATTGCAGGCCCTACAGGGGGATCAAAAGACAAACCTGTCGGCATGGTGTGCTTTGGCATCATCACGCGTGGAAACAAACCAATCACAATCACTAAAAGATTTGGGAATATAGGGCGCGAAGGCGTAAGGCAAAAAACTGTCCTCACAGCAATTTCCCTCATAAATGCTAATCTAAAATAGATATGATATCCAATATTCTATCATTTTGTAGATTTAACACCGTTACAAATAAATAGTATACTACATAGCAATGTTACATTATTAAATTTGACAAAAATCAACACTTGAAATAATTGTTTGTTTTCAAATGCATACGCTGACATTAACACCGTTAAGCAAATTCGTACTTAAACATTTTGTGCAATGAGTGCATATAAGGATCAAGGCAAACATGAAGGCTCGCGTCTTTATGTCGTTTAATATAGAGACCCACATGTCTATATTAAACCTTTCGGTTCTGTTGGCCCACATCAACACCACCGTATTTTACCGATCAAAGTTAAATAAGACCCTTCAAAAAAAGGCTGGTTATGTCCCCACATATAACCAGCCTTTTTTTTATACATGCCTTTGTTTCAATACACGCCAATGTGTAGGAACTATATTTTACATCAAATTACATGCCAAAAATACGGTCTTGAAGCCATAATATAGAGGGGTACGCCGCGAGCCAAACCCAAAAGAATCGGTTGAGGCCAAACAAGCAAGCATTCCCAAAGTGAAATATTGCGGCGATCACAAGAGCAGCAATAAGTGACGACTGTGTAAGTAAGCTCACAGGGAATAATATTTCAAACATCATAACCATCCACGACATAAAGCAAAGCAAACGTGGATAACGTGCCCACCCCCTTAATGCCTCGCTAACAGGGTAAGCAGAAAAGCGGAACACATCTTGGAGTGCACGACCATTGCGCCACTCTGAATTTGTGATCTTGACCCATCCTGAGATGAAATATGACAATACGAGTTGTAGCGCTAAATACCCAAAAATATATTCTCGCCACTGATCTGTTGGTGCAAACAATACACCACATAAACAGCAAAGGATAAGCAAGCTCATACGGTCACTCCCCCCATTATACGGCCCTTGAAACCGCCTAAGCACGAAGAGCCCAAGAACAACCAACAACAAAGATACCCATTGTGTTGCAATGCCAAACAGGAGGAGCAGGCTGAGGACAATCCGAAGTGCGAATAAAGTACGCTCGTATTTGGCCGCAACGAGATGCTCTACACTTTGTTGCAAAAACGCGAGCGCTAGCAATATCTCAGTGACACGAATGGCAACATCCATATTCATCATGACGCCTCTACGCCAAGATTGTGCAATGCAGAAATATAGGTAATGTGTTGTTCTATCTGTGTATCATTGCGAAGAACGAACACCAATCTGAATTGCAAATAAGGTGTCGTTGTCACATCAGTACGCTCTCTCTCAAGTTCGCACTGAATACGACTGAATATTTCTTGGCTGCTATGCCTTCGACTTTGTTCTGATTGATTATTGATTATCCGCTCAGCACAACTCACTAAAAACAGGGACTCGTTCCAATATGGGTTCCAGAACATACGCTTTAACATTGTAAGTATTGATAAGTTTGCAGGCCTTGGACGGAATTCCTGCCAAATATCAGCCTTCTGGTTTTCGTTTTCAAGCAAACGGAATTCAATACGCGGCGAAGGTGCTATCGTATCAAAAAACCGCCATGACGGAATCAAAGCAGGTAATAGCAGTTTTAGTGTTTGCAGCATTTCACCATACCCTCTCCCTCATGCCCCCTTCCTCATACCCATGCGTTTATTCTTTCACAGGTTTTTTCAAACGTCGTTTTGTTTTATGATCTGTGTCCGTGCTTTCACCTGAGCTATCATGACCCTGCATATAGTGGCGTTGCCAACCTGCTGTGACCGTGTCCTCATCTTTAGCGCCTAGCTTTTTGAGGAAATCAGCACGCGAGGACTGCCAGAGCATGTAGTCATCTCTAAATTTAGGTTCCTTATCAAGGTCGCGGATTGTTGGCTGCGTATTCTCTAGGCGCATGTGTTGCACCAGGGTCACAAAGCAAAAACTCTCTCCCTTTTTAAACTTAACTACACCAGGGCGGGTCATCTTCCAGTTCATGGTGAACGGGAATGGCAACCAATCAGTCTCCACAAGGCCCGAGAGCGCGTATATCCCGTCTTTGGGTTGGTTCGGTGACCCCGTACACATAACAGCCCATCCAGGGGGCGTACGAAATAAATACCCCGTATGGAATGTTGCTATACCAGAACTAAAATGGGAAAGAGCAAAGCCTGGTACATGTGCGCCAAATATGGGAGAGCTGATTTTCAAATCTTCGATATTTTTGCCGCCATTCCATGCGATTTCAATATCAAAGGGGCAAAGAATATCCCAGCCTGTCGAGTTGGCCATCGTTAACGGCAAGCATCTATAAGCAAAACGCCCCCCTGTCTCGTCCATCCATTTACGGCGAGAACTACCCGGTACGATTTTCGGCGCAGGCGATTGCATTTGAAAACAATCCAGATATGGGCTTGATATATCTGTTTTAGTTTTATCATTCATTACTCGCGAGCCTTTCACGAAAATACAACAAAGCGCATTTGTACTATAAGGCTAGCAGATAATTATGATGTTTAAAAAGGAATTTTTGATGAAATCTTCCCGAGCAGCCGACTATCCAACTAGCCGACTTCCAGACGGCAATTCTGGCCACATGTTATTCTTGCAATATCCACTGCGAATAAATTTGGCAAAGACTTTGAGGCGAGATCAAAAATATAAGCGCACATGTTTTCCAGTGTTGGCGACTTAAGCCCTACAAGCTCATTAAGGAAAGCATGATCAAGTTTGTCTTTCAACTGCTCTATTGTTGGCGCAAATGAACCAAAATCCATTAACCAGTCATCAATCTCAGACTTAGGGCCTTTAATAGAAAGCGTAGCCGTAAAAGAATGCCCGTGTAAGCGTTTATAGCCCAAATCGGTACCGTCTTTTAAATCAAGGCTATGCGCTGCTTCAAAAGTGAAGGTTTTCGAAAGAATGATATTGGCTTGCATTGTGCTACTCTTTTACCCAGTTGTTCAGTGTATGCGTCAAAATCAGTGATTTTACATGACTTGAAGATTGTCGGGCTCTAACCGCCAAATCGAGATCCCCATCATTATCGAGATCACCGATTGCTACATCCTGGCAGCTATCACCGCATGGAAAGTCTTGAGCAGGCGCCAATACGCCGGCGCCCAAGTTCATCAACACGCTCACGCTATCAGAGAAACTATTGGCAACAGCGATGTCAACCTTGCCATCTCCGTTAAGATCACCGAGCGATAAACCAACCGGGCCATCACCAACACCGTACGACACATGGGCCCCAAATGTACCGTCCCCATTGTTGAGAAGGACAGTTACATCATCTGCAAAGTGATTGGCGGTGACAACATCGAGATCACCGTCGCCGTCGAGAT